>JBBRZD010000071.1:0-12304 GCA_038237055.1 Lysobacterales bacterium | reverse complement strand
GCGCTTGATCGCGATGTGGGGACGATCTCACGCGAGGTCAGCCGCAACCGTCTACCCGAATCGATGTTGCAGGTTGCGGCGCCCGAGGCCTACGACGCGACGACAGCGGCTCACGGCTTCCTGCTGCGCGTCCAAGCCCAAGCCGGACCTGCCTTGCTCCCGGGTCGACACGCGATAGTAAGCGACGAATTTCTCAGCCATGGCACTACGGGCTCCCGTATGTCAAACCTAGACGAACGTATAGGTTTGACAATAGCACCGGAAAACTTCGTTGTCCGATCAATTTGCGAGCGCAGCACCCCCATTGTTCGGACGCTGCTCGATCATTCCTACAAGCCATCTACCCCGGCACGAAAATGTTCACGTCTAAGTTGGGCCACTCGCCGGGGCCGGGACGGGGGTATGCGAACCATACGATGCGGCCGGGATGTTTCTTGCGTTCGGCGGCGATTATGGCGTCCCGTTCCGCAATGGGGATTGCACCGGGATCGTCGATGTAGATTGCGCCGTCCGGGCATTCCAAGACTGCGATGCGACGCTCAAGTGACTTCATAAAGTGTGCTCCTAGTGGCCACGCACGGCGTGCGCCGTGCGTGGCATTCGATCAGCGGGATGCAGCAGCAGCGGCTGCCCTGATTTTTGGCGTGGTCGGCAGACACACCCGGATCTGGTCCGTCACGTCGCGGAGCCACCCGAGCATGATCTTCGCGCTACCGCGAAGCCGCGCCGTCGACCGGTCCTGCTTAGCCTTCCACTCCACGATCGCCGGACCGAGGACCGAGGCGAGCGGCTCTTCCCAAGGCAGGGGCGAGCGACCGAGCGCGAAGAGAGTCGTCGACGACGCATTACCTTGCTCGACCTGCAAAGCCAGCTTCAAGAAATCCGCGCGCGCCAGCGAACGTGTGTAAGTACGCACCTCGATATCGATCTGCGTTGCTGCGACGTCTGTCGACAGCAGCAACGGAGCGGCGCTGTCGCTGGCATCAGCAGCGTCGAAACTGGCCAATCGTGCGTCGATCGCGAGACGCGCCGACGTGGCAAGTTGCAGCGCTGCTGCGATCGCGTTTTCACGTGCGTCGATTTTCCATTTCTCTGTCCGGGTATCGTCAATTCCCACCTTGACCAAATTTGCATACGCATCGACGCAAACCTTCGCATAGCCGGCAGCGAGTCGATACTCCGGCGAGTCGAAAGCAATTTCAGGACAGCGCCACGCGAAAGCGGGACCGTTGCCGGGGCACTTCACGGATTGAATTGCACCGGAGTCATCCGGTTGGATATGGGCACCAAGCTTGGTCAGGGTCTCGATGAGAATGTCGTCACGATTGGTCATGGGTTAAGCCTTTTTGTTTGTTGGAAATAATGTGTCGTGTATCTGCGGCCACGACACTGCGCCGCATCATTCAGTGCTGCGCGGCTACGCTTTCGAGCGCGGCGATTCGCGCTTCGAGTTCTTCGACTTCGCGCAACTTGGCGACCGACGCCAAGGCCGAAACCAATTCGGCAGCCGCATCGCTGGCGAGCTCGCCGCGCATGGCCGCACGGATCAGTCCCTGCGCGGTCGCTGTTGGCGTTCCTTCTACGTTGAAGTCGGGAAGTTGCACCGGCTCTCGCGAGGGCCGTAGCGGACTGCAGGTTCTCTGCATGATCAACGCAATCGCAGCCAGGTCGCCCGCGATTGCCTATTTGACCAAAACGTCGAGGACGCGATCGAGGTCGACCCCGAGGCGTTCGCGCCAGAGCGCGCGCCGATCGGGTGATCCTGCCGGCCGACCGGCCGGGTTCCCGGATCGACCCTTGGTGAATCGCTTGCCGGTTTTCTTGGGAACTGTCATCTGCATGGAGCCTGTTTTGAAGTGGGTGAGGACTGTTACGGCGTCCGCCGAATGAACCCCGTGCGCCGGTTTGCGCCGGTTTCGCGTCAGTTTCAAACCAGCGCAGACTGACGCAGCACTGCGCCAGTGCGCGCGTCAGTTCGCAGGGGGTATGGGGGATTAGCGCGCGCGCATCCAGCGCTCACACAGGGATCCATCGGGTGCGCGAGTGCCGGTGCTCGTTCTGAAAAGTCTCGGAACTGACGCGGCCTGACGTGCGTAGCGACTCAAACGCGGCCCAGAACCGAGCGCGGCCCTTGGAGCCGCGAAGCGTGGCTGGCAGCTCGTTCATGGTTGCGAGGACATGTTGTGATGTGGTCGGTCCAGTGCGCGCAGTTGGCACGTTGACCCCTGCGGCTGATGCCGCGCGTATGGCCGCGAGGAGCGATTCGGCGTCCGAGACGACGTGACCATAGGCCGCGTGGTCGCCGTCGCCGCATCGCGTCCCTACGGGCATCAGTACGCCGCTTTCGTTGAAGGCCAGCGCAACCGACTCGCCCTTCTTCGAGAAATTCGATTTTTCGTGGACTAGTGACAGCTGGCCCGACGACTCCAGCAGCGCCAGTCGCGAACGCGCCGAGTTATTCCACGCGGCAGTGCCCGTGTACGAATTTCCTGCTGTACCGTTGCGCGCGCCGGCTTTGTCGATGTGACACAACAAAATGACGGCGAGGTCGTGCTTACGCGCAGCTTTGCCAAGCATCCGGCGGATGAAGTGGCGGACCATGCGCGGGTCGTTCGCATTGCCATCAAAACCATCGCTGGCGTTGTCGACGATCAGAAGAACCGCGCCTTCTAGCCACTTGTCTAGCTCTTTCATCGCCACCGTTTCGACGAGGCGGTGGCCGCCAGCGGCGTCAACTTCGTGCGCTAGCGCCGCGTCCATCGTCGCCCCATCGAGAACGATCATATTTTTGCAAACACGATCCGCGTCGAGTTGGTAAGCATCGATCGCATTTGCGAGGCGGAAGCGGATAAGGTCCGGCTCGTCTTCCAGACTCAGAAAAACGACGCGCCCGCCCGATACCGAGATGCCGGCCCACGATTGTTCGCACGCGACGTGCGCGCCGACTGCGAGCGCGAGGGTAGTTTTGCCGACGCCACCGTGAGCACCGAGAATCGAGACGACCCGACGCGGGACGAATCCGTCGATGACGTAGCGCGGCGGTTTTTCCCGAGCATTGGCCAAGTCCGAAAGGTCGACACTCGACAATTGCGGCGGCGCGTTTTCGTCGGCTTCGCGTCGCAACGCTGCCAACTGCGCAGCTTCCGCGTCTTGCCAACGCATGCGCGGCTCGCTTTCCTCGCCAGTGCGGCCGAGGTTCTGCCAGCCACCGCCCTGCGCCATCGCGAAGATTGTTTCGAGGTGAATACCCCCGCCAGCCTTGAATCCGTTCCATGTCTTTTTCTGATCGGTCGCGCTGAACTTGTCGGACTTTTTCGACCATTCCGTCCACAAGCCGAACGCGTTCGGCGCAGACGTTGAATGTAGCGCCGCACCGCATTTCCACCACGTGTCTCGGTCGTCGTGGTCGAGAGACGCAAGCGCACTTCGAATCTCTTCCGCCTGCGTCGCTGCAATGACGCCGACCACGCGCCCGGCATGCGTCGGTGACTCGACGGCTGCGATGCCCGCCACAGGGCGCGCAGGAGCCTTCGTGACCATCGTCTGGAACGCTGCCCGAAGGGTTTCGGCACTGTATGGCAGCCCGCCGCGCTCGCTGACGATGCGAACGCGAAAAGGCGTGCCCTTGCGATGAAAGAAGCCCGGCACGCGTAGCACCCTAGGTAAGTCGCAGACACTGGAATCGGTGCCGAACTTGACCGCGATGGCTTGCTGCATCGCCTTGAATTCGTCGAGCGCAAGACCGTCGACGAGCCAATGCGCGTGGTATTTCCTCGGGCTGGATTCGACGACGATATGAGGCTCGCTCCCACAGCTCGTAATCGGATCAAGCGGGGCGCCGTCAGTGTCCGCGAACACCGAGCGGATGCGGTCGATCGACTTCGTATCTTGCCCGCCATGATTGACCACTACGAAGACGCCTGCGCCGGCGCTGTTGAGCCGGGAGAGCTCGGCTGCATGGTCTGCAAAAGTGCCCGAGAACTTGCCTGCAAGGCTCGCACGTTTCGCCTTGCTGTCGTCAAAGGTGCGGAACTCGAAATGCTCAGTGCCCTCGTCCAGCAACCCGAGGAAGCGAGCTGCTTCGTCCAAGTCCGGAGCTGGCGATGCGACGGGGACGTCTTTCGCTGTGCGCTGCATGACGGGACTCGCTAGGGAATTCACGCGTCACCGTCTGTCGGCTGTTGTGGCACCGACCGCGATGCGACGAGCTGGTCACGAGCGATTGCAGCCTGACTCGTCGTTGCCAGATGCGCGCCAGCGCGATGCAATTGGTTGCGCCATCTTGTTAGCTCGCCCACGCTCGGTGATGGCGGCCAGTTGGCCGCAGCGGAATCGAATTCGGGCGCGATCGATTCGACTGCACGCCGGGAATCGACAAGGGTCGTTGTCGGCACCGGCGGTGCGCGTTCGCACCGGTCGCACAATCCGGGCGGGTGGTCGCTCATGCGGCTTTCCGCCCGCTCTGGCGGTGGTCGCGCAGCCACGCAACGAACGCGGCCTCGTCGATCAGAACGCGGCGACCGAGCTGCACCACGGCAGCGTCAAGGCCATTTGTGGCCCGGTTGAATAGCATCCAGCGCAAGCTGGCGGGCGAGAACGCGGGATACTTTTTTGCGAATTGCGGTACGGTAGAAAACTGCGCCGTTTCCATGCTGACTGCCCTCATTGGCCGCAGGTTGTGCGGCGTTGTGGGAGTCACTCTATGGATCGTGGCGTGGCGTGATGCCAGCCTGCCGGCACGATGGGAAGCCTACCGGCTGGCAGGGTGCTTCCCGTCGCTCACTTCACGTGTCCATTGCGCGGACCATCCGCAGATGACTTTCGAACTTGTCAGCACCGGCCAGCGGTGCATGACCTCGGTCGCAAACTGTTCAACTGTACGTAGCCTTGGGTGCGCGCCAGCGTGGCGCTCCAGCCACAGGCCAAGCGCCTGCGTTTTCGCGAGTTGCTTCGGATCAGCCGCATGCTTGGCTGCAGCGCCGCCCCTGCCGAGCGCGGTAAGCGCTCGCTTAGGCGCGACTTCGCCGAAAAGTGCGCCTGCAGCCATTCCGTAGAGCATCGTTGCTCGGTGTAGCACCTCGATGGCGACGGCAGGGGCGTCCGCGTAGCGCGGGTCGCTCGCTGGCAAATCAAGGACCAGCCTTGCTGCATACAATCGCTCGCTCGCGAGCACAATCGTACTCTCGACCTCATGCCATGCAGCGTGTTTCTGTGTCGTGTCTACGTTGCTCCGCAGGTCTGAGTAAAGGCTTTCGGCGAGCACGCGCATGTCGTCACTCATCGAAGCATCGCCTTGTTCATGCGTTCCACGACACTGCGCGTGTGCCCCTCGGTCAGATGCGCGTACCGCTTCACCATTACGAGCGTCTTATGCCCGAGCACTTCGGCAATCTCTGCCAGCGTTGCGCCGTTCATCGCAAGCCAAGACGCAGCCGTGTGGCGTAGATCGTGGAAGCGGAAGTTGGCGATGCCGGCACGTGCGCATGCGTCGTTGAACATCTTGTCGATGACCAGTGGGCGCGGCGTGGCCTCGTCCCCCTCTTCGATCTTGTCCGCGCGACGAGTGCCTCCGGCGAACACAAGATCAGTATCGAGCCTGCGAACCTTCGCGTGGTCGCGAAGTACGTCAGCGGCCATGCCCATCAGCGGCGCGGCACGGCGGTCGCCGTTCTTCGTGTCGTGGAATATCAGCCGCCCGCGCTGCATGTCGACGTCCGGCCAACGCAGCCCGAGAATTTCGCCACGTCGCGCGCCCGTGGATAGCGCCACGACGACGATGGTATGAAGCGCGGAACTGCCCGCCTTGCATTCACGCAGCAGACTGTCGCGCTCGGCATCCGTAAGAAATCGCACCCGGCCGCGTGGCTCTGCCATCTGGCGAACCTTGCGGATAGGGTTGTCGTCGATCAGTTGGAACTCGCGCACACCGATGTTCAGGCAGTGCCGCAGACTCGCGATGTAGCGATTCGCGGTCGCAGGCGTCATCTTGCGCCCGCGCTTGGTGTCCGCGCTCAACAGCCTCGTGCGGGACGCGACGATGCGGGCCGGCGTAATCTCCGCGAGAGTGAGCGCACCCAACTCAGAACGCCACACGGCCAGGTGCGCGATGCGCGGCGCTGTGGAGCGCAGTCCGGCGGTAGGCAGATAGTCGCGGTTGTAACGGTCGATTAGATCGGCGAGCGTGTTGCGCTTGGCCTCGACGTGCTGGAACCATCGCCCGGCACGGATCGCCGTTTCGGTTTCAGCTGCCCATCGCTTCGCGTCGGTGATGCGGTCGAACGTGGCATCAGCGGGGAGGTGTCCGCGCAGGCGTACCTTGACTCGGTAGACGGTCTTTCCGTCTCGCGCGCGCTTCTCGATCGTAGCCATCCTCTCTCACCGATTGCCGTGTGTTGAGAGAGATTGTCCCTGCAGTGTCCCTGAGTTGCAAATCAGTGATGGCCGATACAGGCTAACCCACTGATTTTATTGGTGGGCCGTGATGGGATCGAACCATCGACCAATGGATTAAAAGTCCACTGCTCTACCGCTGAGCTAACGGCCCACTATTTCGAAAACACGCCGCAGATGGTTGGCGCACGCCACTCCATTCTCGCCGCCACTGACAATTTGTCGAAAACCGAAGCCCTTCGACGCGGACGCGCGCGAGGGTCGCGCAGTTTAACCGTCCCGGCGGCTCAGCGGTAGCGCGTGGGGTCGGCGACACCAGCAACACGGAAGCCATCGGCGCGCAGGCGGCAGGCGTCACAATGGCCGCAGGCGTGGCCGTCGGCATCGGCTTGGTAGCAGGATACCGTTGCCGCAAAGTCGATGCCGAGGCGCAAGCCTTCGCGGACGATATCGGCCTTGCTCATCGCCATCAGCGGCGCTTGCACACGCAGTGCGGCGCCTTCGACGGCTGCCTTGGTGGCGAGGTTCGCGAGGCGCTCGAATGCTTCGATGAAAGCGGGTCGGCAGTCGGGATAGCCGGAATAGTCGACCGCGTTGACGCCGCAGTAGATGTCCCTTGCGCCGAGCACTTCGGCCCAGCCGAGCGCGATCGACAGCATGATCGTATTGCGCGCGGGCACATAAGTGATCGGAATTCCGCTGCCGCCGTCATCGGGCACGTCGATGTCGTCGGTGAGCGCAGAGCCGCCGATGCTGCGCAGGTCGACATGCACCGTCTTGTGCGCACATGCACCCAGCGCTTTTGAAACGCACTGCGAGGCCTGCAGCTCAGAAGCATGCCGCTGGCCGTAGTCGACGCTCAATGCGTAACAGTCGAAGCCGCTTTCGCGCGCGAGCGCGAGCACCACAGCCGAATCCATGCCACCGGAAACGAGCACCACCGCGCGTTGGGGATTTTCAACAGGCATACGACAACCGTTTCAAGGTCAGGAAATACGGGCAGCGCGGATTAATGACCCGGCGTCTCGCCCCATAGCAACTTGTGCATCTGCAACTGCATGCGCACGGGCAACCGGTCGGCGATGATCCATTCGGCCAGTTCGCGCGGCGCAATCTTGCCGTGCACCGGCGAAAAAAGAACCTGGCAGCGGGCGTCTAGCGCATGTTCGCGGGTGCGTGCGACGGCCCAGTCATAGTCGATGCGATCGGCGATCACGATCTTGACCTGATCATGAGCTGTCAGATGAGCAAGATTCGACCACAGGTTGCGCATGACTTCGCCCGAACCTGGAGCCTTGAGATCGACGACCTTGCGCACCCGCGGATCGACCTCGGCGACGTCAAGCGCACCGGAAGTCTCGAGCGAGACTTCATATCCGGCGTCGCACAACTGCGAAAGCAGGCTGATGCAACGCTTCTGAGCGAGCGGCTCGCCACCCGTCACGCAGACGTAGCGCGTTTCATGTGCAGCGACTTCCGTCAGCACACCGGCAATGGTCCGCCACTGGCCACCATGGAATGCGTATTCGGTATCGCACCAGGTGCAGCGCAACGGACAACCGGTGAGGCGCACGAACACGCTGCGCCAGCCTACGGCATCGGCCTCGCCCTGCAAGGAATGGAAGATTTCACTGATGCGCAACCGCTGTTCGGGTTGCGCATTGAGCGTCGAATCGGCGACCTCCGCAACGGCGGCAGTGCTCATCGACGGCGCACCGCTCTAGCGGCGCGTTTCCATCTTCAGCGCGCGCAAGCGTCCTTGCGCAAGACGCGCCACGGTCGTATCGGGATACGTCTGCACGACCTGGTTCAAGGTGGCTTCCGCCTGATCCCACTGCTTCAACTCGTACTGGCTGTAGCCGACTTTCAACAATGCGTCCGGCGCTTTCTGGCTGGTCGGATAGCGTTTCAACAGCGTCTGGAACGACTGCAGCGCAATCTTGTAGTTCTGCGTGACGTAGTACGACTCACCGAGCCAGTAATACGCATTACCGGTCAGTTCACCGTCTGGATTCTGGTCGATGAAACCCTGGAATCGGCGCGCCGACTCTGCGTAGCGACCGTCCTTGAGTGCGGCGAACGCATCGTTATACGACGCCGTACCGCTGCCCTGGTCGCCGGCCGCCGCAGGTGCGCTCGCCGGTGCAACGTCGCCGCCCGGCTCGGTCGCCGCACGGTCGGCATCCGACAGGGCACCGACATTGTCGCTACGCTCGTTGTGTACGGAAGTGCGCGAAGGTGGCGCACTACTCGCTGGATTTCCAAGATCGACATCCGGCGGTTGATTGTCTACCCGCGGCGCAGCATGACCTGCCGGGGCTGGTGCCGCTGCGCCGCCGCCTTCGAGGCGACCGATGCGCGAATCCAGATCGACGTATTTGTCCTTGTTGCGCTGCTTGGATTCTTCGAGCGAGTGCTTGAGCTCCTCGACCTGTCCCTGCAGCGACTGCACCTGCGACTGCAGCGCGGAAATCTGGTTGACCAGATCGACCGCGTTGCTGCCGCCCTGCCCATTCGCCTGCTGTTCCAAGCGATCGACACGCTCGGCAAGCGACATACGCTGAGCTGAGGCAGATGTAGCGAACGCGACAACGGCGGCCAGCAAGGTCGCCGTTGCGAGTGCACTCGATTTAAAGTGCGCCATCGTTCTTACTTCGCGGTGTAGACGATCTCAACACGGCGGTTCTTCGACCAGCACGAATCATCATGCTGACGGCAAACCGGGCGCTCTTCGCCATAGCTGGTCACGTTGAGCTGCGAGGACGAAGCACCGGCGCCGCTGAGCGCGCCCTGCACCGAATTGCCACGACGCTCGCCGAGGCCAAGGTTGTATTCACGCGAACCCCGTTCGTCTGTATTGCCTTCCAGCGTCACGCGCGCCTGCGGGAACTGCTTCAGATACTCCGCATGGCAGGCGATCTGGGCCTGAAATTCCGACTTGATCTCGCTCTTGTCGAGATCGAAGTAGACGACGCGCTGACGCAGGCAGGAATCGGAATCGAGGCTGTCGCGGGTGTAGCGACCGCCATTGTCGGTGCCCGTGGTCGTGGTCGACGGCGTGTTGTCGCTCTCATGCGCGACCGGCTTGACGACTTTCTTCGCGCAAGCAGAAACGCCGGCGACGAGCAGGATGGAGAATGCAAAACGGGCAGCATTGTTCATTATTGTTTCCCTTTTACTGGGCAGGTTTATCGGATATCGGGTTTGAAACTTCTACTTGAAAATGGTCGGCGCTTATTAAAGCGACCGCTTGCCTGAATCAACGCTGGCGGAATGGTCCCCATGCGGGTTCGCGCACATCGCCCTCGGCAAGCCCCAAGCGCTGACGCACCCGACCATCGGCTGATACGGCATACAAAACGCCGCGCGGGCCTTCGCTCGCAGCAAACAGCAGCATGCTTCCATTGGGAGCGAAACTCGGGGCTTCATCTTGGCTGCCCGGCGAAACCATCGTGTACTGGTTGGTCGCCTGGTCTAGGACCGCAATACGATACACGTTTCCGCTGCCCTGCACCATTGCAAGCTTCAGGCCCTTCGCGTTGACCACGCTCGGACTCGCGTTGTATTGGCCCTGGAAGGTAACCCGCGTCGCTTCTCCGCCGGCAGGCAAGACCTGGTAGATCTGCGGTTTGCCCGAGCGGTCCGACGTGAAATACAGGCTCTGTCCGTCCGGCGCCCAACGCGGCTCGGTATCGATCGCGAAATGTTTGGTGATCTGGGTCGTAGTCCGGCTGCCCAGATCCATGATGTAGATGTCCGGATTGCCACCCTTGGACAGGCTCAGAGCGAGGCGATTGCCATCGGGCGAGAACGCCGGCGCGCTGTTGATGCCCTTGCTGTTCGACACCACCTGACGCGAACCGGTACCGAGGTCCTGCACATAGATCGTCGAGTTGCCGCTCTCGAACGAAACATAGGCGATCTTCTTGCCATCCGGCGACCAGCTTGGCGACAGCAGCGATTCGCGCGAACGCACGACGACCTGCGGATTGTAGCCATCCGAATCGGCGACCATCAGCGCGTATTGGTAATTCGGTGGCGAGCCCGTTGCGGTGATGTAGGCGATGCGCGTCCAGAACGCACCCCGCACACCAAGAATTTTTTCGTAGACGATGTCGGCAATTTGATGCGCCACATCGCGCAAGCCAGTGCGCTGCCCGCTGATCGCCCCGTCTGCAATTTTCTGCTGCTTGGCGACGTCGAACAATTCGTATTCGACGCGCAGAGAGCCATCGCTGCCATCGGACATGCGCCCGACGACCAGATAGTCCTGTTTCAGCAGACGCCAGGTCGCAAACTTGACCTCGCTTTGACGGGTCGGGAATTCGACTACATCGTTTTTCGGCAGCGTGCGGAACTGGCCGGAGCGCGCCAGATCGGCGCGCACGACTTCGCCTGGATTGGTTTCCGGTGGCGCGCTCGCGCCGTCGAAGCCGAACGGCACCACCGCGATCGGCAACGCCGACGCGCTGCCGTTGATGATGTCGATATCGAGACCTTGCGCGAACGCGGCGTTGCCGGCCAGCAAGCCTGCCAGCACCAGCACGGCGCAGCCCATGATCCGCTTGAACATCGTCATCCGCCCTCTCCGTTGTACTTGAAATTGAGTTTGATACTGCGCTGGAACACTTTTTCGTAACCCTGGAACGGCAGTGGCGCTGCCTTCATCACTGCCTGCTCGATTGAATTGCGTGTCGCCTGATCCGCGTTGCAAGGTGAGCCGATCGTCACGCTGATCACATCGCCACCCGGAATCTGGGTGATATTCATCGCACACTGCAAACCTGCTTCCGCGCTATCCGGGCGATTCCAGTTTTGCGTCACTGCAGCCTGTATGGCTGCCGAGTACCGTGCACTAAGATCGTTGTCCTGACCATTCGCACCCGTCTGAGCATGCTCGGCTTCGTGTTCCGCCGCGGGCTGCGCCTGTTCTGCTTTCTGCTGGCTGTTGCGATCTTCCAGCTGTGCCAGCTTTTCCTTTTCCAGCTTCAGCTTCTTCTCAGCCGCTTCACGTTGCTTGCGAATATCGGCGAGTTGCTTCTGCTGTTCTTCCTTGATCTTTTTTTCTTTTTGCTCCTGATCGAGCAGCACCTGATCCTGGTGATGTTTTTCTTCCTGCTCCTTGCGCTGCTGCTCCGCTTTTTCCTGCGCGATCGCAGCCACACGCTCTTGTTCGATCTGATCCTGCCGTTGTACTTCAGCCGGTGTCGGTTTCTGCGGCTGCGCCGGTTTCGGTGGCTCAGGCTTGGGTGGCTCCGTTTTCGGTGGCTCGGGTTTCGGTGGCTCCGGTGTCGGCGCCGTTTTCGGTGGCGCAGGTTTGGGTTTCGCCGCACCTGCATGCGACTTTGGCGCTGCTGTCGGACCGATCAGCGTCGCCTCGATCACCGGCCCCGGCATGCTGACCGGCCGCGTCTCGTGGGTCCACCACAATCCAATCAACAAGGACAACACCACCAACAGGTGCAATCCGAGCGCAAACCCGAAAGCACGCAACTTGTCGCCAAAGCTTTCGACCTGAATCGGGCTCCTCATCCGGCTAGCGCGCTCCGTCCGCCTGCGTCGGTTGGCTCATCAAGCCCACCTTCGGCACTCCGGCCGACTGCAACAGCACCATCGCCTGATAGATTTTTCCGTAGTCCGCTCGCTGGTCGCCCGCAACCAGCACGGGAACCTGTGGATTCTCACGGATGAAAGCTGAAATTTTGTTGACCAAGGCATCAGCCTCGATCGGATCGCGCTTGGCAGCACCGAGCGTAAGGAAATATTTGCCGTCCTGATCGACGCTGATGACTGCCGGTTCCTTGTCGTTCTGGATCGCCTTCGCTGCCGATTGTGGCAACTGGATGTCGACACCGAGATTGAGCAGCGGCGCGGTCACCATGAAGATGATCAGCAATACGAGCATCACGTCGAT
>JBBRZD010000070.1:0-12309 GCA_038237055.1 Lysobacterales bacterium | reverse complement strand
GGCTGCGCGAAAAATCGGGTCTCGAACTTGTCGACCTGCTTTCCGACGAGCCTTGGCAGAAAGCGCACGCCTGAGCGCAACGCTCCGCTAGAATGACGCATCGTCCTGCGCATTCTTTCGCGAACACACCATGGCCCAGACCCTGCTTGCCGCCCTGCTGGTCATTGCCGGCGCCTACGCCTTGCCGGACCTCGCACGTTGGCGTGATTTTTCATGGCTCAAGATCTGGTTGTCGCAGGCGGCCAGCACGCGGGCTGGCGCGACGCATTCGCGTTATCCGATCGTACTGCTGCCGCTGATCCTGTTTGCTGTCTGCGCCTTGGTACAGTTCGCGCTCCAACACGTATTGTTTGGCCTGCCCGCATTCGCGTTCGGCGTGGTCGTGCTGTTCTACTGCTGGGGTCCGCGCGAGCTTGATGCGGATATCGAAGCCGTGCTGAAGGCGCCAGACAGCGACCGCCGTGCCGCTGCGGCGCAGGCGTTGCGACCAGATCCTGCCACGGCGACGCTGCTCCTGGAATCTGGGCCGCTGGTCGAGGCGACATTCGCGTCTGCGTTGTCGCGCACGTTTGGGGTTTTGTTCTGGTTCGTCATTCTCGGTCCGGCGGGCGCACTCGGCTATCGAGTAGCACAATTGATTGCGCGACACGCGGCGTTCACCTCCGAGGTCGATGTCAATCAACGGATGCAGCTCGATCGTGTGGCGCTCGTTCTCGACTGGGCACCCGCGCATCTGATCGCATTGACGCTCGCCCTGGTGTCCGAGTTCGACGCGGTGATCAAGATCTGGCGCGACTACCATGCGGCGCACGGCAACGGATATTTCACGCTTGACCTTGGCTTTCTGGGTGTCCTCGCCCGCGCCGGTGTCGACGCCGACGTGGTCGCTGGCGATGGTTATGCAACCGAGATCAGCAATCCGCTGGTCGAACTTGCAGATGCGCGCCGTGTATTGCGGCGCATCCTGGTTGCATGGCTCGCCGTGATTGCGATCATCGCGTTGGCGTCGCTGACACGCTGAGCGAACGGGACGAGGTTTCCCTTCCGCGCGTTCAATTCTTTTCGAGTACTGCGCGCAACACATCGCGTGCCGCATGCGGTCGGCCAAGTGCACGCGCACGCTCGGCCAATGCGACCAGGCGCTGCGGCTCGGTCAGCAATGCCCGCACGCGGTAATCGAGCGCGGTCGCATCGACCGCTTTCAGCGCAGCCCCTTGTTCGAGCAAGTGATCGCAATTGCGTTCCTCCTGGCCGGGTATTGGCGCATGCACGATCATCGGCTTGCCCAGCGCGAGGCATTCCGAGGTCGTCAATCCGCCCGGTTTGGTAATGACCAGATCGCAAGCGGTCATCAGACGTTCGACGCGATCGGTGAAGCCTTGTGCGACCAGCTTGCTCGGATAGCGGGCCGCCAACGCGCTCAGCCGGTCGAGCATCTTTACGTTGCGACCGGCTAGCGCGACGAGTTGGAAATCCGCCTGCAGCGCGAGCAGGCGTTCGGCGACCTCATCGAGTCCACCGAGGCCCGCGCCACCACCCATCAGGAGGATGGTCTTTCGCTGCGGATCCAATCCGAATTCGGCGGCGCATTCGGCACGAGCGTGGGCAAGTGCGAACGCCGGCATGATCGGGATTCCGTGCACGTGGATCTTCGCAGCATCGATGCCGCGCGCCTGCATGCGATACGCGACTTCGTCGTTGGCGGCGAAATAACCCGCCATATCCGGCACCACCCACATGCCGTGCAGATCGAAATCGGTGACCACGACATGGACCGGACAGACGAGGCGTTCGCGACTGCGTTCGCGCATCAAGAGTTCGGCCGGCAGGAAATGCGTGCAGATCACCGTGTCCGGTGCGAAGGCCGCGATCGCCTTGCGCAACGCGTGCGTGTTGAAGCGTTCCATCGCGCGGCGCAGGCGTGCCATCGGCGCGCTCGGCGGCGTCTTGTCCATGATCTGGTACAGCATCGCCCAAGTCGCAGGCGAGTGTTCGACCAGCTTCAGGTAAGCATCGGTGTAGAGCTTGCGGAACGCGGCAGGGACGTAGTCCATTACGTCCAGATGAAGCGCTTCGACATCGAAGCCTTGAGCGGCAACGCGCAAGGCTTCGGCCGCGCGCACGTGTCCGGCGCCGGCAGAGACGCTGAGCAACAGAAGTCGAGTCATGAGTCAGCGCTCGGATCGACGGGCGCGCGCGGATTGCGCGCGATCAGCGCCCGTATATGCTGGTTCGTATTGATCATTGAGCAAGCCATGAGTTTCATCAATCAGGCCCATGCGCCGCGCAACGCGCGCACACGTTGTTCGAGTGTCGCCGCGTCGGCCTGCGTGGACGGAACGGGCGCATCGACGGCGACCCCGATGCGCGAACGAAAGCGACGCGGCAGGCGCGAACGACCGAGTGCCGAGTCACGCCGACTGAATACCGAGCCCCACAGCCCGCGCAGTGCGAGCGGAATCACCGGCACCGGCCGTCGCGCAAGGATCTGTTCGACCCCGGGCCGGAAGGTCGCGATTTCACCATCGCGTGTGAGTCCGCCTTCGGGGAAGATGCAGACCAGTTCGCCCTCGGCAAGCGCGCGATCGACTTCGTCAAATGCGCGTTCGAGCAGGGCCGGATCTTCCTTGCGACCGGCAATGGGAATCGCCTTCGCCGTGCGGAAGATGAAACGCAGGACCGAAATGTTGAAGATCTTGTAGTACATCACGAAGCGTATCGGCCGCCGCACGACGCCGCTGATGATCAGTGCATCCATGAAGCCGACATGATTGCAGACCAGCAACGCGGGACCCTCGTCCGGAATTTTCTCGAGTCCCTCGACCTTGATCCGGTACAGCGTGCTGACCAGGATCCAGGACAGGAACCGCATCAGGAATTCCGGCACCAGCGTGTAAATGTAGATCGCGACGACCGCGTTGAGCAGGGCAGTGGCGAGGAAGATCTGCGGAATCGACAGGCCGAGCGTGCCGAGACCGATGCCGAACGCTGCGGCGGCGACCATGAACAGCGCATTGAAGATGTTGTTGCCGGCGATCACGCGCGACAGTTCGCTGCGTTCGGCGCGGCTTTGCACCAGCGCGAACAGGGGTACGATATAGAAGCCCGCGAACACGCCGAGCAGGGTGAGATCGAGCGCGATGTGCCAGCTGCCCGGCGCCGCAAGGAAAGAAAATGCGCCGAGGCCACTCGTCGTGGCAAGGCCGGGCCGCGCGAAGTACAGGTCGATGCCGAACAGCGACAACCCGATCGATCCGAACGGCACCAAGCCGATCTCGACCTTGTGTCCGGACAGGCGCTCGCACAGCAGTGAGCCGATGCCGACGCCGATCGAAAACAGCGCGAGCACAAGGATCGCAACCGACTCGTTGCCACCAAGGAAAAGCTTGGTGTAGTTCGGCAGCTGTGCGGTGAACACGCCGCCGAAGAACCAGAACCAGGAGATGCCGAGCACCGAGTTGAACACGGTGCGGTTCTTCGTCACGAAACCCAGCACGCGCCAGGTCTCGGTCAGCGGATTCCAGTTGAAGGCGAGCCCGGGCGCGGTCGCCGGTGCCGGTGGAATCGTGCGGCTGACAAAGTAGCCAACAATGGCGATGCCGATGACCAAAGCCGACGCGGCAGCCGGCCCTGCGCCGCCCAGCGCCATCAGCGAGCCACCGGCGATCATGCCGAACAGAATCGCGAGCGACGTGCCCATCTCCACCAGGCCGTTGCCGCCAACCAGTTCCTCGGTCCTGAGCATTTGCGGCAGGATCGAATACTTGATCGGGCCGAACAGGGTCGAATGCAGCCCCATCATGACCAACACGGTGAACAGCAGCGGCACGTTGCTGGCGTGGAACGCATAAGCGGCCAGGCTCATTGCCGCGATCTCGAACAACTTCACATAGCGGATCAGACGTGTCTTCTCGAATTTCTCCGCCAGCTGGCCGGCGCTTGCCGAAAACAGGAAGAACGGCAGGATGAACAGTGCCGGCGCGAGGTTCGAGTAGAAGCCGACTTCATGGTCGCTGAGGCCGAGATGGAACGCGACCAGCACGACCATCGCTTGGCGGAATGCATTGTCATTGAACGCGCCGAGCGCCTGGGTCGCGAAAAACGGGGCGAATCGGCGCGTGCGCAGCAGATCGAACTGGCTGGATGCGGACACAAGTCTTTCCGATGTGGTGATGGTGGCTAGTGGCCTGCAACGCTCATTTCGGAAGCGGCTCGCTCGGTCCCGCGGAGCTGGACTTGTCCCTCCGTCGACGCATAGTCACCGCTATGAGCCTCGCTCCGGGCCGGCGTCCAGCACCACATCTGTGTCGCGATCCATTTCAAAAATGAACGTTACAGGTCACTAGGCTACCAGTTCAAGACGGGAACCTGCCGGCTTTGCTGTGGTCGCTGCCGGTCCGGGCAGCGACCCGTTACACTTGCACTTTCCGCTGCAAACGATTTCTTGTCGCCATGAATACAAAACTGTTTTCCGTTGCGGCACTTGTGCTGGCGTTCGAGCTCGGTGGAGCAACTTTTCAGACCGTTTTCGCATCCGATGCGCTGGTCCAGCCGATTCCGACGCCCGACCTGTCGAAACTTCCCGCAGCGAGTGCCGAGCAGTTGCGCAAGGATCGCGAGGCTTTCGAGAAGATGAAGGTGACCCTGGTCGGTCCTGAGCTTGCCGAAGAATATGCGCTGATGGGCGCCGCTTACGTGCGTAGCGGTTTCTACGATGTCGCCGCGGTGGCGTTTGACGATGTCGTTGCGCTCGCGCCCGGCGACGCACGTTGGTTGTATGCACGCGGCATGGTGGCACGCATGCAGAAACACGATTCCGAGGCGATCGGCTACTTCGAGCGCGCGCTGGCGCTGGACAAGGTTTATTTACCCATTCGGGTTGCGCTGGTCACTGCGCAGATCCAGCGTGGCGATTTTGACACCGCACGTAAACTCCTTGAAGAGTACGTCACGGCACAGACCGAACAAGCCGTGCCCATTGCCTTGCTTGGCGAAGTCTCGTTGCGCCAGAAGCGCTACCCGGAAGCGGTCGACCACTTCAAGCGCGCCCTGAGGCTCGACCCGAATGCGACGCGCTGGTACGCCGAACTCGCCGACGCCTATGCCGGTGCCGGCAACGCAAAAGATGCCGAGAGTGCGCGGGCGAAGATCGGTAACGGTGCACCGCAGCTCGCTGATCCGATCGGACTTGGACTCATCCCTAACGAAGCCACGGCTGTCGCCCCTGTCACCGCTGTCGCAGGTCAAGCAAAGACTGGCGGCATCGATGATGCCGAGGTGCTGTTCGCGGCACGTCAATATGATGCCGCGCGCCTAACGCTCGATGCATTGTTGAAGCAGAAGCCGAACGATGCCCACGCGCTCGCGCTGTATGCACGCGTCGATGCAACAGAGGGCAATACGAAACAGGCCCAGGCGCATGCCAATGCAGCAATCGATGCGGCGCCGAAAGAAATAAATGGGCAGATGGCGCTTGGCTTTGTCGACGAAGTGGCGAACGATGAAGCCGGGGCACGGCGCGCGTATGAGAAAGCGATCGAATTGGACCCCAATTCCGGCGAAGCACGTCTGCGCCTCGGCAATACATTGATGCGCGCGCATCAATATGAACAGGCCGCTGCGCAATATCGTGCGTTGACTCAGACGAAAGCCGTGAACGCAACAGCCTGGACACGACTCGTCGCCGCCAGCGTAGCCGGTGATCGATGTGCCGATGCCATCAAGGACGTCAATGCCGGGCTGGCGAAGGATCCCAAAAACGGGATTCTCATGCAGTTGTTTGTTCGTACGAGCAGCACATGCAGCGCGGTCAGTGCGGAAGAGAAGAAGATGGCGCTCGACTATGGCGGCAAGTTGTACAAGCAGACCAATGTCGCGCCTATTGGCGAAGCTTATGCACTCGCGCTTGCAGCGAACGGCAAGTGGGACGATGCGGTGAAGACGCAAGAAGCGGCCATGTTCACGTTGATACGCGATGGCGGCAAGGCAGAAATCGCCAACTATCGCGAAACGCTGCAAAAGCTGCGCGCACACAAGATGCCGGATCGGGCTTGGTCGGCGAACTCAGTGTGGTTCAACCCACCGCGCGCAATGGCGAATGCGAAGCCCGGAGCGGGACAGCCCGCTAAATAGGCATCACGATAACGACGCCAGCACGCAATCACCACCTTCAACGTTTGTTGAAGGCTCGGTGCCCAATGTCGCGGCGCGAGAAAGCGCCGTCGAAGTGGATCGTGCGAACGACGGAATAGGCGCGCTCGCGGGCTGCGACAAGATCGTCGCCCAACGCGCAGACCGCAAGCACGCGCCCGCCAGCCGTAACGACATGGCCAGCGGTATCGATGCGTGTTCCGGCGTGGAATATTTTCGCGTCCACGCCGATATCCGTATCGAGCCCATCGATCACGTCGCCATTGCGTACCTTGCCGGGATAGCCGCCGGCGGCAACGACCACGCCAATCGCGGGTCGCGCGTCCCATTCGGCCGTCTTTGCGTCCAGGGCGCCATCGAGCGCGGCCTCGATCAGATCGACCAGGTCCGACTTCAGTCGCAACATGATCGGTTGTGTTTCGGGATCACCCAGACGTGCATTGAACTCGATCACTTTTGGCGCGCCGTGTGCGTCGATCATCAAGCCAGCGTAGAGGAAACCACCGAACGGCGCGCCTTCCGCCGCCATTCCGGCAATCGTTGGACGGATCACTTCGTCGAGGATGCGTTGCTCGACCGCCCGCGTGACGACCGGTGCGGGCGAATACGCGCCCATGCCACCGGTGTTCGGTCCCAGATCACCTTCGTCGCGGCGTTTGTGGTCCTGGCTGGTGGCGAGCGGCAATACATTATGTCCATCGCTCATCACGATGTAGCTGGCCTCTTCGCCTTCGAGGAATTCTTCGATGACGACGCGCGCGGAAGCATCGCCGAACGCGTGCGCGCCGAGCATGTCGTGCAGCGCCTGCTCGGCGTCGGCGAGCGTGAGTGCGACGACGACGCCCTTGCCGGCGGCGAGGCCGTCGGCCTTGATCACGATCGGTGCGCCGTGTTTCTTCACATGGGCGAGCGCGGGCGCAAGCTCGGTGAAAACGGCGTAGTGCGCTGTCGGGATATTGTGGCGCGCGAGGAAATCCTTCGCGAACGCCTTCGAACTTTCCAGCTGTGCGGCGATGCGGGTTGCGCCGAAGCAGCGCAGCCCGGCGCTGCGGAAACGGTCGACCACGCCGACCGCGAGCGCGGCTTCCGGGCCGACCACGGTCAAGCCGATGTCCTCGTCGATCGCCAGCGTGAGCAGGCCGTCGACATCGGTCATCGCGACCTCAGCGTTGCGCACGCCTGCTTCGCGCGCAGTGCCGGCATTGCCAGGCGCCACGATCACTTCATCGACCAGCGGCGACTGTTTCAACTTCCAGGCGAGTGCGTGCTCGCGGCCGCCGGAACCAATGACGAGAACTTTCATGGGGACGAGATTCGAGATTCGAGATTCGGGATTCGGGATTCGGGATGACCAGCCTTCGACTGTTGTGAAGCGTTCGGGATACTGCGGAAGCGGGCTATTCAGGAATTTCCACGCGTCATGGATTCGCCTTTTCGAATCCCCAACCCCGAATCTCGAATCCCGGCTCTCAGTTCAATGCCTGAAATGCCGCACGCCGGTAAACACCATCGCCATGTCGTGCTCGTTCGCAGCAGCGATGACTTCGGCATCGCGCATCGAGCCGCCGGGCTGGATCACCGCGCGGATGCCGGCCTCTGCAGCCGTATCGATGCCGTCGCGGAACGGGAAGAACGCATCCGACGCCATGACGCTGCCGGGCACCACGAGTTTCGCTTCCGCGGCCTTCATCGCGGCGATCTTCGCGCTGATCACGCGACTCATCTGGCCGGCGCCGATGCCGATCGTGCGGCCGCCGCGGGCGTACACGATCGCATTCGACTTGACGAACATCGCGACATGCCAGGCGAACAGCAGGTCATGCAATTCGGCCGCATCCGGCGTGCGTCGCGAGACGACTTTGAGGTCGGACAGCAGCAAGGTGTCGCGGTCGGCGTCCTGCACCAGCAGTCCGCCGGCAATGCGTTTGAAATCGAAGGCCTGCGGCGGCGACTCGGCCCATTCGCCGCTCGCCAGCACGCGCACATTCGGCTTCGCCGCGATTGCGGTGATCGCGTCGGCGTCAAACACCGGCGCAATCACGACTTCAATGAACTGGCGTTCGACGATCTTGCGCGCGGTGTCAGCGTCGAGCCGATGATTGAACGCGATGATGCCGCCAAACGCGGATACCGGATCGCAGGCGTACGCGCGTTCGTAGGCTTCCTCGAGGTTCGCGCCCAGCGCGACACCGCAGGGATTTGCGTGCTTGACGATCACGCAAGCTGGCGTCTTGCGGAACGCCTTCACGCATTCGAGCGCAGCATCGGCATCGGCAATGTTGTTGTACGAGAGTTCCTTGCCGGCGAGCACGCGCGCGCTCGCTACCGTGCCTGGCGGTATGTTTTTCTCGACATACAGCGCTGCTCCTTGGTGCGGATTTTCGCCATAGCGCAAATTCTGCCTGCGCTCGAACGCCAGGCGCAGACTCGGGGGAAATGACTCTGGTCGCTCTGCGTCCGACCGCGCCCCAAGCCAGTTAGCGATCAGTCCGTCGTAGCGAGCTGTGTGTGCGTAGGTTTTTGCGGCGAGGCGACGGCGCAGGGTGAGTCGTGTGCCGCCGTGTGCCAGCGCTTCGAGCACTTCGGCGTAGTCGGCCGGATCGACGGCGACGGCAACGTGCTCATGGTTTTTCGCCGCTGCACGCAGCATCGCCGGACCGCCGATGTCGATGTTTTCGACCGCGTCGCCCATCGCGCAATCGGGCGCTGCAGTGGTTTCTTCGAAGGGATACAAATTGACGACCAACAGATCGATGGGTGCGATGCCGTGTTGTGACATCACTTCCTCGTCGGTGCCTCTTCGCCCCAGCAGGCCGCCATGTATGCACGGATGCAGGGTCTTGATCCGACCGCCCATGATTTCCGGAAAACCGGTGACGCTGCTGACGTCGGTGACCACGAGGCCGGCGTCGCGCAAGGTCTTTGCCGTGCCGCCGGTGGAAATCAACAGGATACCCAGCGAATCCAGTCCGCGCGCGAGGTCGACCAGACCGGCTTTGTCAGACACGCTGAGCAAGGCGCGGCGGACGGGAACGAGGGTGGCGTCGAGCATGGGTTCGATGGCTGAGGCAGGAATCGCACGATTATAGCGACGCCCGGGGCGCCGCGCTGCTTCCACTCGGGTATCGCGGTCAGCTGGCCAAGCCGTATTGCTGCAGCTTCTTGCGCAAAGTCGCGCGGTTGATGCCGAGAGCGGCTGCGGCCCTGCTCTGGTTGCCGCTATACCAAGCCATCACTTCGCGCAGAAGTGGCGCTTCCACTTCGCCCATCACGAGGGCGTGCAGGCTTTCGCCGGGCGCCGATTCGACATCGCTGAGATAGCGACGCACTGCGCGCGAAACGCATTCACGCAAAGCAGGTTGCAACGAAGGTTCGTGCGCGACATCGGCACGCAGCAGGATTGCGGCATTCACAACAAGATGGCCCCTATGGACGAACGTGCTTCGTTGAGCGGGCCGATGCGCAGGCGAGCGGGCATCGGGAGCGGATATTAGCGCCGCGCTCGCGACTTGATAAGTCCCCTGGATGTGAATTCAGGCACGCGTGAAGCAATTCTTGCCCCGATGCCTTCTTGCATCGGCACTTGCGTGATCTATCTCAGGCGCTCGCTGAGAAGAGCGGTGTACTCGCATGAGTACGATGCAGATGAGGGCAGTGTCTACTCGAACTTGAACTCGAAGGCGACCGCATCGCGACCAGGGTCGGCGACCTCGAAGACGAGCGCAGTGCTCGCACCCGCGGCGAGTCCGCTGTCGATCGCGCGCGCGTCGTTCAAGTATTCGCGTGGCTGGAAGCGGCGCATCGCTACGCGCTTCTCGTCCAGATCCGACAGCGTTATCTCGACCACCGGAAACGGTTGCGCAAACGCGGCATCGTTGCGCAGCGTTGCCGAGATGATGAGGGCGCCGGGCACCGACGGATGCGGGCGGATGTCGCGCGAAAGCAGTTCCAAAGTCGCTGCATCGTGCCGCAGCGGCAGTCGGCAGCCGAGTTTCGCGCAGGTGGGTTCGAGCCATACGCGCACGCGCGCGTCGCTGATCCAGCGGGCTTGTTCTGACCACGCACTTTCGCCGGCGAGGGTCAGCATCAACAGCGCGCTTGCGGCGAGCCATGGCCAGGTGCGCGGCGAGCGTGCGCGTCGTCGCGCTGCCGCGAATGCGGGCAACGAAGATCGCTCGCTTGCCTTGGCGCGATCGGCCGGTTCTGTTGCGAACAAGGTCGTCTGCGCCGGATTGGGCCGGAATACCGGCAGGTCGAGCTGCGGCGGCGCCGAATGCGCGGGATGCGTCGGCAGACTCTCGATTGGCTCCGGTGGCAATTGCGCGCTCAGCGTGCGCAGCGCATCGAATACCGCGGCGCAGTGGCCGCAGCGCACGCTGCCGTGCGTCGCCGCCAGTTCAGGGCCGGCGAGCTTGAAGATGGTCTGGCATTGCGGACATTGCGTGTACATGGCGGACGCTGGCGGAACTATCCTGCGAGAATGCAATTCTAGCCGGTCGGCTGCTCGTCGAGTGTGGACGCCCATGTCAGCGTGTGTGGATCGAAGCCGCCTTCGATTGTCGGCTTGACGATGCGAAAATACGGCGACACGTCGAAATCGCGCGGCGCGTACAGGCTCGAGTGGCGGATGTGCAGGATCTCGCGCGCCTGCGCCTTGCCAGCGGCGCCTTTCTCCTGCGCCAGTTCGATGTCGGGCAGCACCGGGTAGTTGATCGAGGCGAAGGCGCCAGCGACCAGCGATGAACAGATCGCTCGTGTCGGGTCGCCGCTGCCGAGCGCCAGCAGGCGTCGGCGATAGCGTTGCGACACCGGCGGCGGCCGCAGCAGGTAGCGAGCAAGGTCGGCGACGTTGCGCAGGTCGTACTGGTTGCCGAGGCGCGCGATCACGTAGCCGGTCAGCGCGTCGATTTCGTTCTCACCGAGGCCGACCGGACGACAGATGCGCGTATGCCAGCGCGAAAAGTGCGTCAGTGGCATCGCACGCACGCCCTCGTTGATGTCGGCTTCGATGAACAGTTGCGTTTCGTCGGCGATGCTGCGACCCAGTGCGTCGCCAACAAACATCGCCGCATGCGACCACGTTGATTGCGTAATCGTGCGGATCGCCGAAGAAAAACGGCTGTTGCCTTCGACCAGCAGCACATCGCCCTTGCGCAAAACCGCCGCCAGGAGCGGCGTGCGGTTCGTCGCGAGGCTCGCGGCATCACGCGGTTCCGACAGGTAGCGCGCAAGATGCCGACCGACCCAGCGCAGCGGATTCAAGCGGGTGCCGACACTCATGGTCTGATGTGCGACGGCGTCATCGCGCGAGGACATGCGCTCAGCGCCGCCGTCCGCTGATGCGCACCCAGTCTTCCTGTGTCGCAACGACGAGATCTTCAAACGCGTCGGCGTAGCGTTCGAGCAATTCCTGCTCTTGTCCGATCAGGATGCCGGACAGCGCGAATGGCGCCTGCGCCTTCAAACACGCGGCAAAGCGCGGCGCAAGTTCGGCCAGCGGACCGGCGAGAATGTTCGCGACCAGCACATCGGCGGGTGTCGCCACGTAGTCGTCCGGAGCGAACAGGTCGAGGCGATCGGCGACATCGTTGCGCTGCGCATTGTCGCGACTGGCTTGTAGCGCTTGCGGATCGTTGTCGACACCGATCACACGCGCAGCGCCGAGCTTGAGCGCCGCGATGGCCAGTACGCCGGAACCACAGCCGTAGTCGACGACCGTCTTGCCGACAAGGTCTGCCGCATCCAGCCACTGCAGGCATAGCGCGGTGGTCGGATGCGTGCCGGTGCCGAACGCGAGGCCGGGATCGAGGCGCACAGTGACCGCATCGAGATCATCCGTTGGCGGTTCGATATTCGACGGATAGATCCACAAGCGTCGACCGAATTGCATCGGTTGGAACTGGTCCATCCATACGCGCGTCCAGTCCTGATCTTCGATTTCGCGGAAGCAGATCTGCTCGGGCGTGATTTCAGGCACCAGATCGGTCAGCACATGCACGAGACCGGCGCGATCGGCGTCAGCATCGAACAGTGCCGATAGCGCGATCTCGCCCCACACCGGCGTCTCGCCGACGCCGGGTTCGAGGATCGCGCGCTCGTTCGGCGTGTCGACCTCGGCATCGAGCAGGGTCACGGCGAGCGCGCCGATTTCCTCGAGCG
>JBBRZD010000069.1:0-12398 GCA_038237055.1 Lysobacterales bacterium | reverse complement strand
GACGGAACATTGAAATGAAAAATCTGGGTCGCGGCAATTTTGGTCACCATTCCGCATGCGATTGGCTCTAGCGATGATCAGATCCACGGAGCGCCACTATCGCCGGATGGCGCCATCGACTATCCGAACGCCGCCGTGATTACCGGGTGAACCAAACGCAGGTTACCCGCATGCCGCAATCGCAGGCCGAGTGCGCCCACAAGAAATAGAACCCGCCCCAATTTTTCGTCGACTAGGGACACTGGCGGTTTATTCAAACGGACTGCGGAAAGACGGCTTTCAGCCAGAAGCAGACATCCTCCGCCCGACACCGCAGATCGCCGGCCATAGGGAACACAAGCGTAATCGTAAAACGGCGCACAATTTGATCAGCCCTCTGCGCATCGCCACGTGCTCTTCTTGAGCAAGCGCGCTTGCGGTATGCTGCGGCTCGAACCGCGCTGCGCTGCACGCGGTTTTTTGTCGTGACGAGCCAACAAAAAATACGAGCGGACAAAATGAAGGTTTCATCGATGCGCCATTGTGCGCTTGCTATCAGTGTCTTCGTAATGGTGCTTCTCACGGGCTGCGGCGCGTCCGGCCCCGCATTCAAGCCGATCGATGCGCCGACCGACGGGCGCGGCGTGGTCTACATCTATCGGCAGTCTTCCGGTCTCGGCGCAGGCGTGCACGGTACCGTGCGTGCGAACAGCACGCCCGTGACGGATGTGAAGAACGGCGGCTATTTCCCCTACGTCGGCACGCCCGGCCCAGTGAAGTTTGAAGTAACCACCGAGGCGACGAACGATGCCACCGTCAATCTCGAAGCCGGCATCGAGAAGTTCCTCAAGGTCACGGTCGGCATGGGCTTCTTCGTCGGGCACCTGCACCTGACCGAAGTCTCACCCGAGATCGGCAAGAAGGAAATCGCCGACACGAAGCTGCTCGAACCGGCGAAGCCGTGAAGCCGTGAAGCCGAGCGTGCAGCATTCGATCTGCTGTCTTCTCGCAGCCGGTCTGCTCGCCGGCTGCGTCCCTAAGGTCTATCGCCCCGGCGCGACCGACAGCCCGCTGAACCGGATCAAGCTCGGTCAAAGCTACGGCGACATGGTCAGGGCGCTGGGACGGCCGAGCCAGAGCGTTTCGCAAGATCGCAGCAACAAGACGTTTGTGACGGCGATGATTCCGATCTATGGCCTCGTCGACGTCGCTTCGAATCACAATCCGAGTTCGGTGCAGTCGTACCACTACGACCATGTCGGCACCGTCACGATCGACAACGACAACCGGATCATCCGCGTCGAGGCTGGGGACTAGCGCACCACTTCCACCGGTATCGACGTGACGCGCGCGATCGCATCGGCCGCAGGGATAGCAGAGTCAACGATCCGTCATGGAAGCCGCGAGGTCCGCTTCGGGTCGATAGAGGACCTTCCCAATGCGACGAATCTGCCGCTCTGGTTGCCGCTCAGCTGGGCATTGCGAAACCCCGCCTTGGCCCCGTCTTGGCGGCGACCCGTTGGCAGTCGGCGGCGCGAACCTGCGTATTCATGAACCAAGGGAGCCTTCGTTCCCGCGGAGATGCGTCATGAACTCACTGAAAAATCGTCGGACCTGGGCGTCGTTGGCTCGGAATATCTTGGCGCTTGGTCTCGCCGGCGCGGTTGTCCCGGCATTTGGAACCAACTACGACGGCAGCTTGGACACAAGTCTCTCACCGCTTCCTCTCGACGTTATCCCCGGTCTTTTGTACTACGTAGTATTGCGTGGCGGTAACGGTACAGGTCCTTTCGACGTTTCCGATAATGCGACAGCGGTTGCGGTGCAGACCGATGGCAAGATCTTCGTCGCCGGCTTCTCCTACAACAGGTACCTCGGTACCGACCAGAATGCCTGCGTGATCGAGCGCTTCAATGCGGACGGGTCAGTCGACAGCGGGTTCGGCAGCGCCGGGAGGGTGCTGCAGAATTTCAATCCGTCCTCTGGCCGCAACGATTGCTATCTCACCTCCGTGACACTTCAGGGCGACGGCA
Source organism: Lysobacterales bacterium (assembly GCA_038237055.1). Taxonomy (GTDB): domain Bacteria; phylum Pseudomonadota; class Gammaproteobacteria; order Xanthomonadales; family Rhodanobacteraceae; genus Dokdonella_A. The sequence continues at coordinate 10,386 of JBBRZD010000069.1, read as the reverse complement.
AGATTGTGGTCGCGGGCAACATCGCCGACGCCAGTCATGGCGAGCGTGGGCTGATTGAACGATTCAACGCCGACGGCAGCTTCGATGTCAGCTTTGCTGGTAGCGGCTACTACGTTGAGCTGAACCACAACACCGCGTTTGCCGCTGTAAAGGTGGACCCCTCCGGTCCGATTTATGCCGCAGGGCATGGTTCCGGGTTCTACCCGCCCTACACGGACAACGATTTCTACTTTGCGGTATTCAGCGCAACCGGTGTCCGAACCCAGGAACTGACGACATTCTTTGATCTGGGCGCCGACAAGGACGACCGCGCCAATGCGATGGCCTTCGAAAGCAATTTCGGCTTGCCAAAGGTATATCTGATCGGTAACGCCAACAGCGCACCGTATAGTGATCAGGCCCACCATCAGTGCGCCATTGCGGCGTATGTCTTTTCGCTCAACAACGGCGCTTTTGTGCCGGACACCGCGTTCAGCGGCGATGGCCAGACCAACTTCGATATCCTCAGCGTAACCAGTGAGGGCGATGCCTACTGCCGGGCCGCCGTGGCGCGCAAGGGAGGTGGAGTCATCGTCGGTGGCGAGACCTATTTTCTCAGTCCATTCGCTGTGCCGGCCGGTATGGCCAGCTACTACGCCTTGGGCGAGATCGACGGCAGCGGAGCCGTAGTCACTTCAAGCATCGGCCGTTTCCAACAGGGTCCCGTACCCGGGATCTACAATGGCATCTTCGGCATGGCACGTGAGGCCGGAGGCAAGTTGCTAGTGACCGGCTACGCCGGCACCAACGATGCGAACCGACAGCCCTCTGATGGCGGCGTGATCCGCTTCAATGCCGATCTCAGCCGCGACACAAGCTTCGGGACGGCTGGTGATCCAGGTGTGACGATCCTCAGCCTGGATGGACTGGGCATTTGGGCTGAGCCGCAGCGTGAATGGACTACGGCGCTTGCTCTGGACAACCATGGTCGCATCGTGCTGGTTGGCGAGCACTCTTTCGCTTTCAGCAGTCTTCCCATGTTTTACGATTGGTTGATCTCACGACTCAACACGTCGGACGTAATTTTCCGCGACGGCCTTGATGGCGTGGTGCCCGACTGACAGCGATGGAGAGGCGCGCAGGCGCACGACTAGCCCCAACGTTTCATGTTGGGGCTAGTTGGATGAAAGTCCGAGACGCATACGCAGATCGTGCGCATACGGTGTCGTCGCCTTTCGCAACAGCGGCTCGACTTCGTCGCGCAGCACGAGTGCCTCGCGCGTGCGTTGCAGTGCTTCGAGCGCGTTGACGAGGGCGACCTTCACTTCGAGTACACGCGGATCGCCATCGGGGTGCGGCGGATGGCGCACCTGGAGCGCTTCACGCAGTAGGTTTTCAGCATCGGCCGATTTTCCCAAGGCCAGTTTTGCGCGTGCAAGCGCGAACAGTGCGATGCCTAGTTGATAGTGACCCGGACGCAACGTGCGTCGTGCAATGGCGAGGGCCGAGTCGCCGCTGCGTTCTGCGGCGGCAGCGTCTGCGTTGTCCAGTTGCGCCTGGCTCAGAGCGGCGAGGATATCCATGCGCCACGCGTTTCCGGAACTTTCGGCGGTTGCAGCAATCGCGTCATCCGCCGTCTGCAGTATTTCGACTGCCTCGCGCGGTCGATGCTGCATGCGACGCAGATTGCCCAGATCACAGCGCAGCAAGTTGAGCACGGGTGACGATGGCGGGTCATTCTCGCGCAGTGCCATTGCCTTGGTCAGGGTTGCCTCGGCAACGGCATAGTGGCCAAGCAGCACTTGGGTCAGATCCAGATGCCGCAGTGCCGGTGCGCTATCAACACTGTCGGGTCCACGATCTTCACGAGTGAGCGCGAGGGACTGCTGCAGCGCTTGCTCGGCTTCTTCGAAGCGACCGAGCTCGCGGTAGTTCTTGCCCAGCGAGGTGTACTGCGTCGCCATGTCGCGCGGATGCAGGGTGCCGGCGCGCTTGGCGCGCTCGATCAGGGCGAGCCGCTGCGGCAGGATCTCGACAAAGCGCCCGGAGAGTTCGAGCGTGCCGAGCAGGTTGATTTCGGTGACCAGCGTGTCGTGCTGGTCGGGACCCACGCGCGCAAGATTGATCGCGAGCGCGCGGCGCCGAGCCTGTTCTGCACGGCCCAGATCAGTGGCCTCCAGCGCACTGGCGAGCGGGCTGATGACATGTGCGATGTGGATGCTGTTTTCGCCGTAGAGCTGCCGATAGATGTCGATGGCGTTGTCGAAGTCGACTTCGGCTTCCTTGTAGCGCCCCGTCTGGCGCAGCGCATCGCCCAGTTGTTCCCATAGACCGGCGATGGAATCGTGCGCATCGCCGATCGCTGCGCGATCAGCGGCTAGCGCAGTGCGGACGAATTGCTCGGTCGCGGGCCAATCACCGATATCGGCCATCGCATAGGCGATGGTCAGGTGCGCGTCGGCAATGGCCTGCGGGTTGCGCCGCGGCGCAGCTTCGAGCAACGCAAGGCTTGAACGCGCGTGCGCGAGGCCAGATTCGTAGTCGCCATTCTCGTTCTCGATCCATGCCTTGCTGAGCAGGATGCGTGCCCGTACGTCGCCAGAAACACGGGGATTGGAAAGCGCCGGTGTGGCGCGCTCGATCAGCGCCAGCGAACGCGGAAAGTCGCCAACGCCGATATAGAGTTCTCCCAGCAGTCCGGCCATTTCGGATTTCAACCCGTCCTGGTCGTCCGGGGTGTGGTCGAGTTGGTGTTCGCCTTTTTCGAGCAGTTGGTGCGCGCTGATGGGGCGGCCCTGATTTTCGTCCGGACTGGCCTGATCGAATACCCCCACCAGGAACTGACGCACGGCCTCGGCGCGACTGGCCTGCTCGCGCGCGGCGCGTGTCTGGGTCAAGGCGAATGCGGTGACCACCAACAATGCGGTGATCGCAAGCGCGCCAAGTGGCACGGCGACGCGGTGGCGACCAACAAATTTGCGCACGCGATGCCAGCTGCTGGTGCGGCGAGCGCGCAGCGGCCATCCACCCAGGTGGCTGTGCAAGTCTTCGGCCAGGGCATGGGCGTCTGCATAGCGCTGAGCCGGGTCATGCATCAGGGCCGTGGCGAGGACCAGGTCGAGATCGCCACGCAGGCGCCGCGCGGGCACCGGCGCATCTGCACCCGCCGCGCGCGATGCGGCGCGTGGTTGCGCATGCGCCTGCGCGATGGCGACCGCGGCGGCGTTTGCATCGCTATGAGCATACGGGCGAACGCCGGTGAGTAGTTCGTAAAGCATCGAACCCAATGCGTAAACATCGGTAGCTACGCTGACGGGTTGGCCGGCCAGTTGTTCCGGCGCTGCATACCCTGGCGTCAGCGCGCGCAGTTGAGTCAGCGTGGCCTGGCCCTCGCTACCCTGTGCTTCGATCAGGCGCGAGATGCCGAAGTCGAGGAGCCGCGGCTGCCCCTTGTCGTCGACCAGCACGTTTGAAGGTTTCAGGTCGCAATGCACGATGAGTTGGCGATGCGCGTAGGCGACCGCCTCGCAGACTGCAATCATCAGCTTCAAGCGGCCTTCGAGTCCGAGCCCCTGCTGGTTGCAATAGTCCGGCAGTGGAAGACCCTGGACGTATTGCATCGCGAACCACGGTCGACCGGCATCATCGACATCGCCATCGATCAGGCTGGCGATGCCCGGATGGTCCAGGCGCGCGAGAATGCGACGCTCAGTCAGGAAATGCGCGACGGCAGCATCTGAAGTGAAATCACCCCGAATGACCTTCAGCGCGACCTGCTGCTCGTAGCCGCCCTCGATACGCTCGGCCAGGAACACGCGCCCCATGCCGCCACTTCCCAGCACGCGCACGATGCGCCATGGACCGATGCATGCGGGCATGGGTTCGACATCGTCTGTGGAAAAGACGCGATCGCGCCAATGGGCGACATCGGCAACAAGATCATTGTCGCTGGCATCGATGGCAAGCAGCTTCTGCAGGCGTGCATGCAGCGCAGGATCATCGTCACGTAGTCCGTCGAGCAGGCGTCTGCGCTCCGCCGGTGCCGCGTCGGTCACGCGCTCGAACCAGGCGACCAGTTGCGGCCAACCGGAATCCTGTGCGCTCATGGCGCGAGTTGATCGAGCAGGAACACGCGCGCGTTGCGCCACAGCCGGAATACGCTGCGTTCGGAAATGCCCTCGGATTCGGCGATTTCGCGGAACTCTAGACCGGCAAATACATGCAAGTCGACGATGCGCGCGAGCTGGGCGTCGGTACTGTCAAGCTGACACAACGCATCAGCGATCTCGAACATGGGCACCGTTGCCGTCGCGTCGTCGGCATGTCCAAGCGTGACCACGATGTGTTGCCTTTTGTCAGCAGCCAGACGGCGCGCGTGGTCGATCAGCACCTGACGCATCGCATGCGCAGCGATCGCGAGAAAATCTTTTTGTGGGAGGTCTGCTGCGGCAGGGCTCGACCGCAGCTTGAACCAGGTCTCATGGACCAGCGCCGTTGTATTGATCGTGCCGGGGTTGCCGGCGCGTCTGCGCTCACGCCGCGCCAAGCTTTGCAGTTGGGCATAGGCCGCTGCATAAAGTTCTGAACACTCGGCGATTGGGTGAAGCGTGACCATCGGCGCAGTCGGACCTTTAAAAATCTTTGGGTCAACGATCGTTTTCGAGCACATCTCGACCGTCCTTCAACACCCGGCTTCTGCATCGGGAGAACTTTGCTTGCCGGTGAAGACCGCCAAGTCGGGTAGAAGCGTCAGTTCGACAAGCATCGCGACTTACCCTGATGTCTAGCCGTTGGGAGATTCAGCATAGTCCCACCGAAATTCGGGGATGTGATGGCCTTTGCGATTGTGCGCCAATCAGGGCCTGACGGCGTTGCCGCAACGGCGCCCAGTCACTCGGAACAGACGCTGTATCCGTGGCACCCCACATGTGATCGGATGGAGGCGACCAGGTGGTCGACCTGCAGATCTTTATCGTCGCGCGCGCGATCGGTAAGCACGTATTCGACGTCATGTTCTTGCGGCCGCTCCCCCCATGAAGCACCGCAGGTGGCGACATGGCGCATACGTCCACAGCGCGCCCGTACTGTCCTGCGGCACGTTCTTGACTCCGAGTGTTCCAGGCCAAACTGCCCGCATCCCGCCACAACCCGTCACCAAGCCGCCGCCTTTGCGGCACGCGCTCAGCACACGCCTGCGTTCCAATGATCTGGCGCGAGCGACCACCGAGGGCAGGGCAGGGAACGCCCGGGTCGTCGCGCAATCCGGGTCCACACGCGTGGGCCCATCGTTCGATCCAGTCAATGCCTTGGGGGCAATGTGTCTGACCGTCTGCGGGTTGTGAAGGAAGCGTCGCGCCGTTTGTTCAGCGCGAAAATCATCATCATGGGCGTGGCCGCGTTTGCGGGCTACGCGGTGTACAAACACCCGCCGGTGGAGTCGGTTGGGCGGCAGCAGGTTGGCGTGCGTCTGAACCGACTCACAGGTTCGTCGACCCAACTTGGCGAAGGTATCGCGCTGGTGATCCCGGGCGTGCACGACCTGCGTCGGTATTCATTGCAGGATCAGACTTACACCCCGACGCGCAGCAACAAGGCGGATGGCGAAGCGCCGTTCCAGTCATCTGAGGGTCTTTCACTTGGAGTCGAACTGTCGATCCGCTACGCGCTGGATCCGACCAAGCTGGCGACGGTGTCGGGCAAGTTGCCAGTCGATATTGGCGGTGAGCTTGTCGATCCGCTCGTGCAGGGCGTCATCTACAAAGTGCTCACGCGTTACACGGTGCGCGAGATCTTCTCGACCAAGCGGCAGGAATTGCAGGACGTGCTCGAAGCGGAACTCAAGCCGCTGATGGCGGCCGAAGGCATCGTGCTGCGCGGTGTGATGATGGGCAATGTCGATTTGCCGCCCGACTACCGCGCCGGTATGGACAAGCTGCTCGCGGTGGAACTTGAAACCGAGCAGATGAAGTACACGCTGCAGCTCAAGGAAAAGCAGGTCAAGCAATCGGAACTCGAAGGCGACGCGGCGAAAGTGACGCGCGAAAAGGCAGCCGAGGCAAGTGCGAACGAGCAGATCATCGCGGCCAAGGCGCAGGAAGAAGCGATGAAGCACGTGATCCCGTTCAAGCAGAAGCAGATCGAGCAGCGCAAGCTCGAGGCGGAAGCCGACAAGGCCTCGCGTATCCGCACCGCCGAAGGCATGGCGGAGGCGCGCCGCATCGAGGCATCGGGCGAAGCCGATTCGCGCCGCAAGCTCGCCGACGCAGACGCGTATCGCAACGAACAGATTGGCAAGGTCGCGAGCAACCAGCTCGAACGCGACGGCGAGTTGATCACCAAGCATCCGTTGCTGATCCAGAAAACGCTCGCCGACAAGTTGTCGGACAAGATCTCGGTGATCATCGCGCCGCCGCCGGCGGATGGCGGATTCATCGGCTCCGCGCTGATTGGTGGCGCTGCACAGGGCCAGCATGTCGCGCAGCAAACCAGTGTGGCGGGGGAGTGATCGCCATGAAATTCGCACTTCTTCTTGCAGGTTTGTTCATTGCATCTGTCGTGAATGCCGCGACTGATGCCGCGCCGTCGGCGGCGGTCATTCCGGCTACGGACACCGTTCCCGTCATGGCCATCGTCACCATCGACCAGGCGCCGCTGCGGGCGGCGCCACGCGACTCGGCCCAGCAGCAGGTCGTGTTGTGGCAGGGCGACAGCCTGGAAATCCGCGGCAGGCGCATGGACTTTCTGCAAGTTTTCGATCACCGGCACGAACGCGCTGGCTACGTGCGCGCCACGCAAGTGCGCGTGCTCTCGCTGGACCCTGAGGACGCGCCGCAGCTGCTCGCGATTGTGCGCTTCCTGCGCGACACATCGGGTGCGGAAGCGCTCGGCATCGGCTACGCAGCCGCGTATCTGAAAGCCGCGCCGGCAAAGGATATTGGTGCCGAAGCCTTCGATGCGCTCGGCACGATGGCCGAACGTCTCGCGCGCCGTGCCTCGTCGAACAAGAGCAAGGTGAACGATGCAGTGATCGCCGCCCACCTTGAGGTGGTCGCGGGCTATGGCGTCAACGTGCGCAGCCGCGAACACGATGGCCGCATGCAGCTGTGCTACGACGGCGAAGCGTTCCGTCGCGTCATGGCGCTCAACGCGAGCGACGACCAGAAGGCGCGCGCCGCACTCGCGCTGACGCGACAGGAATGCATCGCTCCGGACCTGACGCCGATTGATCGTTCGAGTCTCGATACCTGGCGCGCCGACGTGCTCGAACGCGCATCGCGCACGAACCTGCCTGAGTACATTAAGAACCGTCTGCGCATGCGCAACGCGGCGGTCTGGTCGAGCATCGCGTTCGAGCGCACACGTCGTGGTGAGCCGGCGAACGAAGCCGCAGCGCTCGCGGTGCAGGAACTGGCCAGCATCAACAAGCAGGAGTTGTCCGAGGACGACGCAAGTGCGTACAGCGATGCCGCTGTGCGTGTTGGCGCTGCACGCTGGGCCGGCGAACCCGTGCTTCCAGCATCGCCCGGCCTTGCGGTGGTTACAGGGAAAGGACAGCCAGGCGAAACCTGCATCAAGCTCATCGACAAGAAACACAACGAAGCCACCCCGCTGCTGCAACGCTGCACCTACGGCACGGTGTGGACCGCGTCCGCGCGTGCGAATGCGCAGGGCAGTGCCCTCGCGCTTGCCGTGCAGCCGCTCGATGCGTGGCGCGAGTTGTGGGTGCTCCACCAGGGTAGCAACGGCTGGACGATCGACGTCGTGCCACCGACCGGTGATGCTCCGGACGTCGGCTACGTCGAGTTCGCCGGCTGGGTGCCGGGTTCGAAGAAACTGCTCGCCGCGCGCGAGGCGAGGATCGCCGGCAAGTTCGTACAGAGTTTCGAAGTGCTCGATCTCGAAACGCTTGCAGTGGAAAAGCATGCAGACAAACCAAATGCATTGAGTCTGTTTTATCGCTGGCAGGACGCGGCGTGGAAACGGCAGACGGTGAGTTTGCGGTAACGAGTTCGTCGCGCAGGCACGCGGAGATCAACGTGTATTCGTCATGACCATCAAACGCTGTTCGGTCATGTCTTCGATCGCATAGCGTATGCCTTCACGACCAAGTCCGGACAGCTTTAAACCACCGTACGGCATGTTGTCGACGCGAAAACTCGGCACGTCGTTGATGACGACGCCGCCGACATCGAGTTCGTTCCATGCCTGCATTACGTGTGCAAGATTGTCGCTGAACAAGCCGGCCTGAAGACCGTAGTCGGAATCGTTGACCAGTGCGAGTGCGTCGTCGAAGCGCTTGAACGGCGCCAGCAAGGTGACTGGGCCAAACGCTTCGAGTGCGTTGATCTTCGCAGCGTGCGCTACGCGTTCGAGTACGGTTGCTTCAAGTATGTTGCCCTCGCGACTGCCGCCACACAGCAGCTTCGCACCGCCTTTCACGGCCTCGTCGATCCAGGTTTCCAGGCGCTTCGCCGAGTTCTCATCGATCAATGGGCCGAGAAACGTGTCGCGCTTCCTGGGATCGCCCACCTTGAGCTTTCGCGTCGCGGCGACGAAACGTTTGCGCACTGTTTCGTACAGCGATTCATGAATGAACACTCGTTGCACCTTGATGCAGCTTTGGCCGGACTGGTAGTAGCTGCCGAATACAAGGCGCTCGACGACGCGGTCGAGATGGCCACCTTGATCTGCATCGACGATGCAGGCTGCGTTGCCCCCGAGTTCGAGTATGACTTTCTTGCGCCCCGCTCTTGCTTTCAGCTCCCAGCCGATTTGGCCACCAGTAAACGAAAGCAGTTTCAGGCGCGCATCGCTGACGAAAGGGTCGGCGTCTTCGTGGCGGCACGGCAGGACCGAGAACGCGCCTTTTGGCAGGTCGGTCTCGGCGAGGATTTCACCGATGATCAAGGCGCCGACGGGCGTTTTCTCAGACGGTTTCAGAACGAAAGGACAGCCCGCGGCAATTGCCGGGGCGACCTTGTGCGCGACCAGATTCAATGGAAAATTGAACGGCGTGATAAAGGAACATGCGCCAATCGGCACACGTTGCACGAAGCCGCGATAGCCACGGGCTCGTTCCGAAATTTCCAGATTCATCATCTCACCGTTGATACGCACGGCTTCCTCGGCAGCGACCTTGAATGTGTCGATGAGGCGGGTGACTTCACCTTCGCAATCCCTGATCGGTTTGCCCGCTTCGATGCACAGCGCGAGCGCGAGTTCATCGTAGCGTTCTCGAAAGCGTGCAATGCAGTGTTCGAGCACGGCTTGGCGAGCATAAGGTGGCATCTTTCGCATCGGCGTTTCGGCTTTTTGTGCCGCGGCGATGGCCTTTTCGATGGCTTTTTCATCAGCCAGGGCGACGCGTGTTGCGATCTTGCCGGAATATTTGTCGCGGACTTCGAGCGCAGCGTTTGGCTGTCGGGCTGTATTCGCAAGATAGTACGGATAGGTTTTTGCCAGCATGTCGGGTCTCCGCGGGAAAGCGATCGTATTCGCACTACTTACGCGTCCGTCACCATCAAGGCCACTTCGCCATCCACCAAACGTGCCTGCAGGGTCGCGCCGGGCGCGGTCTGCGTGACGGATCTCACCACGCGTCCGCTTTGGCGATCGAACAGGATCGCATAGCCACGATCGAGCGTTGCCAGGGGATTGACCGCGTTCAGCGTGCGGCTCAGTTGCGTCAACCGTGACGCACGCTGCTCGATTCCTTGAGCGGCGTAAATGCGCAGCAGTTCGTGCGCAGCATGCACGCGTTCCGACATGCGTTCGAGCAAGGCTGTCGGATGCTGCGCCAGCAATCGCGTGCGCGTTTGGGCGGTCCGCGAGGCCTTGCGCTCGATGGTTCCCTCGATGCGATGGCCGAGGCGACGATGCAGCATGTGCAGGCGCTCGTCCGCGCGTGCCAGTCGTGCTTGTGGTCGTTGGGCGCCGAGGCGCGCGAGCAGATGGTCGATATGCTGGGTGCGCGACTCAAGATTGCGTCGCAGCAACTGTTCGATGCGCTGGCGGTGGCGCAAGAGGCCTCGGACGAGGTCGGCAGCATCCGGCACAAGCAGTTCGGCAGCGGCAGATGGGGTCGGAGCGCGCAGATCGGCGGTGAAATCCGCGATCGTGAAATCGATCTCGTGGCCGATCGCGGATACAACCGGGATCGTGCTGGCGCGGATCGCACGCGCAACACGTTCATCGTTGAACGCCCACAGATCTTCCAGCGAGCCGCCGCCACGGGTCAACAACAGCACATCGTGACGACGCGCTTTCGATGCGGCATTCAGCATCGCGACGATGGCTGGAGGCGCTTCCTTGCCTTGTACCGGAACCTGCAGGATATCGACTTCAGTGAGTGGGACGCGTCGCGCGAGCACGCTAAGAACGTCACGAATCGCGGCACCGGTTGGCGAT
>JBBRZD010000068.1:0-12429 GCA_038237055.1 Lysobacterales bacterium | reverse complement strand
CGAATCGCGCCTGATCGAGATGCAGAGTGAGGATTATCTTTCGCGCGAGCATCGCGCCTGAAAGCTTCATGACAAGCGCAACCGTGCGCGCCGGTTTGTCACGGCAGGCGCATCGCCAAGGTATCCTGCAATGACCATGACCTCGCCCGACCATAGCCCTCTCGGCAAAGCTGTTTCGTACGCGGATCGCTACGATCCGGACCTGTTGTTCCCGATCCCGCGCGCGCCCAATCGCGCTGAGCTCGGCATCGGCGCGACGCTGCCGTTTCATGGCGTCGATGTGTGGAATGCGTACGAGTTGTCGTGGCTCGATGCGCGCGGCAAGCCCGGCATCGCGATCGCGGAATTTCGCATACCGGCGACGTCGCCACATATCATCGAGTCAAAATCGTTCAAGCTTTATCTCAACAGCTTCAATCGCGAACGTCTGCGCGGCGAAGACGAACTGCATGCGCGCCTCTTGCGCGACTTGTCCGCGGCGGCTGGCGAAGCAGTGCAGGTGCGGCTGACATCAGCCGAAAGATTTCGCAGCGCGGCGCTGCACGAACTCGAAGGCGAATCGATCGATCGGCTCGCACTTGATATCGACGACTACGGGCCGCCGAATGCCGCGCATCTTTGCGTCGCTGAGGAATCGGGCGTGATCGAGGAAAGCCTGGTCTCGAACCTGCTGAAGTCGAACTGTCCTGTTACGGGCCAGCCCGATTGGGCCAGCGTGCAGATTCGCTACTCGGGCGCGCGCATCGATCGTGGCGGACTGCTGCGCTATATCGTTTCGTTCCGCGAGCACGCAGAATTCCATGAGCAATGTGTGGAACGTATCTACGTCGACCTGATGCGCGCGTTTGCGCCGGCCGCACTCAGCGTCTACGCGCGCTACACGCGGCGTGGTGGCCTCGACATCAACCCCTGGCGTGCCAGTCATGCAGCCGTGCCAACGAATCCACGCGGCGCACGCCAGTAGCACCGATTCGACCGAATCGGGCCATGCGCGTACGACTCGTCGCCATGTACCGTAACGATGCGTTACAAGTGGGCATGAAAGACCGCACTCACCCCCTGTTAAGGACGGGTAAGTGTATTGTGGGTGTCTTGTGATGGAGGAGACCGGACGATGGCAAACGAGCCGAACAAGCCGAATTTTTCAAATGTAGAATCAGGGTCCGCGACAACCGCAGCGCCGCCGCCGAAGGCGGATTTCGGCAATGTGCAAGCCGGGGTTGAGTCGACCGCGACCGTTGTCGCCGCAAAGACCTATACGGTCGTAAAAGGCGACAGCCTTTCGAAGATCGCCAAGCATCTTTACGGCAGCGCGAACCGCTGGCGCGATATTTTCGAAGCCAATCGCGATCAGCTCGACAATCCTGACCTGATCCAGCCGGGTCAGGTGCTCAAGCTTCCCGCCGATGCGGATTCCAACGCCTGATAGTTGCCAGATAATGGAGATTACAACGATGACGAAACAGCACAGCAAGTACCTCACCTTGGTCGTCGCCATGGCCGGCGCGCTCGCGCTCTCCGCCTGTGGCAAGAAGGAAACGCCCGCACCCGTACCGCCGCCGGTCGTTGCACCAGCGCCAGCTCCGGTCGCCCCGCCGCCGCCCGTCGCAGTCCCGGTTGCGGTTGCATCGGTGGATCTTGGCAGCGCAGTCGGCGCGGACCAGAGGGTCACTGCACCGACCACCACGTTTGGTCCGAAGGACACGATCTACGCCGCTGTTTCGACCACGGGCATGGCTCCGAATGCGGCGATCAGCGCGAAGTGGACGTATCAGGATGGCCAGACGGTCAATGAGTCGAGCCAGACGATCGCCCCGACCGGCCCCGCCGTGACAAGCTTCCACATCAGCAAGCCGGATGGCTGGCCAGTCGGTAACTACAAGGTTGTGATCTCGCTCAACGGCACCTCGGCCGCCAGCAAGGATTTCAGCGTCAAGTGAGTTCAGGATGAACTCATCCCGTGCAGGCCATGGAAGGCCGATGACACGGGATCCAGTTCCATGCAAGTAAAAAAGGGCGCGGAGTGATCCGCGCCCTTTTATTTTGTTTGAATTGGATGCATTTCCTGTTGCTGCGTTGCGCGATTAGCCGAATTCGTGCTCTTCGGCGGCAAACCCGATCGTGACCGCGCCGGCGCCGACATTGATCATGCCGGTCACGCTCATCGGCGCTTCGAACATCTCGACCCCGCAGTCGGCGCAGGCGGTCTTCAACGTCTCGTAGCCGGGCAGGGCGCGCATTTCGTCGAGGTCGCCGCCGTAGCTCATGCACATCGTCGGCGTCAGCAATCCGGCTTTGACCCGCTTTGCCGCATATTCGAACATCGTCTGGGCGCCGTGGTCGAAACCGCGCACCTTGGCGACGGGTCCGGTATCGCCGCGATAGCCGCGCAGCAGCGGCTTGATGTCGAGCGCGGTGCCGAGTGCGGCAGTCAACCAGCCAACGCTGCGATCGCCCTTCTTCTGCGCGCGCGCGCGCATGTAGTAGAGGTCGCGCGTGAGCATGTAGCCGAAGGTGTTGTTGGCGAGTAATTCGAGGCGTTCGCGCATCTGTCCGGGATTCTGTCCGGCATCGCGCATGCGCACCGCTTCGACGGTGGTGATGCCTTGCGCTGAAAACAGGTTTTCCGTGTCGATGACGCGCATCAGGAACGGACCGGGCACGTTCGCTGCGCGTCGGATCGGGCGATAGTCCTTCAGGATCGCGTAGCTCGCGGCGCTTGCGTTCGCGTGGATCGGGCTGCGCGTCGAGGTGATGGTCAGGCAGAACACGCAGTCGTAGTCGAGGACGAGGCGGCTCAGGAACAGCTCTTTGATCTGCTCGACAGTGAACGGTTCGGTCTCGGCGGCGTGGCCGCGGGCGCCTAGCTTCTCGTCGAAAAAACGCCTGGCGATGGCCGGATCGCGGTCATCGACGAGCACATCCTCGTCGATGCGCACGGTGATGGGCAGCACGGTGATGTGGTTGTGCCAGAGGAATTCTGCGGGCAGGTCGCAGGCCGAATCCACCACGATACCGATACGCATGGAGCCCCCTTTGGCTGGGTCCGTTGCGGAGTCCGACCGATCACTGCGTGCGGCGTCCGTACCATTCCGCTACTTCGATTTCTCCCAACGCTATCACGCTATGCATGAACACCAATCGTGCGCTGCAGCGAAACCTCCGCTGCCTGCGGGCGGCGGACTTCATTGATGGGCACGAACGCGCGACAATATCCGACTGCGCCGGCCGCGCCCCTCCCGGTCCGCGGCGCCGCATCCCCGGAGAACCCAATGACGCAAGCCTCCCCCACGCCGCCTGCTGGTGGCGCCAAGATCACGATCGCGAACGGCATCCTCAGTGTGCCGGATCAGCCGATCATTCCCTTTATCGAAGGCGACGGCACCGGCCCCGATATCTGGCGCGCCGCAGTACGCGTGCTCGACGCGGCCGTGGCCAAGGCGTACGGCGGCAAGCGCAAGATTCACTGGATGGAAGTGCTCGCCGGCGAGAAGGCATTCAACCAGGTCGGTAACTGGCTGCCCGACGCAACCGTCGCGGCCTGCCGCGAATATCTGGTCTCGATCAAGGGTCCGCTGACAACGCCTGTCGGCGGCGGCATCCGCTCGCTGAACGTCGCGCTGCGCCAGATGCTCGATCTCTACACCTGCCTGCGCCCGGTGCGCTGGTTCAAGGGCGTACCCACGCCGGTGAAGGATCCGTCGAAGGTCAACATGACCATCTTCCGCGAGAACACCGAGGACATCTACGCCGGCATCGAATTCCAGGAAGGCACGGACGATGCGAAGAAATTCGCCGCGCTGATCAAGGAGCACTTCCCGGATCGCTACAAGAAGATCCGCTTCCCGGATACCTCGGGCTTCGGCATCAAACCGGTCTCGAAAGACGGCACCGAGCGCCTCGTGCGCGCCGCGCTGAAATTCGCGGTCGACAACGACAGCTCCTCGGTGACCCTGGTGCACAAGGGCAACATCATGAAGTTCACCGAAGGCGCGTTCCGCGACTGGGGCTATGCTCTCGCGCAAAACGAATTCGGTGCGACGGAGCTCGATGGCGGCCCGTGGATGAGCTTCAAGAATCCGAAGACCGGCAAGTCGATCATCATCAAGGACGTGATCGCCGATGCATTCCTGCAGCAGATCCTGCTGCGTCCGGCCGAGTACGACGTGGTCGCCACGCTGAATCTCAACGGCGATTACCTGTCTGATGCGCTCGCCGCGGAAGTCGGCGGCATCGGCATCGCGCCCGGCGGCAACATCAACTACGTGACCGGCCACGCGGTGTTCGAGGCGACCCACGGCACCGCGCCGAAGTACGCGAATCTCGACAAGGTCAATCCGGGTTCGGAAATCCTGTCCGGCGAGATGATGCTGCGCTTCATGGGCTGGACCGAAGCGGCCGACGTGATCATCGCCGCGATGGACAAGGCGATCGCCGGCAAGCACGTGACCTACGACTTCGCGCGTCTGATGGAAGGCGCAACCGAAGTGAAGTGCTCGGAGTTTGGCGACCGAATGATCGCTGCGATGTGATCCGTTGCGCCGCCGGCAGCAAACCGGCGGCGCAGTCGACGGAAGCGTATGTGCAACGACCCGGGTGCAGCGATCGACTCTTTATTCGACTCGGCGGTCGACCAGGCGTGCCGCGGCAGGAGTCGCGAGACATCGAAGCGGCTCAGCAGTTTCGTTTTGCGTCGATGGCTGCGGGCGAAATGCGATTTCGTGCACCTGATCGAGGTCATGGCGCAAACCGTTGCAATCTTTGGGGCTGACTTTCGCGATATGGAATACAAATCTCGGTGGTGCCGGAAGTGCATTTTTCCCATGCGTGCGCGAAACGTATCGAGTGCGGAAGCGAGTCAATCCATTCCGTTGCGGAAGATCACGTCGGAGACCATTCCTCCAGGCGCCGAATAGCGCGCGATGGCTTGATATCCGCTCTGCGGCAACGTGATCGTGCCGTAGATGCTGCCGTCGTCGAGGATGCGCCAGGGATCCGGGCCGTAGATGATTCCGGTTCCATTGTAGAAGCGCATGCGATCGACGAGCGTTTGAGGATCGAGTAGCACAGGGCTTACCGCGTCCGCGCTTATCGGTTCGTTGATCAGATAGCCGAGCCGGCTGGTTTGCAAAAAATACGAATAGGGACCGTTGCGGCGCTCAATGACTGCATGGCCGTCGCCATCGAGCATCCAGTACGCTTGTTCGCCGATATTCGACTCGGTGCTCAGCAACCAGCGCCCCTGAAGGGCGGTGGTCAGCAGCTGCGGCCAGACGAAAGGGTCGACTTCGACGAGTGGAATATCGCTGTCTATGCTGCCATCACTACCGATCAAACGCATCGCCAGCAGCCCATTGCTGGTCGGAAGTACCGCGGCCGCGCTGCCATCCTCGCGTAGCGCAACAAAGATCTCCGGCGCATACGTTTCAGGAAACTGATAGCGCCAGACCAGCGTGCCCCACCGCGATCCTCAGCACCGTAACGTAGAACGGCGGGCAGCCGACGTTGCAGTAGCCGTGCCCCTTTGTAAGCACCATCGTGCTGCCATCGGGCAGGCGGCGTGCATCGGAAATGTTGTAGGTATTGTCGGGAATCGAGAAGGTGCGCGAACCCAGATCAGTGCCGCTGCTGCCCACACGCTGCCAGCTCAATGCCTGCGGAAAGGCGTGCAGCATCACGACATCGTCAACGCTGGAGAGCAGCCGCAGCACGTTACGGTCGCTGTAGCTTGCAGTGCCGCCAATGGACGGGACTTCGAAAGCGAGGACACCATTTGCATCAAAGCGCTGAATTTTCGTTTGGCCGTCCGGCAGCGCCAACGTCGGCCGATCCCAACGCACCGCCCATGCACCACCGTCAGCCACCATTGCAGAGGCGGGCCAGGAGCTGACACCGAAGGAATCCGTGCACCAGCGGCAAGCTTCCAGCCGCCAGCGCAGATCACCATTTGGTGAGTAAGACGCGAGATGGGCGAGGGTGTTCACCAGCGCGCCGCCGTCAGGTGTGGCGTCGATGTCCCACATCATCGCTGGTATCTCAAAGCCGCGACACGGCAGCGGAAAGCGGGTCAACATACCCAGCGCATCAATGCGCGTAACGCGAGGGTATATCGCGCAGGGGTCATTGGATGTCGCCAAGTCGCTGACCAGTAACTCCACATCACCGTCGACACGGGCAGGTCGGCTCCACGCCAGAAATCCGCCACCATTACTCTGCGTAAGTGGCAGGCTCCACATCGTGACACCGCTGGTGTCGATCGCGGAAGCCTCGATCGTGGACGATGTCTTCAGGATCGTTGCCACGCCCGCGTCACGCGCGACGAAATCGTCGGCCGGTACCGACCACAGAGTCGCGCCGGTGGCGGGGTCGATGCGAGTGATGGTCTTCGTCCATGGGTCTCCGGCGAGCACGTAGCACGCATTGGCGTCGTCGTGATCGAGCCGGTAGTACGCTTGTTGTGTGTCGCTGGCCGCCCAGAACAAGCGATACCCGAGTGCGTCGTAGCGCGCGAAAAACCCGCCGCTGCCGGAATTGCCCACTACGCGTGCCCCGCCATCGCCGATGAGATCGATGTCAGCGAGCGAGACGCCACCGCACCCATGGCACGAGGACACGTCGGCCGAAAGCTGAGCACCTTCGAAGTCCAGGCGAGTGAGCGCGGCGGTGGGGTCGTAGTAGTCGATTGATCCCGAAGTGGCGACCCAGATCGCGGTGCTGTCGATGGCCAGGTCGCCGCTGAGAAAGTTACCGGACGCCTTCGAATCGGAAAAACTCCAGCGAACCAGTCCATCGGAGCCCACGCGCATCACTTCGAACGCGCGCATCGCGACGACAGAGCTGTCATCCAGCACCTCCAGACGCAGGCATTCGCCTTCGTGTTGGCAGATCGCCACGTCGGGAAGCGTGACCATCCACGTGCGTTCAAGCTCGGAATCAAAGCGCATCAGCAGCGCATCGCTCTGGGCGCCGCCAGCAAGGACGTAGAACGCGTCATTCGTCGCTGTCGAGCGCAGGACGACATCGATCGAACCAGCCTCGCCGATGTTCGCCGTTTGCGCGCGTTGGACCGAGCCGTCGGCTGCGTAGCGGCGCAATACGATCTCGCTATTGGTCACCGTCACCGTTACCTCGCCGCCATCGGTCAAACGCAAGGCAGCGGGATCGGCCGAAGCCCCGATATAGTCAAATACCAGCTCGTCTTGGGAAACCGATGCGGTCCACTGCGGCTGCAGCAGTGGCACAATCTCGCCGGCGCGAAGCGCCATGCTCCAGGCCGCCATCGCTGCAATAATGATCCATGGGTGAAAAGCAACGCGCATTGGATCGTCCCGACTGCGGACGTAGCCGCACATGACCATTATAGGCAACGGCAGGTCGCGTGCCCGCTTCACGCGAATGTGTGCTCGACTCAGTCGCAGCCGTCTTATATGGGCTTAATCGACCTGTGCGGCACCGGCTATCGACTAGACTCTGGCGATGGCATCGACATCGCGCTCGACATCGTCCACGCCTGGGATGCACGAGCGCGCAGCCGCGCTGATCCGCGACGCTTTCCTCGACTACAACGAACGCTTCGCCGATATTACGCGGCGCGCAAAACGCTATTTCGAACGACGTGACTGGAGATCGGCACAACTGGATACCGGTGCGCGCATCGATCTGTACGACGACTGCATTGCCGAAACGCTGGCGCGACTGGAGTTGCTGCTCGACGACCGCGTGCGTTCGCGGCCGCTGTGGGCCTCCATCCGCGGTGAATATGCAGCGCGCGTCGAGCCGCTGCTTGATCACGAGCTGACCAAGACCTTCTTCAACACGCTGTCGCGGCGATTCTTCCGCACGCGTGGCGTTGATGTCGGGATCGAGTTCATTGCGCTCGACGATGAGCCGACTGCCGGCATCGCCGAACCTGCGCGGTTGAAGCGGCATGCAATCGACGGCGATCTGGCTGCGACGTGCGCACGCATGCTGGCCGACTATCCTTTCGCCAACGGTTGTGTCGACAGCGTTCGCGATGCGCGCGCGATCGCACGTGAAATCGCCGAGCGCGCGTTCGAGGGCGGCGTCGTTCTGCAGGCGATCGAGCTGCTGTGCACCGTGTTCTATCGTGAGCGCCGCGCCTATCTGGTCGGGCGACTTGTGGATGGCGCGGGCAACACCCCGCTGGTGATCGTCCTGATCAGCACGGCTGAAGGCGTACGCGCCGATGCAGTGCTGACAAACGCCGACCAGGTCTCGCTGCTGTTCGGCTACGCGCGCAATGCGTTCCTGGTGGACCTGCCTACAGTTGGCGACACGGTGGCGCTACTGCAGCGCCTCATGCCGCACAAGCCGGTCGGCGAGATCTATAGCGTGCTCGGCCGCCTCAAGCAGGGCAAGACCGAGCGCTATCGCCATCTGTTTCGCCACCTGGGACGGCATCCGCACGAACGTCTCGTGCATGCGGACGGTGAGCGCGGCATGGTCATGGCGGTCTTCACGCCGAGGGACTATCCGATCGTGGTGAAGGTCATCCGCGATCGCTTCGTCTATCCGAAAGACATCGCGCGCCGGCAGGTCGAGGAAAAATACCGGCTGGTGTTCCGCTACGACCGCGTTGGCCGCCTCGTGGATGCGCAGGAATTTCACGATCTGCATTTTCCCCTACAGCAGTTCGAGCCATGCTTGTTGCACGAATTGACGAATGAATGCGCTGAGAGCGTCGCGATCGATGGCAACGATCTTGTCGTCAGGCATTGCTACATCGAACGTCGCTTGCGGCCGCTCAATCTATATGTGCGCGAATCCGCGCCCGATGACGCACAACGCGCGGTGCTCGACTACGGTCAAGCCATCAAGGACCTGGCGCGCAGCAATATCTTTCCCGGTGACTTACTGCTGAAAAACTTTGGCGTTTCACGCATAGGTCGGGCGATCTTCTACGACTACGACGAGCTTTGCCTGGTCGAGCAATGCCACTTCCGCCATTTGCCCGATGCGCGCGAGGGCGATGAAACGCGCCCGCTTGAAGACTGGCTCAGTGTGCGCGAGAGCGACGTGTTTCCGGAACAGTTCACGCGCTTCCTCGGCATACCGAATGCGTTGCGCGATACCCTGCTCGCAACGCATCCCGAGATCTTTGATCCCGCCTGGTGGAGCGCGCTCCGAGAACGTCTCCTTGCAGGCCAGCAGGAGGATGTGCCGCCCTATCCGGCGTCGGCACGCCTGGCCGATTGACCAGGCGTGCCGACACCACGCGTCACGTCACAGCCTGCCGCGGCGACCCATGAGCATGGAGACGACAAAGAGAATCAGGAAAACGAAGAACAGGATCTTCGCGATCCCGACGGAAGCGCCAGCAATGCCGCCAAAGCCAAGTACGCCGGCAATGAGTGCGATAACCAGGAACACGATGGCATAGTGCAACATGAGCGGTTCTCCTATTTTCTGGGTTATTGAGCCGGTATAGAAGAGCGCACCGGTGGTGAATCGATCATGAGCTGATCCACTACGGCAGGTGAACGAAACGGCGCGCGTTCATCTACGCCCCTGTTGGCGGCACGGACCACCTAGCCGCAACGCGGTGCACATGCGTAGAACACTCGCGGGCTGCAAAAACAGCCGGCAAAGCCGAGCCGAGTCGAGCGCTGCAATCGACCAGTGTCAAATCTACGCAGCGATGCGTGTGCTAGTCTGCCGAGCTGCGAAGCTCGTCGAAGCTCGCCGAAGCACGCTGGAAAAAAGACCAAGGATCACGCCATGAACAAGCTCAGCCTTTTACTTCCCTTTACCGTCGCCCTGGTTGCTTGCGGTGCGCAGGAACCGGCATCCAAGACGACTGCTCCGGTGACGGCTTCGATCGACCAACCGGCATCGCCGCCGCCTCCGAAGAGCGCAGCCGATCTCACAGCTGCGAAGATCGATCAGGTGCTTGCAGGCGCATGGCGATCGGACAAGGACAAGGCGCGCGATCAATACCGTCATCCGAAGCAGACGCTTGAGTTCCTCGGCGTCAAGACCGGCCAGACGCTGGTAGAGATCACGCCGGGCGGTGGCTGGTACGCGGAAATTCTCGCGCCGCTGCTGAAGGGCAACGGGACCTATATCGCGGCCGTCGCCCAGCCCAAGAAGGCGGAAAGCGAGGCCGCGCAGGACAAGAGCGCGCTGCAGAAGAAATTCGAGAGCGATGCAGCCGAATACAGCGAAGCGAAAACGGTCCAGTTCGATTCGAAGGCGCCCAACTTCGGCGCTGCCGGATCCGCGGACACCGTCGTCACCTTCCGCAACGTGCACAACTGGGTCATGGCCGACACGGCGCCACTGATGTTCAAGGCGTTCTTCGAAGTGCTCAAGCCTGGCGGTACGCTTGGTGTGGTCGATCATCGCGCTGCTGCCGATGCCGATCCTGCGAAGATCAAGGAGTTGGGTTATTTGCCGCAGGACTACGTGATCAAGCTCGCGAACGAAGCGGGTTTCAAGCTGGTCGCGCAGAGCGAGATCAATGCGAACGCAAAGGACACCAAGGACTACGAGAAGGGCGTATGGACACTGCCGCCGACGCTCGATCTGGGCGACAAGGACAAGGAAAAGTACCTCGCGATTGGCGAATCGGACCGCATGACGTTGAAATTCGAGAAGCCCAAGGGCGATCAGATCTTTCAGCAGGACACCGACAAAGCCGCGAGCGCTGCCGAAAAGCACTGAGTCGCAGCACGCAACATTGCCAGAAAACTCCAGTTCGTTTGCGAACGTTCTGGAGTCGTCCCATCCGCGGCTGCCATCGCGTTCGATCGATCCATGCTGATCTTGTTGAACAAACCTTACGGTGTGCTGTGCCAGTTCACCGATCGCAGTCAGCTGCCGCGACGCACGCTTGCCGAGTTCATCTTCGATCGGGACGTCTATGCGGCTGGACGGCTGGATCAGGACAGCGAAGGCGTGTTGCTGCTGACTGACGACGGCGTGCTTGCGCATCGCCTGACGGATCCGCAGCACAGGCAGGAAAAGACCTACCTCGTGCAGGTCGAAGGCGTTCCGACTGCGGATGCGCTCGATTCATTGCGCCGCGGGGTTGCGCTCAACGATGGCTTCACCTTGCCCGCCGAAGTGGAAGCGTTGGCCCATGCGCCGGCCTGGTTGTGGCCGCGCGATCCCCCGGTGCGCTTTCGCAAGAGCGTGCCGGACGCGTGGCTGCACCTGACGATTCGCGAAGGCCGCAATCGGCAAGTGCGGCGCATGACGGCCGCGGTCGGCCTGCCGACACTGCGCCTTGTTCGCACCCGTGTTGGCGAATATGAATTGGGTGCGCTTGCGCCGGGGCAGTCACGGATACTGAATTCGTAATGCATTCGCGTAATAGACTTCAGTCCCGATGCTCGCTCTCGCGACAGTATCAACGGCATGCGGCTGAAGTCGCTCCCGGGCCGACCAAACGGAACACACAATGAATTTCAAGGATCATTTTTCCGGTCACGCGAACATTTATCACGAGGCGAGGCCGACCTATTCCGCAGAGTTGTTCGATTGGCTGGCGAAGCAAACGCCTGCGCGCGATCTCGCCTGGGATGCCGGTGGCGGCAATGGTCAGGCCAGCATTGCATTGCCCGAATCATCGGGCAGGGGGCGCCCCCTGCCCAACGGGCTTCATCCAACCATTTCTGAGAACCACAACGTATGAGTGACTCGATCGCCACTGCGACCGACGGTGCCGGATTCGACTGGCTGACACCACTGGAATTGCTCGCGCTTGGCGCGATCTGGGGTGGCTCGTTCCTCTTCATGCGCGTGGCCGCGCCGCACTTCGGGCCGTTCGCCCTTGTCGAGGTACGCATCGTGCTCGGTGCGATGATCCTGCTGCCATTCCTGTGGCAGGCGCGGGCGCGTATCACGCGCGCGCATGCAGCGCGTTTCGCGATCATCGGCGCGCTCAATTCGGCGATCCCGTTTTCGCTGTTCGCCTGGGGCGCCGAACGCGCGCCAGCCGGCGTCGGCGCCATCGCGAACAGCCTCACGGTATTGTTCACCGTGCTGGTCGCGTTTGCTCTGTATCGCGAACATATCGGCAAGCGCCGTGCGCTGGCGATGGTTGCGGGCTTCGTTGGCGTGGTCGTGCTGATGAGTGGCAGAACGGCCGGCGACAATATCGCTGCCGCGGCGTTGGCTGGAACAGCCGCGTCGTTTTGCTACGGTTTCGCCGCGAATTTCACCAAGCGCTGGTTGGCCGATCTGCCGCCGCTCGCCGCGGTCGCCGGCACGCTCGGCAGCGCCGCATTGATGATGGCGCCGTTCGCCATCGCAACCTGGCCGACCACGCCCGTCCCACAGACCTCCTGGCTCAGCGCAGTTGCGCTTGGCGTGGTCTGCACCGGCATCGCCTATGCGTTCTTCTTCCGCCTGATTCAGCGCGTCGGCGCGGCGCGCGCCACGACCTGCACCTATCTCATTCCTCTG
>JBBRZD010000067.1:0-12451 GCA_038237055.1 Lysobacterales bacterium | reverse complement strand
GCGTTGAATTGTCGAACGTATCGAGAACACGTCCTCCCGACAGCTCCACGGCGATTGCCACAGTCGGAAAAGCGAGGGTGCATGCAAATGTGGCACGCAGCAGGCATGCGCGCATCATCCCTTGACGCTCCCCAGCATCAGGCCCTCGATATAATGCCGCTGCAGCGCTAGGAACAGCAGCAGCACTGGCACGATCGTGACCACTGACCCGGCCATCATGAGCTCGTTGTCCTGCACGTGTTCGCGCGAGAGCCCGGCCAATGCGACCGGCGCGGTCTGCCATGCCTGATCGCTAAGTACGATCAGCGGCCACATGAAATCGTTCCAGCTCGCAAGAAAAGTGAAGATCGCAAGCGTCACCACAATGGGTTTGAGTAGGGGCAGCACGATCATCGTGAAGATGCGCAGTTCGCTAGCACCGTCGATGCGCGCGGCTTCGAGCAAATCATCGGGAATCGAACGTGCGTACTGACGCACGAGGTAGATGCCGAATACGCTTGCCATTGCGGGCACGACGACTCCGCCATAGCTGTTGACGAGACCCAGCCACTTCATCATCAGGAATAGGGGAATCATCGCGACCTGCCCCGGAATCACCAGCGCGGCGAGCAGCATCTGGAACACGCGATCGCGTCCGGCGAAACGCAGTTTTGCAAAAGCGTATCCGGCGGCCAGATTGAATAGCAGCGAGAGCACGGTCACAGCACTGGCGATCGCGGCGCTGTTGAGCAGATAGCGGCCCATGCCTGCGCGCTCGAACAGTTCGCGGTAGTTGGCCAGCGTGGCATGCGCGGGTAGCAGCGGCGGCGGAAACGTACTCGCTTCGCCTTGTTGCATGAAGGAAACCGAGAGCATCCACAACAGCGGAAACATCGCGAACGAGGCCATCCCGATCAGCAGACCATTCACGGCAGCCTTCTGCCATACGATGGGCTTCATGCCGCGTCTCCACGTCGGCCTGCGCGCAGCAGCAGGGTCGTCACGATGAGAATCAGGGCGAATAGCAAGAACGCGATCGCCGAGGCGCGACCCAGGCTCCACCACTTGAAGCCTTCCTCGTACATGAAATACAGCACGCTGACCGTGCTCTGCAGGGGGTCGCCTTGGGTCATCACGTACGGCTCGGCAAACAGCTGGAAATAACCCGACACCGTAATCACCGACACGAGCAATAGTGCGGGTCGCAGCATCGGCAGCGTGATGTGCCGCAATTGCTGCACGAACGATGCGCCATCGATGCGCGCAGCCTCGTACAGTTCGGCGGGAATGCTTTGCAGCGCAGCAAGCAGGATGATCATGTTGTAGCCGAAGTTCTTCCATACCGCGAACAGGATGATCGCCGGCATCGACCAGTGCGGATCGCCGAGCCAATCGATCGGCGCAATGCCGAAATGCGCCAGCGTGTAGTTGATCAGGCCGTAGCGCGTGTGCAGCAGATAGCGCCAGATCACCGCCACCGCGACGACCGTCGTAACGACCGGCGCAAACAACGCGGTGCGAAAAATTCCTTTGCAGCGCGCGAGCTTGGAAATGAGCAACAGGGCGGCAGCCAGCGACGTTGCAATCGACAAGGGCACGCCGACGCCGACGAAGTAGAGCGTGTTGAAAAGGGACTTCCAGAACAGCGGTGTCTGCAGGATGTCGATGTAGTTGCCGAAGCCGACGAAGCGCAAGTTGTGCAGATCGGCAAGTGCATACAGATCGAAATCGGTCAGGCTGAGTACGAATGCAGCGAGCACGGGCACGAAAAAGAATGCGTCGATCACGAATAATGCGGGCGTAGCGAACAGCCATGCGGCGCGGCGTTCGCTCATGTTGCGCTAGCCTTTTGAGCGATCATCCAGCGACGCTTTTCGAGGATCCTGTCTGTGCGCTCGTCGAGCTCCTGCAAGACCTTGTCGATGGATTCGCCGCCACGGATCGCGCGTTCGGCAGCGAGGCGCAACTCCTGCGCGATGCGCTCCCACTCGGGCACCATCGGCGCAGGCTTGACCCGCTCGAGCTGGTCGCGGAACGCCTTTGCGTACGGATCGTTTGCCAGGGTCGCGTCGGTCCACGCGCTGCGGCGTGGCGGCAGATCACCGCAGAGTTCGTGGAAGCGCAGCTGCTGTGCCGGCGCAGACAGGAATTCGATGAGTTGCCACACTTCGCGCGGATGCGACGACTGCTTGAACAGCACCAGGCTGCTGCCGCCCCCGACGGCAGCACCAGGGCCATCGGGACCGGGTAGCGGCGCGGTGCCCCAGTCGCCCTTCAACCGCGGCGGCAGTCGCTGCTTGAACTCGCCGATGTTCCATGGTCCAGTGATGTAGAACGCGTAGAAGCCGTTTGCGAATTCATCCCAGACGTTGGAGATCTGCGTCGCGCTCATCGGGGGCGCCCAGTTTTCATGGAACATGTCGGTGTAGAACGCGAACGCGCGACGGAATCCGGCACTCTGGAAATTTCCGCGCGTGTCGTTGTCGCGTAGCAGAAGATCCGGTTCCTGGATGGCGAGATTGAGCAGCGGTTCGTATTCGTTGATCGGCAGCAGGATCGCGTATTTTTTTGCGCCGGCATTTTTCTTGATCGCGGCGAGTGCGCGTTTCCATTCGTCCCAGTTGCGCGGGGGGTCGGTGAAGCCCGCTTGTGCGAGAAGGTCCTTGCGATAGAACAACAGGCGCGTGTCGACATACCACGGCACGCCATACAACTGGCCATCGATGACGTTGGTAGCCCAGATTCCAGGGAAATAGTCGCTCTGTTCTATCACCTTCGACGCATCGACAAGTGGCTGCAGCGGTTGCAGCGCACCGAGCGTCGCCAGTTCCGGCAGCCAGGTGTTGCCTATCTGGCCGATGTCCGGCAGCGCTTCACCGGCGAACGCGGTGAGCAGCTTTTCGTGTGCGGCGGTGATGGGCAGTGCCTGCACGTCGACGTGGATGCCGGGATGCGCGCGTTCGAAGTCCGCAAGCAACGCCGGCACGACTTCCGCTTCGCGACCGATCGCCCACATCTTCAAGGTGACTTGGCCGGGTTCAATTTTGCTGCAACCGACAAGCAACACCTGCAGTGCGAGTGCAAGCGCACACGTAGCCCCTCCGCTTGCGCGCGCGCGCTTCGTCGCGCGCACGACCCAACCATCAAGGCGCTGCTGCGCTGCCTTCACCGCGCGGATTTCCTTGTCGTCTTGTTTACAGGTTTCGCTTCAAGCCAGCCGCCATCGAATCCCGCGCGCTCCAGTCCGAGCCGGATGTGCGGATTCTTCTTCATCACGCTCCAGACCAGTTCACTGCGGTAGTTCTCGATCATCGCAATGATTGGCCCTTGATCGATGCCGAGATAGAGGGTATCGACCCAGCCCACGTCGGGCACTATTCGACCGGTGCGCAGCGGACGATCGGTAAAGGTAAAGCTTGGATTGAACGCATCGACGAAACCATAGCGCGTATAGAGAATACCGCCGTAGCGCGAGCGCATTTCGCGAATGGCCGGCATCGCGATTTCCGGATCGAACGCGATGGATGACGCGGCTGCTGTCGGTGCGATCGTACCGTCGTCCACAGTGCCCAAAAGTCCCGCGCCGCGCGCGACATAGCCGTAGAACGTCTTGGGATCGTTTGCGTAGCGGTCCAGTTCCCCCGGTTTGACGTTCGCACGCGGTCCGTTGCTCGCGGTCAGGCCCCAGATGTCCTTGCCATAATCCTTCCACTGCATCGGGTCGTGGATCGCATATTCGCGCTGTGCATGCGTGGCGCGTTGGCTGTTGGTGAAATAGTCGATGCCGCGGCTGCGCATGTAGCCATCCTGGATGCCGCGAAAGTCTATCCACACATGGCTGTACTGATGGCCGAAGAGCGGTGCGAAACCGAGATGTTCCTGTCCCTGGAAACTGCCCCAGGTCTGATCGTAGGTTTCCGACCATACTTTCCATGCGGCCGGATCGATCGCATGCGACGGCGATCCCAACGCAAGCACGTAGAGCAGCATCGCTTCATCGTAGCCGTGCCAGTCGACGTGGATGAAATTCGATTCGGGCGTCCATCCCATCGCGACGAGCGGCGCGCGCGGCGATGCCCAAGTCCAGTCCACGCGCGCGTAGATTTCTTCGGCGAGGCGGCGGATCTCTTTCTCATCTTTCGTGTTGCGGTCGAAGTATGACTCGCTGAAAAGTACACCGGCGAGCAGCAGGCTGGTGTCGATCGTCGATAGCTCCACCCATTTTGCCGAGTGATAGCGACGACCGGTTTGCATGTCGAGGAAGTGGTAGAAGAATCCGTGATAGCCGGTTGCGTCCTTTCGCTCGTTCTGCGGCGCATCGTGGAAGAACTGCAGGGTCGCAAGCGTTCGCTGCGCCGCCTCCGAACGCTTCATCCAGCCGCGTTCGACGCCGATTCCAAATGCCGTCAGGCCGAATCCGACCGCCGCGATCGAAGAGAAATAGTCGCCGATGTGATCGTCGGGCCAGTGATCGGCGAACTGGCCGTTCGCCGGATTGGAGCTGTCGCGGAAGAATTCGAAGGTGCGTTTCTCGACCTCGTCGAGCATCTCGCGGTCGGCCTTCGTCTGGGCAGCAAATGCGGAAGACGACGATGTTCGCGCGGGTGCCTGCGGCGACGCAAGTGCAAGCCATCCGAAAAGGACGCTTACCGCGAACAGACGGGTGTTTGGCATGTACGTCATGGCTTTTTTCGTTAGCGACGATGCGAGAGGTGGGGCAGGGCGTCAGTGAGGAGGGCCATGCGCGATCGCATCTGTCGTCGGTCGCTGCAATGCTCGTGCATCCGCACGTCCGGCGGCGTCAGGCGGGGGCCTTGCAATAGCGATTAATGAAGGCCTCGTGGTCCGGCATCGCATCCACACAATTCTCGACGATCTGCGCGGCGCTGCCGACGAGTCCGCGTAATTCCTTCTCAGGGATCTGATCGACGATGGGGTGGTAGTCCCGCGGCAGTATCCGATGTCCCAGCAACACCTGCACCCAGCTCGTTACGGCGAACATTTCCTCGCCCTCCCGGAAGAAGCGACCGCTGTCCTTGAACAAGCGGATGTTGTCGCTGAGCGATTCCGGGATGCTCATGGTGCGGCAGTAATCCCAGAAAGGCGTGTCGTTCCGCTCCGTCGCGTTGTAGTGGAGGATCAGGAAATCGCGGATCCGCTCGAACTCGAAAATCGATTGCGTATTAAAGCGATCAATCAGGGTCGGGTTGAAATCGCGTGAAGGAAAAAGACTCATGAGCCGGGCGATGGCCGACTGGATCCAGTAGATGCTGGTCGACTCGAGCGGTTCAAGAAATCCGCTTGAGAGGCCAATCGCGACGACGTTCTTGTTCCAGAATTTCTTGCGTCTGCCGGTGACGAATTTCAGCAAGCGTGGTTCGTTGAGCGGCTTGCCACCGAGATTTTTTAGCAGCGTTGCCGTCGCTTCATCGTCACTGATGTGCCGGCTCGAATACACGTAGCCGTCGCCGGTGCGGTGCTGCAGAGGAATGCACCACTGCCAGCCAGCCGCGTGCGCCGTCGCATGCGTGTAGGGCGTCGATGGCGCGACCTTCTCGGCCGACACCGCCATCGCGCGATCGCAGGGCAGCCAGTGGGTCCAATCTTCGTAGCCGGTGTGCAGCGCTTGCTCGATCAGGAGGCCGCGGAAGCCGGAACAGTCGATGAAGAGATCGCCGTGGACCTTCTCGCCATTTTCGAGCTGCACAGATTCGACGAAACCATCGGGGTCGCGCAGCAGCGTGTTGACGATTTTTCCTTCGGTGCGCACGACGCCGCGTGCTTCGGAATAACTGCGTAAATAGAGCGCATACAGGCCGGCGTCGAACTGATAGGCATACGCGATGTTCGCGAGTGGCGACGTGGGCGACACGTCGCTGGCCGATGCCATGAATTTTCCGCGTACCGAAGCCAGCGTGTTGAGAGAATACGCGCCGATGTCCTTAGCTTCGCCAGCAAGGAACAGCTTGAGCCAGTATTGATGGAACGGCAGCAGCCCATAATCGTGGCCGATCGTGCCGAAACCATGCACGTAGGAGTCGCCGATGCGGCCCCAGTTGTTGAAGCGTATGCCGAGCTTAAA
Organism: Lysobacterales bacterium; assembly: GCA_038237055.1. Lineage (GTDB taxonomy): Bacteria > Pseudomonadota > Gammaproteobacteria > Xanthomonadales > Rhodanobacteraceae > Dokdonella_A. Next base: position 6,390 of record JBBRZD010000067.1, on the reverse strand, counting down.
TGTCCCCTGGGTCTTCTTGACGAAATCGATCTCGTCGAACTCCAGCACATTGTTGAATCGTTTCAGGTGCGGCACCGTGGCTTCGCCGACACCGACGGTGCGAATTTGCTCGGACTCGATCACCTGGATCGAGTAGTGACTGTCGAGAATCTTGGAGCAGGCAGCGGCGGTCATCCAGCCCGCCGTGCCTCCTCCAACGATGACGATTTTTTTGATGCGATGATCGGTCATGCTGTCGGCTCAAGAATGGCGCTTGGAACAAAGCCCGCTAAGCGGGCTTTGTCGTTTTGTCGCAAGTACCCGGCAGTGAGTGCTCCTGAAACCAAATCAGAAGCGGAAGCCGGCAGTCAGTTTTATGGTTCGTGGCACGCCGGTGATGTTGCCATTTGGGTTGTACGTCACGCCCACGTCACGGAAAGTCGCATTTGGCGTGTTGGTGTAGTCGGAGTAGTTCTTGAAATTGAATACATTCAGGAATTCCGCCCGGACATAGAGCGTTATGCCTTCGCTCATGTCGAAGTTCTTAGTGGCTTGGAAATCGACGCTGCGGTAGCCGAATATTTCTCCTCCGATGCCGAAGCGTTGCCCTTGCGGTGTCGCAGCAACGGGATTGCAGTGACTGCCGGATGGGAAAAACAACGTATTGTCGATATAGCAGGCAAACTGATTGTTCGGAATCGGTGTTGCCAGGGTCACCTTCCCCGAGATCAGCAGACCCCACGGCCCGTCGATCGAGCCGGTTGCGACAAAGCGGTGCCTGGACGCGGCGTTCGATGTGATGAACGGATAGTCCTGGATCGTTGCGCCATCGAACGCGTAGTGTTCCTTGATGTCGCGGTTCTGACTGGCGTTCGTGTAGGTATAAGCCAGCGTGGCGCCCCAGCCGGAGTCTCGGGTGTACGTTTTGTCGGCTGACAGCAATATCTGCGTCGTGCGGGTTTCGACGCCGCTGTTCCCGATGATTAGACTGCCGAAGCCTGGAATGCCCTGGCCCCACGGCTGGCCGCCGTTCATCCAGAACGCGCCATTGGGATACCGATTGCCCAGCGTGAATACGAAGCCATCCTTGCTGAGGATGCGTGCAACGGCTGCGCTGGTGTTCCACTCGCCGACTTTGTTGCGCATGCCCAGACTGAACTGGTCGGAATAAGGCGTCTTCAGGTTGTTGTTGATCAGGTCGACTTCCTTGCCGGTGTTGGTGGAGGACACCAGAGCCTGCAGGTTCGGCAGGCCATTGAGAAAATTCGGATCCCAATCGACGCAATTCGAAGCCGTGGCCGGGCAAACATGTTGCGGAGTGTTGAAGTAGACGGTGTATTGGGGCAGGGCGGACTTGGTTTGTTCCAACTGCAGGTAGTCGTACAAGTTGCGGTCGTAGGCCCGTCCTGCTCCGCCGAAGATCACATGTGATTCGTCGCCGCTGAGATCATAAGAAAAACCCAATCGCGGCTGGAACTCATTCTTCTGTGCACTGCGATTGTGGCCGTTGCTGATGTAATCGTTGATGTTGACGCCCCCCAGCGCGAGCGCCTGTGCGTAGGTTTGGCCTGCCGGCGCCGTTGGATCGGTGTTCGGACTGTTGAGCGCGGCGATGACATTGTCGGGCGTACGGTAATCGATATACGACGGCGTTTCCTCGTAATCCCAGCGCACGCCAAGATTGAGGGTCAGCTTCTCGTTGACCGCCCAGTCGTCTTGAATGTACACACCAAATTGCCTGCTGCTGGACTTGGCGATCGGACTGAAACCGGGAACCGGATTGGTGAAGAATGCCTTGAACGGTGTTTCCTGCACACCGTCCTGGGTGACGTTGTAGTAGAACTGCGGGTTGGCGTCACTCGCATCAGCAGCAGTGAGGTCGACCTGCTTGTATTTCGCTCCCATCTTGACCGTGTGATCCCCCAACCAGCTGAGGTCGGAAAACGTCAGATTGTCTTCGATTGAAGGACCTTTCTGCCCCTTGTTCTGCGTCGCTAGAGGGCCGGCCGCTGCGGTGTTGACGATGATGTCGCCATCGCTGCTCGCGCGAGGGAGCACGTACACAATGCCGTTGCCCTCGTTTAGCGCAGTAGGCGCGTTGAACGTCTTCTCATGAGTGAGCAACAGTTCGTTGAACCAATGATCGGCGCTGTGTTGCCAGCGCGCGTCGATGCGGTCGTCGTCGTTCTTGACGTTGACGCTGGCGGACTTTGCCTGCGACGTGCCGATATTGTCGGCTTGGCCTTCACGACGGAATTTGGCGCTGACCTCGATGCGATCGCGGTCCGAGAATTCCCAATCGATCTTGCCGAAATAGAGATCTTCCGTGAACGGTATGTCGGCCGGACCTAGCTGGCTCGCAACGGCGGGCGGCAGAAAATCGACGATATTGAATCCGACGCCGGTGACGCCCGGTACGACCGTGATCGGAGTGACGTAACGCTTCGCCTCATAGGTGAGGAAGAAGTGCAGCGTGTCCTGGATGATCGGTCCGCCGAGCGCGAAGCCGTACTCCTTCTCTTGCGATGGCGTCTTCTTGTGGCCGGCGAGTTCCGCAGGCGTATCCGTGCGCAAGCCATCGTCGGTGAATGTGTTGAACACCTCGCCATGAAATTCGTTCGTGCCCGACTTGGTTTCAGCGGTTACGGCGGCGCTGGAAATCTGGTCGTACTCGGCCTTGTAGTTCGACGTGATGACCTTGTATTCGCCGATCGCCAGCTGCGGGAACGGATTGCCCTGGCTGTCGAATTGGCCGCTGACGCCTCCCTGCTTGACGTAATTCTTCTGGCCGACGCCGTCGATGTAGACGTTGACCGAATTTGCGTTCTGCCCACCGCTCTGCAGAGAGGAGTGTCCGCTCGAGTCAACGCTGAAGACCATGCCCGGCACGGTGTCGGCGAATTCGAGGAAATTGCGCGTTATCTGCGGTACGGTCTGGATCTGATGCAGCGAGATCGTGTTGCCAACTTCGGAGGTCTTCACCTCGGTAAGCACCTGCGCATTGACGACTACCCCTTCCATCGTTGTCGTGGTCAGCGGAGCACTCGTCGCGGCCGCTTCAAGGTCGAGCGATGCAGTGGACGCTACCGTAAGCGTCACGGTTTTCTCAGTGCCGGGACCTGCGTCCACCTGATAGGTACCCGGTGGCAGACCCACGAGCACAAAACTACCATCGGCGCTCGCATTGGTGCGACGCGTCGCGCCGGTGGCAATGTTCTTCGCGGTGACGACGCTGCTTGCGGGCGCCTTGCCGCGCAAGGTCGCATCGGCCGACTGCGCCCAGGCCATGGATGGCCCGAGGGCGCCCGCCGAAATGGCCGCGGTGATCAGCGATACAAGCAGTTTCTTTCTCAGCAGCAACTGTCTTTTCATGTGCGCTCTCCCAAAAATGAAACCCATTGAAGCGTGTTTTCTTGTCGTGGATATAGTTACTGCGGTGCCTCAGCTACACGATTTGCGAACGACGATCTCGCAATCCAGCGAGGTCGGCTCGGCAACGTTTTCGTCGGGGTGTTCGATCTGCGCCGCAAGCGCCTCCAGCGCCTGTCGACCCAGGTCGGCGATACGGACGCGCACCGTCGTCAGCGGTGGCGTGACGTAACGCGCGATAGGAATGTCGTCGAATCCCGTCATGGCGATGTCGTCAGGTACATTGATGCCTTGTTCGCCGAGCGCGAACAGGCACCCGATCGCCATCGTGTCGTTGGCTGCGAAGATCGCCTGCGGGAGCGTGCCGTTTGCTCGAATTTCCGTGCCGGCGCGATAGCCGGATTCTTCGCTGAAATTCCCTGGAAAAATCCACTCGCGCTGCCGTGGAAGGAGTTCTGCCAGCCCATTGCGATAGCCACGCAGACGCTCGTCGGCGTCGAAATTGTTGGGCGGCCCTGCAATGAACGCGATGCGACGATACCCGCGCTCCACAAGGTGCCGCATCATCGCGGTCGCACCGCCGTAGTTGTCGATTGAAATCGCGGCATAGCTGCCGCCTGACACTCGCGTATTCATCAGCACGGTGGGCAATTCCAGCGGCAGGTTATCCGCCAGCATGTCCGCATCGGCATGCGGCGACATGATCAACAGGCCATCAACGCGTCCGCGCAGCGCACGCAGGACTTCGCCGGCTTCTGATGCCGATCCGTGCGAACTAGACACGAGCAGATGCAGTCCATGAGCGCGGGCCGCCGAATCCATGCCGCGGATCAGTTCAGAGAAGAATTCACCGTGCAGGTCGGGCAGGACCGCGCCGATCGCGTGAGTGCGTCGCGTAATCAGGCTTCGTGCCGCACCGTTGGGCATGTATCGCATGCGTGCAGCAAAATCCAGGATACGCGCACGGGTGTCGTCGGCCATGCTCTGGTGGCCGTTGAGTGCACGCGAGACAGAGGCCACGGACACGCCGGCAGCCTTGGCCACGTCTTTTACCGTCACGCCCAGTCCCACGCCCGCGTGCCCCCGCAGCGATGTAAACGTTTACATCATGCTCACATGGCAAACCGCTGTCACGTTGCGTTACAGCAGGACATTTTCGGGAGACGACATATGCAAACGCGTTCAAAACGGTCACGGATCATTGTGTTATGTTATATTGTAACTATAACTTGATCCTGGCCCTCAATCAGGACGTCTTGAGGCGATGAAAATGTGCCGACGGAGGTTTCGATGATCGACCATCCGTTATGTTATAACGTCAACCCGGATCGCCCCATGAAGACCAGTCCAAACCGCCCATCGCTGTTCGCGCGCCTTGCCGATCGTTTCGGTGCCACGGCGTCGTTTTTGTGCGCGGTGCATTGCGCCTTGCTGCCGCTGGTGATCGCTGCACTGCCGGCGCTGGGCTTGAGTTTTCTTGCCGACCATCGCTACGAACGCGCGTTCATTGCGTTTGCCAGCTTGCTTGCACTGACTACGCTGCTCGTCGGATTCCGGCGTCATCAACAATTTGCCGCGTTCTGGTTCCTTGCGCCAGGTATCTGCCTGTTGTTTGCCGGTATCGTGGTCGATTTCGACCATGCGTCGATCCTTCACGCGGTTCTTGTGGCAATGGGTGGGACACTGGTTGCCTGGGCGCACCTGACCAATCTGCGTCTTGCACACGGGCACGTGCATAACGCAGCCTGCGTACACTGACGTTTCGTTGTCGGCCGTTTCGGCGTCGACATCTGCGCGTCGCCAATGCGTGATTGTGTAACCGCGGCGCCGCTGCCTAGCATGCAGTGCGATCCGCTGAAGCTGAAATCCACTCCATGAGTCACGATCACGATCATGCGGACGCGCATGACCACGCGCACGCGAATTCGAACTCTAACCCGGACAACCGTCGCGAGCTGCGCCTGCTCGCAGCTTTCGCACTCACCGCATGCGCACTGGTTGCTGAGGCAGTAGGCGGTTGGCTGTCCGGATCTCTCGCGCTACTCGCCGATGCCGGGCATATGCTGGTCGACGCAGCGGCATTGTTGTTCGCTTGGCTGGGCGTTCGCTACTCCACCCGTCCTGCGGATGCGTTGCGCAGCTTCGGCTATGCACGACTTGAAGTGCTGGTGGGTTACAGCAACGCGTTGGTGCAGTTCGTGCTCGTCGCCTGGATCGCCGTCGAAGCGTCGCTGCGCCTGAGCAATCCACACCCCATTCTTTCGGGGACGATGCTGGTCGTTGCGATTGCCGGCTTGCTGGTCAACGCGATCACATTGCTGGCGCTGTCTGGCCATGATCATCACGACCTCAACACGGCGAGTGCGCGACTGCATGTGCTGGGCGACCTGTTCGGATCGATCGGTGCGATTGTGGCCGCGCTTCTGGTGCGCTGGCTTGACTGGCTATGGGCGGATCCTGCCGTTTCAATTCTGGTATCGGTATTGATCTTGTCCAGCGCATGGCGCCTGCTGCGTCGTTCTGCGCACATCCTGCTCGAGGGCGCGCCGGAGGGTATCGACGCCGATCGTGTGGTTGCCGCACTCAAGGACGAGGCACACGGTGTCAGCGACGTGCATCATGTGCATGTATGGCAACTGGCCGGTGGCTATCACGTGGCGACCCTGCACGCGCGCCTGCGCGAGGACGCCGATGCAGATGAAGCGATTGCTTCGATTCGTGCGGTTCTGCGCGATCGCTTCAGCGTCGAGCATGCCACCGTGCAATTGGAACGGGTCGACTGCGCGGACGTGAACTGCGGACCATGACGCGTTTCGCGGGGTGCGTTTGAAGGTCTCCTTGCGCGGGGCAGGGCGAGTCGATTCTGACGCGATTCTTGCATAGGGCCCGCAGGCTGCTATCCTGCGCGCCCGCAACAATCACACATTGAAGAGCAGTCATGGGCAGAGGCGACCGCAAGACCAAGAAAGGCAAGATTTCGATCCGCAGCTACGGCAACGTGCGTCCGCATGCGGAAAAGAAGGAAGCCGGTGCAAAACCTGC
>JBBRZD010000066.1:0-12463 GCA_038237055.1 Lysobacterales bacterium | reverse complement strand
CACCTTTCGACATCGTGTTGACGGTGCCGAACGACGAGGTCGCGGTGGCCAACACGCGCCAGTTGAAGGAAGAAGTATCCGACGACAAGAAATGGAAGACGCTGACGTTCGCGACGACGAAACCGCTGCCGACCTATCTCGTCGCGTTTGCGGTCGGGCCGTGGGACGTGGTCGACGCGCCTGCAATTCCACCGAACGCGGTGCGCAAACAAGCCGTACCGTTGCGCGGGATCGGTCCGCGCGGCACGGCGAAACAACTCGCCTGGGCAGTCGAAGTCGCACCGCAGATAGTGAAATTCTACGAGGACTACACCGCGCAACCGTATCCGTTTGACAAGCTCGACCTGCTTGGCGCACCGGATTTCTCCGCGGGCGCAATGGAAAACGCTGGCCTGATCGTTTATCGCGATGCGTATCTCTTGATCGATGCAAACGCAGCGGCTGATCGCTATCGCAACGTATTCAACATCGAGGCGCATGAAATCGCACACCAGTGGTACGGCGATCTCGTCACAGTGCCGTGGTGGAACGACATCTGGCTCAACGAAGCGTATGCGACCTGGGCGCAAGCGAAGGCGACCACCGCGTTGAAACCGGCATACCAGGCACCGCTGGAATCGCTCGAGCGCCGCCTCGGCGCAATGGGCAGCGACAGCCTGCTCAGCACGCGCAAGATACGTCAGCCGATCCTCGGTCGCGGCGACATCCAGACTGCGTTCGACGGCATCACCTATCAGAAAGGCGCGAGCGTGCTCGCGATGTTCGAGACCTGGATCGGCGAGGACACGTTCCGCCAAGGCATGCGTGCTTATCTCGCAAAGCACGCCTTCGGCAGCGGCAGTTCCGACGATCTCATTGCGAGCCTTGCGCAAGCGAGCGGCAAGGGCGAGACCTTCGCGAAGGCGATGCGCAGTTTTCTCGATCAGCCCGGCGTGCCGCTGATTCACAGTGAGCTTGCTTGCACGGATGGCAAACTTTCGCTGACGCTGAGCCAGTCGCGTTACCTTCCGTTCGGTGTGTTTGCGAAGGATGCGCCGCTATGGGGCGTGCCGGTTTGTGCACGTTTCGGTCGCGCCTCGACATCGGATACGCAGTGCTTCCTGCTTGAAAAGGCCGAACAGCATTTCGACGTTGCCGGAACCTGTCCGGATTGGTATCTGCCCAATGCAGGAGCGCGTGGTTACTACCGATTCGATCTCGCAGCGGTGGACTTGGGCAAACTCGGCGCGGCAGTCACGCGACTGACGCCGCCGGAACAGGTCGTCTATGCCGATGCCGTGAGCAGCGCATTCAAGCGTGGCATGCTCGGTCCCGCAGCCGTCCTCGATGCGATGCAGGGGCTGGCTGGATCGGACATGCCGCAAGTTGCGACCGCGCTGTTCGATTCGTTCGAGTGGATTCGCGAACATCTTGCCGACGATACGACGCGCCCCATGCTCGACGCGTACGCATCGCGTCTTTACCAGCCGCGGCTTGAACAGCTTGGCTACCGTCACAAGGACGGTGAAGCGAGCACCGCTACGGCGATGCGCACGCGTCTTGCCGATTTCCTTGCGTTCGATGTGCGCGATGCACGCGTGCGCGGCGAGTTGGCAAAGCAGGGTCGCGCCGCACTCGGTCTGGACGGCAGCGACAAGGTCGACCTCACACGCGCCGATGCGGACCTGCGCACGATTGCGCTGGAGGTTGCCGTGCAGGAAAGCGGTCTTCCTGCGTTCGATGCGGTGCAGAAGGAAGTGGTGACCAACCACGACACCACGCAGCGTTATGCCCTGCTATCGGCGCTCGGCGCGACGCGCGATCCCGTGCTCGCCGAGCGTGCGCGCGATTACGGTCTGACCTCGACGGTGCAGATTGGCGAGATGGGTCGTTTGTACGCGGCACAGGTCGAGGAGCCGGAAAACCGTGCGGCAATGTGGCAATGGCTGATGGCGAACTTCGATGCGTATCGCGTGCGCCTGCCGGCGTTCGCGCAACCCTACCTTCCCAATAGCGTCGCCAGCGGACGTTGCAGCAATGCATCCGCCGACGAGTTGTCCACATTCTTCGCGCCGCGCATCAAGGATCTGATTGGTGGCGAACGCGGACTCAGCCAGACGATCGAGGGCATCCGCCAATGCAGTGCGCTGCGTGAGGAGGTCGGGACGAAGGCGTTGAAGGCGTGGGCGGAGGCACATCCGGCGGCACCTTCTGGCGGTTGAAATGTTTAGTTGCGATGCTTTCGCTTTGAGTAGCACCATCCCCACCTAAATCCTCCCCTTGAAGGGGAGGACTTCAACGCGGCGCGCTCAAGCCCTTCCCTTCAAGCGGGTGAAGAGGCGCGCTTGCGGACCATTGGTCCGCGCGCCTATGAACGCCCGAAGGCTGTGCCTGAGGGCCGGAGGGTTGGGTCGGGATGGGGTCAGTCGTGAAGCAACAGGCATCAGCGCTAAAGCCGCTCCTGCGACTTGGTGCTTGCTAAGATGCACCGCATCTCTGCGAAGCGGTCACGGCAATGGAAGAACACCCTGCGGCACCCGATTCGTTCTCGCGTATTCCCGAGCGCAACACCAGCGATGTGATTTTGCGCACGGCGCAGCAGCATCATGTCGCGCTGTCGAGCATGGCGGACCTCAAGGCGAATATCCTGATTACGGTCTCCTCGATCGTGCTCACGATGACGCTCGGTCGCATGAATGATCCGGCCTTGCGGGTTTCCGCGTTGACCCTGACCGCATTCACGTTGCTGGCGTTGCTGCTCGCGATCCTCGCGGTGCTGCCGAAGTACCGACCGATCAAGGTGACCGGCAAGGAATTGCCGGAGGGATTCAATCTGCTGTTCTTCGGCCATTTCGCCGAATTGCCGCGCGAACGTTTTCTCGCTGAAATCACGCGCGTGTTGAAACCCGATGGTTCGGTCTACGCGACGATGGCGAACGACCTCTATTCGCTCGGCTGGTATCTGGCGCATCGCAAGTACCGCTATCTGCGCTACAGCTACCTGTTTTTCCTGACCGGGTTCGTGCTTGCCTGCATCGAACAAGGCTGGCGCCTGCTGTCGGCTTGAGATCGGAGATCGGTTGCCGGCGTTCAGCACGACCTTTTCGTTGCAACGCAAACCCCGCTGCGCACGTCGTCCCGTTGTATCGCCACCCAACGTCTATCGAGAGAAGCCCATGCGCGTCATTGCCGTCCGTTGTGTCTGGCTCGCCTGTCTGCTGATCGCCGCAGTCGCGCATGCTCAATCGCCGGTTCCTACCTCGCTCGAAGCCTGGCGCGGCTGGGTCATGCACGGCCTGGATTATCGAGCCTGTCCCTTGATCGCAGGCATGACCGGCGCAGCCGAGAGCGAATACCTGTGCGCGTGGCCGGGCACATTGAATCTGAGTGCGGATGCGAGCGGCGCGAATCTCTCGCAGCATTGGCGTGTCGATGCGGATTCATGGGTGCCGTTGCCGGGCGATGCGGAATATTGGCCCCAGCAAGTCAGCGTTGACGGGAAGCCCGCAGCCGTTGTCGACCATGAAGGGCCCTCACTATGGCTCGCGGTGGGAAGCCACGACGTGCGCGCGCGCCTGCCTTGGCATGAACGCCCACAGACCTTGCATGTGCCGGCCGCGATCGGTCTGGTCACCCTCAGCGTCGATGGCAAACCCGTCGTGCCGGTGCAGCGCGACGACGACGAGGTGACCCTCGGTCGCGCCGACGCGAGCACGCCTGATGCGGACAGCATCGAGCTGCGCGTCTATCGCCGCCTCGAAGACGGCATACCTGCGCAGTTGACTACGGTGATCGCTATGCATGTATCCGGACAGGCGCGCGAGGAAATCATCGGCCCGGTATTGCCCGAAGGATTCCTGCCGCTCGCGTTGAGCGGCGCGTGGCCGGCGCGACTCGATGGCGATGGTCGTCTGCGCATACGCGTGCAGCCCGGCGACGACACTGTGACGCTTGACGCGCGCGCGACCGCGCCGCTCACGAGCGTGAACGCGCATCTGCCGGCGACGCCATGGCCGGCGCAGGAAATCTGGAGCTATGCCTCCGCGCCGCGCCTGCGCATTTCAACTGCGACGGCCGCTGTGCAAGTCGATCCGAAAGAAGCTGGCGTGCCTGGCGCGTGGGCGGGTCTGCCTGCATTCGCGCTGGTCGATGCGGCCACGTTGACGATCGACGAGCGTTCGCGCGGCGCCGCCGCGGACGAACGCAATCGGCTCACGCTTGCGCGCGAAATGTGGCTCGACTTCGACGGTGCCGGCTGGTTCGCGCGCGATCGCGTGCGCGGCACCTTGCTGCGCGACTGGCGCCTCGATGCGGCGCTCCCATTCACGCTCCAACGCGCGGACGCACTCGGCCAAGGCGCGGGTCGCGCCAACGAGCCGCTGCTGATTACGCAAGGCGTTGCAGGGCCCAACCTCAGCGGCGTCGAATGGCGCACGCCGGCGGTCGACCTTGCGGCCGGCCTGCGCATCGTGCCCGCGAGCGCCGCTCTGCCGATCACGGGATGGCAGGCGAGTTTCGATGGCGTGAGCACGACGCTGCATCTTCCCAATGGTTACAAATTGCTCGGTGCGCCCGGTGCGGATCGCGCCGCAGGCAGCTGGATCGAGGCGTGGAACCTGCTCAACGTCTTCATTTGCGCGGTGTTGGTCCTGCTCGCCTGGCGTTTGTTCGGCCCGCTAGGTGCATTGCCGGCGCTGGCTTATGTCGTACTCGGTTTTCAGGAACACGGCGCTCCGTTCTGGACCCTGCTGCTCGTGATTGCGCTGGCCCTGGTCGTGCGCGCGCTGCCCGCAGGACGCTTCGCGCGTATCGCGGAATGGCTGCGTCGCGGTGCGCTCGCTCTGCTCGTACTCGTCACCTTGCCGTTTGTCGCGGACCAGCTGCGTTATGCCCTCCATCCGCAGCTCGAGAACGAGGGCGGTTTTGCGTTTGATGACATTGGGTTCGCCCAAATGGCCGCGCGCGCCCCGCAACGGAAGGTCGATGGCACGCCCAGCGACGAAGCCGACGGCCAACTCCAGTCGATGCCGGTGTCGCCAGCCGCGCTTGCGGCGCCGGCGCCACCGGCGAACATGGCAGCAAACGGTGGCTCGTTCCGTCACCGCGCGTCGAGAGCGGCGGCGGAAGAAAAGGACATGCCCAAAGAGACTACAGAGAACGGTGCAACCATCCTCTCCGGTATCGATACGTCCAATTCAGTGCCGAAGATTACGCACGCGAAGATCGATCGCTACAGCCAAACGACCGTCGTGCAGACCGGCGCGGGCGAACCGGGCTGGCAGCGTGGTCAACGCTATCAGCTGAGCTGGAGCGGGCCGGTGTCGTCGGCGCAGACCGTGCGTCTGCTGATCGCGCCGCCGTGGCTGGTGCGCTCGTTGCGCATTGTGCTGGTCGGCTTGCTCGCCTGGTTGATCGTGCGTTTGCTCGGTCCCGGTTTGTCAGGATTTCCAAGCGCGAGGCCTGGCCCACGTGTGCAACGCGGCGTTGCGTCCTTGCTGGTCGGCGCGCTGGCATTCGCCGCGCTCGGCAGGCCGGCACAGGCGCAGACGTTTCCGTCCGATACCCTGCTCAACGCGTTGCGTGCACGTTCGCTGGAGTCGCCGCATTGCGCGCCAGATTGCGCAGCACTGGCGAAAGCCGACGTCACCGCACGCGGCGACGAGATTCGCGTCGTACTCGAAGCGCATGCGCTGGAACGGGTTGCAGTGCCACTACCGAGTAACGAGGCGACGCTCGCATTGCGCAACGTCACGCTCGATGGCACCAGCCAGGATGGCCTCGCTCGCCAGAACGACAACCTTTGGATCGCGCTGCCGGGCGGCGTGCATCGCATCGAGATGGTCTTTGTTGCGCTGTCCGACAAGGTCGCGCTCGCATTTCCGCTCAAGCCGATGCGGGTGGAATTCAATGGCGAGGGTTGGCAGGCGAGTGGCATCAGTGACGATCATCTGCTTGCCGAAACCCTGACTCTCGCACGGGCGCGCGAAGCGGGCAGCACGCCGACAAGCACGAGCGCGCAGCAGTTCGCGCCGTACGTGAGCGTCGATCGCTCGCTCTCGCTTGCACTTGACTGGTCGGTGACGACGACGATCACGCGGCTCGCGCCCAAGGAAGGCGGCTTCACGACGACGGTGCCGGTGTTGCCGGGTGAGCACGTGATGACGCGCGGCATCAAGGTGGACGCCGCCGGCGCGACGATCGCACTCGGCGAAGGCGAGTCGCAAACTCAATGGAGCAGCAGCCTCGACAAAGGCGAGAGCGTGAGCCTGACGGCACCGCCTTTTGCGGATCATGTCGAGGTCTGGCACGTGCTGGTCAGCCCGACTTGGCATGTCGAGTTTTCCGGTGTGCCTGGCGTTGCACTCGCGGCCGGCGAAGACGTGCACGACGATCGCAATTTCGAATTCCATCCGCTACCCGGCGAGACGCTCACCTTGAAGGTGACCAAGCCGCAGGTCGTGCCGGGCGCGACGCGCGCACTCGACGCCGCACAGTTGTCGCACGTGATCGGGCAACGCGCAGCGACTAGCACGTTGCTACTGACGATCCGCGCGAGTCAGGGTGGCGAGCAGGCGATCAGCTTGCCGGCAGAATCCGAAGTGCTTGGCGTCAGCCGCAATGGCGAAGCGCTCAACCTGCGCGCGCAAGCGGGCAAGTTGAGCTTGCCGATCGTGCCGGGTGCGCAGACGTTCGAGCTGCGGTTTCGCGACAACACGCCGATTGGCCTGGTGGCGCGTACGCCGAATATTGCGCTCGGCCTTCCGATTGCCAACATCAATCTTGCGCTCGATCTGCCGGCGGATCGCTGGCTCCTGCTGACTGGCGGTCCCGCAGCAGGACCGGCCGTGTTGTACTGGAGCGAACTTGCGGTGCTGTTGATTCTCGCTTTCGCGCTGTCGCGCGTGCGCAGCGCGCCGCTGAAAACCTGGCAGTGGATTCTGCTCGGACTCGGCTTCTCGACGTACTCGTGGCTTGCGTTGCTGCTGGTCGTCGCGTGGTTGTTCGCACTCGACTGGCGCGGCCGCACGACAGCGAAGACATCGACGTTGATGTTCAACCTGGTCCAGGTCGGGCTCGTTGTTCTCAGCGTGGTTGCCGTGCTCTGCCTGTTCGCATCGATAGAACAGGGCCTCCTCGGTGCGCCCGACATGCACGTCACCGGCAACGGCTCGAATGCGTTTGCACTGCGCTGGTTTGCCGATCGCGCCACCGATGCGTTGCCGAATGCATATGCGATATCGCTGCCGCTGTGGGTCTACAAGGTCGCCATGCTCGCGTGGGCATTGTGGCTCGCCAACGCGCTGGTGGGCTGGCTCCGTCATGGTTTCGCCGCATGGACGCGCGACGGCTATTGGCGTCGTACGCCGAAGCCGTTGATTGATGTGCCCGTCGTCAATGTGCCGCCACCGCCCGCGGTGCAATCCTGAGCGACGTGCGTCAACTGCTTGCTGCCGCTGCCGCCCAATTGGGTGGCGGCAGCGATGCACGCACGGAAGCTGAGTTGCTGCTTGCGCATGCGCTCGGTCGCTCGCGCGCTTGGCTCTATGCATGGCCCGAGTTCAAAGCCGATGCGGAACCGTCGGCAATGTTCGAGCGCTTGGTCGACGCGCGCCATCGCGGCGACCCGATCGCATACCTGACAGGCCGCCGCGCGTTCTGGTCGTTCGATCTCGATGTCACGCCGGCGGTGTTGATCCCGCGTCCGGACACCGAGTTGCTGGTCGAACTCGCGCTTGCGCGCATGCCGCCGGATAGCATGTGCGCGGTCGCCGATCTTGGTACCGGCTCGGGCGCGATCGCGCTTGCGCTGGCGTGCGAGCGTCCGTTGGCGCGCGTGCTTGCGACCGATGCGAGTACGGCCGCACTTGATGTCGCACGCGCGAATGCGCAGCGTCTGGGCATTGCGAATGTCGCGTTTGCGCAAGGCGACTGGTGCGCGGCACTCGGTGATGCACGCTTTGATTTGATCGTTTCCAATCCGCCCTACATCGAAGCCGGCGATTCGCATTTGGGCGAGGGCGACCTTCGTCACGAACCGCCCTCCGCACTCGCATCCGGCATTGATGGCCTCGATGCGATTCGCCACATCTGCGCGCAGGCACGTGCTCACCTCAATCCGCGTGGCTGGCTGCTGCTGGAACATGGATGGAATCAGGCTGTGCGTGTTCGTGCGTTGCTCGACGCGGAAAATTTCTTCGATGCTGCAAGCAGCGCATGCGATGCCGCCGGACATGAGCGCGTGACCTACGCGCAAGCAGCTTCCTGAGGCATCTGCGCTGACCAAGCTGGTCATTGTGTGAGCTGGTTCACAGGTGCTTCGTGCGCTGATCGTCGGCCCACCCTACCAGTACCGCACAGACCCGCATCGCGTTGCACGGCATCCTGTGTCCAGCTGCAGCGCTATTGCGATGGTGCCGCAGTGTTCAATCGGCGTCGCGCGTGAGCGCCACGCACCGGTCCTTCCAATCAAAGGCCGGGTCATGCATCGCTGGATGCGATGCCAAACGGATTTTCGGCCATGGACGGCGCCAGGATGGCGCGCTGAACGTTCAAAGGACTTTGCCCCCGCGCTCGCGCGGGGGTAATTTTTTGACGGCCATGGATGGCCCGAATGCCGGAAATGCAGGAGCATTTTCCGGCAACGGCCATGGATGGCCCGAATGCCGGAAATGCAGGAGCATTTTCCGGTAATGGCCATGGATGGCCGGTACGCTGGCAATGCAGGAGCAATTGCCAGAGTTCATGCCGCGACAAATAGGCGGCCCGCCAATGCTCTCGGCGCCTGCGAACCCTCCACATCCCCGGGCCGGTACGCTGGCCATGCAGGAGCAATTGGCAGCGTTCACGCCGCGAAACATATCCGGCCCGCCGATGTTCCCGGCGCCTGCGAACACTCCCCACATCCCTGTGGGTCGAATGCAGGAGGAATTGCCAGCGTTCACGCTGCGAAACATATCCGGGCCGCCGATGCTCCCGACTTTGGACCCGTCTGTCACCGGGCTGTCGCATCGACCCGGCATTCTGCCGAGATTGTCCAGGATGCCTTCACCCTTGTTGCCTGCGGCTTGCTACGCTGCAGCGACAAACGGTCTCAAGGCTTGTGTAGACTTTCAAGGTTGCGCCTCCTCGCGCAGTACTCCAGGGGTATAAATCTGATGTCGTCCCAATTGCTGTGTTCGCGCTGTGCGCGAGCCATTTGTCGTGGCGTTTCCGTACGCGCGATTACAGCCGGCCGATTGTTTTCGGCGTTGCTGTTTCTATTCTTCGCCGTGCCGGCAATGGCGCAGGTAGTCTCGCTTGCAACGCTGGGTACTGCGGTAACGCAGGACTTCAATTCGTTGCCATCAACCGCCAATGCGACGTGGACGAACGGCACGACGCTTGCGGGTTGGTACAACGTTCACACCACCGGTACGACGGCGAGTGTCGTTGCAGACATTGGTTCGTCAACGAGCGGCAACCTTTTCAGCTATGGAGCCGCTGGCGTCAGCGAGCGAGCGCTCGGCACGCTCAACTCCAATAGTACGGGCGACTTCTACACAGGCATTTTGCTGGTCAACAATACGGGCTCGACCATTACGTCGCTGGATGTCGCCTACGTCGGCGAGCAGTGGCGAAATGGTGGCAATGCGACGGCGCAGAAACTCGTATTTTCCTACGCCATCGGGGCTCCGAACGTCGATGTCACCGACTTCACAGCTTTTTCGACGGCCACCAGCACATTGGTCAACAACCTCGATTTCACCGGACCGATCGCTACGGCGACAGCCAGTACTCTCGATGGCAACGCGGCGGCCAATCGTACGGCTGAATCGTTCACGATCAGTGGGCTCAATATTCCGAACGGCACGCAAGTGATGCTGCGCTGGCTCGATCACAATGAATCGGGCAGTGATCACGGTCTTGCTATCGACGATTTCTCCGTCACGCCGCACAGCGTTGCAGCGCTGCCGACCCTCAGCATCGATGATGTCACACACAACGAAGGCAATGCGGGAACGACGACGTACACGTTCACCGTCACGCTCTCGGCGATGTCGGCGAGCAACGTCACGTTCGATATCGCGACCGCCGACAACACGGCGACGAGCTCGGCCGATTACACGGCGAAGACGCTGACGACGCAGACGATCGCCGCCGGCAATACGACTTACACATTCGATGTACTGGTCAATGGCGACACGATGCCGGAAACAAACGAATCGTTCTTCGTGAATCTGACCAATGCGAGCGGCGCGACGATCGCCGATGGTCAGGGCGAGGGCACGATCATCAACGATGACGCGGCTCCAAGCCTCACGATTGCGGATGTCTCGCACAATGAAGGCGATGCCGGCACGACCACCTACACGTTCACGGTCAGCCTCGATATGCCGGCGCCCGCCGGTGGCGTCAGCTTCGATATCGCGACTGCGGATGGCAGCGCGACTTCGCCGAGCGACTACACCAGCCGTTCGCTGTCCGCGCAGACGATTCCGGTCGGAGGTTCTACCTATACCTTCGACGTCAGCGTGAATGGCGATACCACCACCGAGCCCGACGAAACCTTCACGGTCAACGTCACCAATCTCAGCAGCACTGCGATCCTGACCGACGGTCAGGCCGTGGGCACGATCGTCAACGACGATATCCAGAAGATCCACGACGTGCAGGGCAGCGGTGCTACGACGCCGATGCTTGGCGCAACTGTCACCGTCGAAGGTGTCGCCACCGCGGTGTTCCTCGGTGCGACCAAGCTCAACGGCTTTTTCCTGCAGGAAGAAGACGCCGATGCCGATGCCGATCCGAACACCTCCGAAGGCATCTTCATCCTGTGCTCGTCTTGCGTCGCCGGTGCAGTGTCGGAAGGCCAGCGGGTGCGCGTTACCGGCACCGCGACGGAGTTCAACGGCATGACTGAAATCGCGTCCACCTCGGTGCTCGTGACCGATGCCGGCAATCATCTTGCGGAAGTCACGCCAAGTCCGATCACGCTGCCGATCAGCGGCGACGTCGATGCGTTCTACGAGGCGCGCGAAGGCATGCTGATCACTTACGTCGACACACTGACCGTGTCGGACTATTTCCAGTTGTTCCGTTTTGGCCAGATCCAACTCGTCGGCGGTGATCGTCCGCGCACCTACACCGAAGACAATGCGCCGAGCGTCACTGGTTACGCCACACATCTGCAGGATCTCGCGCGCCGCCAAGTCATTCTCGACGACGACAACAATGCGCAGCAAGCACCACTGCTGCAGCCCAATGGCAGCCAGGCCGTGTACTACCCGCAGGCGAACGGCGGCTTCTCGGCCGGCACGCAGGGCGTCGACTTCTTCCGCGGCGGCGACCAGGTGCATGGCCTCACCGGTGTTCTGCAGTGGGGTTATCCGGGCTTCGGCGCGAACACCTGGCGCATTCGCCCGACCACTGCGCATCCGGTCGCCTTCACGGTCGCCAATCCGCGTCCAGCGACAGCTCCGAATGTCGGCGGCTCGATTCGTGCGGTCGGCATGAACCTGCTGAACTACTTCACCACGATCGACATGACCGCGAGCAACTCGTCCGGCCCGTGTGGTCCGACCGGCACGCTGGACTGTCGCGGCGCCGACAGCGTTGCGGAACTCAATCGCCAGCGCGAACGCGCGTCGATCGTCGTCTGCACGCTCAATCCCGACGTTGCCGCGTTCATGGAACTCGAAAACACGACGCCGAGCGACACGATCACCGATCTTCTCGGTGCAGTGAACGCGCGTTGCGCCAATGGGCATCCGTATGCCTTCGTCAATACTGGCGGCACGCTTGGTACCGATGCGATCCGCGTGATGCAGATCTATCGCACTGGCGTGCTGTCGCCGGTCGGCTCGCCGTTGGTCGATCTGGACCCGATCCACAATCGCCCGCCGACTGCGCAAACCTACGATGTGTCCGATGCGTCGAACCCGGCGTTCGGCCAGCGCTTCACGGTCATCGCGAACCACTTCAAGTCGAAGGGCAGCTGCCCGACGAGCGGTGCGGATACCGACCAGCTCGACGGCCAGAGCTGCTGGGCATCGACGCGCACGCAGCAGTCAACGCGTTTGCTCACGTGGATCAACGGCACCGTGATTCCTGCGGCCGGCGATCCCGACGTGCTCCTGCTCGGCGACTTCAATTCGTACGCGCATGAGACGCCGGTGGCCACGCTTGAAGGCGGCGGCTATCACGATCTGGAAACCGAATTGCATGGCGTGAACTCGTATTCGTACCTGTTCAGCGGTGAACTGGGTCATCTCGACTTCGCCTTCGCGAGCACCAGCTTCGCCAGCCAGGTCACCGGCGCAGATGCCTGGCATATCAACGCCGACGAAGCCGATCTGTTCGACTACAACGACGAAATCCGCGATGTCGGCGAAGCTGCGTTCGAGGAGAAGCCCGATGGTTCCGCGCTGACGCCGGCGCGAGTGGTGTTCCAGCCGGCGACGCCGTATCGCGCGTCCGACCATGATCCGGTGCTTGTCGGCCTGTT
>JBBRZD010000065.1:0-12468 GCA_038237055.1 Lysobacterales bacterium | reverse complement strand
TCTACGTCGAACCCAATACAACTTCAATCACGCACGCTCAAGCGGAACGTCGATCGCTTGAAGGGCGGGCGTGGGTCGGCGGGTCGGCATCCAACCAACAGATTCTCGCTGAGACTGACCAGACCCATATGGCCGCTTTGCGAGGTCTTATCGCGACTGAGGAGGCGAGAGCGGACGCAACTCGAGCAGAATCACAGAAGCGGGTAGATCAGGCGCTCTCAGAATGCGATGTCCGCAAGCGAGAACTGCAAGAGAGTCGCAAGCGCGGGAATTGATTTCTCCGCGACGGAATAGCGGATGCTTCTATCACCTGCACGTGTCGCGATCAGCGACGTTTGCGTGATGTCCGCCGCGGTTCGGGTGGCGGCGACTGCAGCGTCGTTTTGAGCGCCGCATACGCTTCCGGCCGGTTCAGCAGTTCAAGATGGTTCATGCCGTAGCCGACCCATTGGCGTTCCGGTTCAAACGCCAGTGCGCGTGTCGCATCGGCGTGCCGTCCTAGGCCGCTCGCGACGGGTACAAGACCATCGCCCAGCAGGCGATCGCTCAGGCTATCGGGGCGGCGTCCGGTGCTTGCGGCGAGAGCGGCGCAGGCCACGCCATTCGGTAATGCCAAGGTGCGCGGCAACGTGGCGTTCGCGGCGAAGCGATCGACATCGAGCCAGTCTTCGTCGACGAGGCTGCCGTGGCGCAAGTCGGTGATGCCGGCGCTGCGCATGCGGCCAAGTGCGGCGAGCGGTGCGCTGTAGCGGCTGGAACTCAGGATCATGTCGACCCAGTTGCCGCCGCGCTCCATCGGTGCGCCGTGATGCGGCGTGCCGATGGAGATCAGGTGTTTCAATACGCGCGGCCAACGATGTCCGGCAAGTGCGGCGTAATGGCAGGCGCTGCGTCCGACGAGTCCGCCGAGGCTATAGCCGACCAGCGCAAGTTCGGTGACGGGCGCGGACGCGTTGGAAACCCAGCGTTCGAGCTGCTGCGCGAGCTCCTGCCCGTTGGTCGATACGTGCAGGCCGCTGTTGTAGCGCAGGTACGTCGTGCGATAGCCGAGGTCGCGCGCGAGGGCGGCGCCATGATCGTGACCTTGTCGCAGCCATTGCGCATCGTTGAGGCACAGACCGTGGACCATCAACAGCACACGTCCGCCATCGCAGCGCGCCAGTTCGCTGCCATTACGACGGAAGGTCATCGGCAATGCGAGCGGATTGGCGGTTGCCGCGAGATGATCGCCGAGCACACCGTTCAAGGCCGCGACGAGCGTATCGCGCGCTGGTCCTTCGGCCTGCGTGCTGACGCGATCAAGCAGCGGCTGCAGTTGCCCGATTGCTAGATCCACGCCGGAACCGACCCATTCGGTCACGGTACGAATGCTGCGGTAGACCAGGCCGGTGATGCCGCGCGTGCGCGCATCGGTGCCGACCGGCAGCCAGGGCAGGCGCGCGATATTGTGATGCATCGCCTCGACCAGGTCGGTCGCTGCAAGGGTCGCGTCAACGGCAAGCCGCGCGCTGCCCTTGAGATCGGATGAGAACATCGGAACGCCCGTGATCCTGTCAATGCCCTGAGTGTGTGGATGCCGGCGCGCGTGCGCAAGGGGGGCGCGGCGTCGGCATTGCCCTGTGAGTCAGGTCAGTGCTTCGCGTAGACCTTCATCACGTCCCGGCGCAGCGCGGCCTGGCTGTCGCCGCGGCTGTAGAACATGTGGCCGCCGGGGTATTCCTTCACCTGGACGCGGTTCGGGTCGCCCATCAGCGGCATCTGGTCGACGATCAGCTTCGACGCCATGAACGGGCACGATAGATCGCCCCAGCCGTGAACGATCAGTACCTGCAGTTTCGAATCGACGGCGACCGACTGGCGCAGCTGCTCGACCGAACCTTTTTCCGCCTCTTTGCCGTCGCGGTCCCACAGGCGACCCACTTCATAGCTCAGCGCGTTGTAGCGGGCCGCATATTTCCAGCCGACCGTGCGTGTGATGAAGTCGACCATCGCGGTCGTGGTCGGGGCAATGATCGAGTCGAGGATCGGATCGTTGGTGCGCTGCTCGGGCGAATAGGGGAACGGGTCCCAGCCCGTCACGTTGGAATCGTATCGGCTGCCGAGCTTGCCTTCGGCGCGGAACACTTCGCGCAAATACGCCTGCGTTTCCAGGCGGCCGCCGGATCGGCGTACGAAGGCGGGATCGAGCCCGGACAGTTCGGTCACGCGCTTGACGATGCGCTCGGTCGCCTGCGGATCGGAGCGACCCTTGAGCAGGTCGGTCACGTAGTCGCCGCGCGTGTAGGCAATGATGTCGGCCATCGCCGCATCGGTCAGTTTGCCCTGACGTTCGAGATTTGCCGCGGAGATGCTCGGCAAGGTCAGCATCCACGGCAGCGGCGAGAGGTCGCCATTGTCGCTCGCGCCCGGATCGAGGTACGGCGACACCAGCACGAGGCCGTTCATCGCGACACCGAGCTGCGTCTGCATGTAGTGGGTGATGCGTGGGCCGCGGAAGCCACCGTAGCTTTCGCCGACGAGGTATTTCTTCGATGTCAGGCGGTCGTTCTTGACCAGCCAGTCATAGATAACGCGCGACAGGTAATGGATGTCCGCTTCGGTCGAATAGAACTTCTTCTTCGCCTCGGCTTCCGGAACGAGCGAATGGCTGAAGCCGGTGCCGACCGGGTCAATGAAGACCAAGTCGGTGAAATCGAGCCATGTGCCCGGATTGTCGATCGCGATCGCTGGATCGGAAGGGCTGTCGCCTTCGGCGCCGAACTGCACGTGCTTGGGGCCGAGTGCGCCGAGGTTGAGGTACACCGACGAAGCGCCCGGCCCGCCGTTCAATGCGAACGTGATCGGCCGATCCTTGCCCGGCATCGTGTAGGCGATGAACATGACATTGGCGATCGTCTTGCCCTTCTCGTCCAACACCGGCAGCGAGCCGACCGTCGCGTTGTAGGTGAGCTTCTTTCCGTCGACCGTGGTGGTTTCGCGCACGGTCTTGTCGGCCGGAAACGGCGCCAGCTTGATGTCATCGCCCTTGGCGCTGCTCTTTGCATCCTTGGCGTCCATGTCCATGCCTGTCGCGCCTTCATCGGCGGCGCGTGCGATGCGTGGCGAAGCCGCCATGACCATGAAACACGCGGCCAGCAAGACCGTACTCAAACGCTTGAACATGTCGGATTCCGATTGGCCGGGGCAACGCGCGAGGGTAGCGTCAATGGGCGGCGTGACGATGTGCCAAAAGGGGGAGGCGCGCATGGGTGCGGCGCCCTGCTTGTTTCCGGGCGACCTGCCTCCACCTCGAATCAGCCGCTTGCGGGGGCGGTCAAACTTTTCAGGAGATGTCTATGTCGATTTCCATGTACCAGGCTTCGGTGCCAGTTTTCATCCGCGCACTGGAAAATCTTTCCGCGATCCTGCACAAGGCTGTGGCGCACGCCGAAGCGAAGAAGATTGACCCTTCCGTGCTGATCAACGCACGCCTGTATCCGGACATGCTGCCGTTGTCGCGTCAGGTGCAGCTCGCGAGCGACAACTCGAAAGGACCGGCGGCCCGCCTCGCCGGTTTCGAGCGTCCGGCTTACGAAGACAACGAAACCACGTTCGACGAGCTGCAGGCGCGTATCGCGAGGACGATCGCTTTCCTGAAGACGCTGACGCCAGCGCAGATCGATGTAAGCGAAGATCGCGACATCACTGTGCAATTCCCAGGGCGCGAAATGCATTTCAAGGGCCTGCCTTACCTGCTCGGTTTTGCGCTGCCGAATTTCTTTTTCCACGTGACGACCGCCTACGCGATCCTGCGTGCGAGCGGCGTGGAACTGACCAAACCCGATTTCATCGGCGCGCTGCCGGAATGAGTTTCGGCCATGAAAGGAGTGGTTTGTCGGAGAAGCGGCTTGCGCCGCTCAGACATCGCCGATGTTGAATTCATTCGCGCCAGCGTGACCAGCGATAGAATGTGCGCATGCCTGCATTCTGGTCCTTCCTTGTAGACGGGTTGACGCGTCACGCGGTCACGCCATTCCTGAGCCTGATCCATCTGGACGGCCTCGCCGGCGATCCGCGCGAGATCGCGGCTGCGCTGTTGATCGCGCTCGCGCAGGTATGCGTGATCGGGTTGATCTTGCGCCCGCTGGAAAGCCTCGCCCCCGCGGAAAACTGGAGCGAGCGCAGCCTGACCCGCATCGACCGCACCTACACCCTGGTCATGCTGCTCGGCCTCAATCCGCTGTTTGCCTATCTCGTGCTGACGCCGTTCGCGAATGCGTTCGGCGGCGCGGCCAACGCGGGGCCCGAAGCGGCGAGCGGACTCGCGCACTGGCTGCCCTGGTTCGACCAGCATCCGCTTGCGCTGTTCCTCGTCTACTACGTCATCTACGACTTCGCCTACTACTGGATGCATCGCACCCAGCACACAATTCCTTGGTGGTGGGCGTTGCACAGCATGCATCACAGCCAGCGCCAGATGAGCTGTTGGACGAATGACCGGGGCAGTTATGTCGATGGCTTCCTGCAGTCGATGGTGCTGGCAACGGTGGGCTTGATCATCGGCGTCCAGCCTGAACAGTTTGCGTTGCTGATGTTCATCGGCGAGCTGTCGCAGAATTTCTCGCACACGAATGTTCGGTTCGGTTTTGGCCATCTGTTTGAAAAAATCTTCGTCGACCCGAAGTTCCATCGTCTGCACCACATGCGCGTCGACCCCGATCGTCCGACCTTGCACGATTGCAACTACGGTCAGGTGCTGTCGGTGTGGGACGTCGTGTTCGGCACCGCGCTGTACGGAGAGCCGCCGCGCGAAACCGGCGTCGGTGATCCGACCGTCGACGCCGACAACGGGCGCGGACTGGTGGCGATGCAATGGGGCGCGTTCCGGCGCTTCTGGGGTGCGTTGTGGTCGCGCGCAGGGTGGAAGCCGGGCGATGTGGCGTTCGACGAAAGCTATAAGCCGATCCCAACCGCGCACACAGATCTCCACCACTTCGGTCGCGCAACGCTCGCAACGTCGCCCGGCTTCGATCCGCGCGCGTGACCTGAATCCCGTTTTCTGGGCTGCATCCTTGTCCGAGCGTAAGTCGTTCGCGCTAAACGACACGGCCGTGCAGGTCCTGCATCCGCTTGGAAAGCTGCCGCTGATCGTCCTGAGCGTCAACGGTACCAATGATTACCTGCCACCCGCTGCGCGCAAGGCGGCCGATGCGGTCTATCGCGGTGGTTACAAGCGCATCGCGGCAAGTTCGACCCGGGGCCGTGTCATGCCGGTCTGGCACTCTTCGCACAATATCCAGGAAGACCGCCCGGACGCGATCATCGACGCGGTAGCGCGGGTCATTGCGCAGCTCGGAATCGGAAAGCCGCCTTTGTGAGGTACTGATATATCTTGCGGGTAACAACGCGTTGGCGCTTTGTATAGAACGGAGTACCGTAGGCAGGCGGGGAGTATCGCGCTTCGTCAGGGTATCGATGGCGCATGGCAGGGACCGGGCATGATGGATGCGCAATCGAACGAGCGCTTGCAGGGACTCCAGAACGAAGTCCTCGAGGCAATAGCCCGCGGTCAGAGCCTGAGGGCGGTCGCCGATCTTCTGTGTACGCGCGTGGAAAGCGACGCGCCCGGTGTCGCGTGCTCGATTCTGACTGTCGACACGCTGGGCTTGTTGCATCCGCTCGCCGGCCCCAGCCTGCCTGACGCGTATTCGCAAGCACTGGATAGTTTGCCCGTCGGACCCACAGGCGGTTCCTGCGGCACGGCCGCCTGGCGCGGCGAGGCGGTAGAGGTCACCGACATCGCGCACGATCCGCTATGGGCGGACTACCGCGAGATGGCCTTGCCGCTCGGTCTGCAGGCGTGCTGGTCGAGCCCGATCAAGGCCGGCGATGGCAGCGTCGTCGGCACGTTCGCGTTCTATTACCGCACCCAGCGCGGTCCGGCCGAGTTCGAGCGTCAGCTGGTCGATAAGTGCGTGCACTTGTGCGCCATCGCGATCGAGCACGAGCAAAACCAGTCGCGTATCCATCAACTTGCGTTCTACGACACGTTGACCGGCTTGCCAAACCGGGCGCTGTTCCAGGAACGCGCGTGCGCAATGCTCACGGCGGCGCCCCAAGAGCAGACCGTCAATCTCCTGTTCGTCGACCTCGACGATTTCAAGTCGATCAACGACACGCTCGGGCACAGCGTTGGCGACCTGTTGCTCGAACGCGTCGCGCAGCGACTCGTCGCATGCGCCGACGGCGAAGCGTTCGTAGCACGCCTGGGCGGCGACGAATTCGCGATGATCCAGACAGTATCAGACGGGCGCATTGGAGCCGTCGCGCTGGCCGAGAAAGTCATCGCGGCGTTTGTGGCGCCGTTCGAGATAGACGGCCAGTACGTGAAAACGAGCGCGAGCGTCGGCATCGCGCAGACCATGGCGGGCCAGCGCGCTTTGGTGGAACTGGCGCGACGTGCGGATATGGCCCTGTATGCGGCGAAAAGTGAAGGGCGCCGGACGTGGCGCTTCTTCGCGCCCGAGATCGAAGCGGCGGTGCAATCGCGGCGAGCCCTGAAACAGGATCTTGCTGCAGCGATCGCCAGTGGTGCGTTCACCCTGGCGTATCAGCCGATCATCGTGCTCGGGTCGCGGTTGCTGGTCGGCGCCGAGGCGCTATTGCGCTGGCAACACCCGACACGCGGTCAGGTTCCGCCGAGCGAGTTCATTCCCATCGCGGAGGAAATGGGTTTGATTGGCGTGCTTGGCGATTGGGTGTTGCGTGAAGCGGCCCGTGTTGCCGCCACCTGGCCACGCGAGATCCGGATTGCGGTCAATCTGTCGCCGCTGCAACTGACGCAGGAAGGTCTCGTACACGACACCATCACCATCCTGGAGAAAAACGGCGTGGCACCCGATCGACTCGATTTCGAGGTAACTGAGAGCGCCTTGCTCGCGGAAGATGCGGTCACGCGCATTGCGCTGCACGCGCTACGCGATTTCGGCGTACGCATATCGCTCGATGATTTCGGTACCGGCTATTCCTCGCTGCGGTCGCTGCGCTCGTTTCCTTTCGACAAGATCAAGATCGATCAATCATTTGTCGCGGATATCGGCATCAATTCGGACGCGACCGCGATCATTCGCGCGGTGATCGCGCTTGCTCGTGATCTCGGCGTCAAGACCGTTGCGGAGGGCATCGAAACCCAGTCTCAGCTCGACTGGCTCAGCGCGGCGGGCTGCAACGAAGGCCAGGGCTATTTGCTTGGTCGACCGATGAGCGCGGACGCCATTCGCGTGCTGATCGACTCATCCGTCCATGCTGCCCACTCGGTCACGGCCGACTGATCCTGCCGATGAGGCCAGGCCACCAACTGGACTGCCCCTGTCAGGTAGTACAACGAAATCACCCCGAATACCGCGACTGTGTTGATTGCCGAGCGCGCAAACCCGACAGAGACGCGCTTCCTTGCCGCAGTCAGCCATGATCTTGCCCAGCGTATTCGCGATCGACGTGCAGCGCACCGATGCGGTGATATTCGAAGCGATCGCAGCCGCAGCCGCAGCCGCGCCGGCGCGGCACGTGCTCGTTGTCGACAACGAAACTGCCGTGCATCGTCGTCATCGCGGACCACGGCGAGGACGTGCGTCGTGCGGTCGCCGCAGCCGGTTGTCACCTCCTGCACAATCCGTTGAACCCGCTAGCGCTGAAATCGCTGATGGGGCGTCTTTTGGCCGGTTCCGACCCAATCGCCTGACGATCATCCCCGTTGTGGCGCGGTGTTCGCATGCCGCCGATCGCCGTCGGATCAGCTGCCCCATTCGGGTCCGCGTGCGAGCGCGATACGAATTTCCTCCAGCGCATTCGGATCGTCGAGCGTCGACAGGTCGCCGGCGTCGCGCGACTCGGCCAGCGCCTGGATCGAACGACGCAGCAACTTGCCCGAGCGCGTCTTCGGCAGCGTATGGACGATGAATACGCGCGCCGGTCGCGCCACGCCACCGAGCTGCTCGACCACGCGTTGCTGCAGCGCTTCGGCGGTCGAGCGTCGCGCATCCGCATCGACGGCCGCCTTGAGCGTCACGAATGCCACCGGCACCTGGCCTTTCAATTCATCGTGCACGCCGATCACTGCCGTCTCCGCCACGGCCGCATGAGTGGCGATCGCCTCTTCGATTTCGCGCGTGCCGAGGCGATGGCCGGCGACGTTTATCACGTCGTCAGTGCGGCCGAGGATAAACGTGTAGCCATCTTCGTCGCGAATCGCCCAGTCGAGTGAGCTGTACAGCAGTTCCTTGAAGTGCGAAAAATAGCTGTGCAGGAAGCGTTCGTCGTCGCCCCACACCGTAGTCAGACAACCCGGCGGCAACGGCGGCTGCACCACCAGTACGCCTTTCTCGTTGGGCGCGGCGTCGGCGCCGGTCACTTCGTTGATCACACGCAGGCGGTAGCCAAAGTTGGGCAGCCCGGGCGATCCCCACTTTACGGGTTTGAGATCGAGGCCCGGCTGCAGGCACAGCACTGGCCAGCCCGTTTCGGTCTGCCAGTAGTTGTCGATGACGGGTTTGCCCAGACCGTCGGAAATCCAGTGCGCCGTCGGTTCGTCCAGCGGTTCGCCGGCGAGAAACAGCCAGCGCAGTTCCGGCAGCGGATATTTCGTGAGCCACGCTGGATCCTGCTTCTTCAGCACGCGGATTGCGGTCGGCGACGAGAACATCGTGCGTACGCCGTACTCCGCGCAAAGCTGCCACCAGATGCCGGCGTCGGGATGGGTCGGCAGGCCTTCGTACAGCAGTGATGTGGCGCCGACGAGGAGCGGGCCATAGATGCTGTAGCTGTGCCCGACCGCCCAGCCGACATCGGAGGTCGAGAACATCACCTGTCCAGGCCCGACATCGAACACCGTGCGCATGGACAGCGCGAGCGCCACGGCATGGCCGCCCACATCGCGCTGCACTCCCTTCGGTTTGCCGGTGGTGCCGGAGGTGTACAGGATATAGCTCGGTTCGTTCGACTCCAGCCAGACCACCGGCACTTCGGTACCGGCGTGTCGTGCCTTCAGCGTCGCGTAATCGAGATCGCGGCCCGCAATCGGCTGAAAGTCGGGATCGAGCCCGCGCGAAACAATCAGCACATGCGGCGGGGGAAACTGCGCAAGCGTCATCGCTTCGTCAACCAGCGGCTTGTAGCGGATCACCTTGCCTGCGCGCATGCCGGCATCGGCGCAGATCAGCAGGCTCGCACGGGCATCGTCGATGCGTAACGCGAGATTGTGCGCGGCGAACCCGCCGAACACGACCGAATGGATCGCGCCGAGTCGTGCGCAAGCCAATACCGCGAACACAGCTTCCATGTTCGGCATGTAGATCACCACGCGATCGCCGCGACCGATGCCAAGGCTCACCAGCACCGCCGCAAAATCGTTCACTTCGCGATACAGCTGGCCATACGTGTAGTGCAGCCGCTTGCCCGTCTCGGTAGAGATCGCGGCGAGGGCAAGCTGGTCGCTGCGCGCGGCGAGATGCCGATCGACCGCGTTGTAGCAGAGATTGGTTTCGCCGCCGACAAACCAGCGACAGAACGGAGGATGGCTGTAATCGAGAATTTGCTGCGGCGATCGATGCCAATGAATCGCCTTCGCCTGCTCCGCCCAGAACGCCTCGGGCTGCTCGATCGACTGGCGATACAGCCCTTCGTAATTCATACGGCACGATACTCCGTTGATGCCCGCGCGTGGATGCTCGCAGAAGGCTAGCGGATGTCGTGCGCGGGCGGCGTGCGACTTTCGTCGAGTGCGGACGCCTGCACGGCGGCGTCTCAGATCTCGCGTGTCATAAACACGCTGTATGGATCCTCCACGTAGCCCGCGAACGGCCCGCAATACGTGAACCCAAAGCGGGCGTACAGGGATTGAGCCGGCGCGAACGCGGCCGCCGATCCGGTTTCCAGGCTCAGTCGCTGGTAACCACGGAACCTGGCTTGCTCGATGATGTGACCGAGCACCGCGTCTGCGACGCCCTTGCGCAAATGCGCCGACGACGTGCGCATGGATTTTATTTCGCCGTGGCGCGCATCGACTGCCTTCAGCGCCCCGCAACCGAGCAGTGCGTCGCCTTCCCATGCAGTCCAGAACGTGATGTCCGGCTGGAGCAGCTTGGCGATATCGAGTGCGTGGATGCTCTGTGGCGGAGAGTGCAAGGTCATGCTTTGCAGATGTTCGTGCAGCAGCGCCTGGATGGCGCAGCTCGTCAGGTCGTCGAGTCGGATTTGCATGGAAGACCGTGTGTGAGGGAAATCTGTTTTTGCTGGCAACGCGAGCAATCCTTGAACATGCGCAGACGCGGTTACATTGACTGACGCGGCCAATCGCTTCTCCTCCTAAGCCGGGCCTCTGCGGGGTCGAATCTGCGCTGGGCGGAGCAGACGCTCCGAACGCATCACATGGAGGATAAATACAGATCGACCATCGTAGCGGTAGAACACACGGCATGCCGGTTCGACAACTTGTCGATAGCGAGAACCCTTCAACTCGCGCGGTCGACTGCCGCTCTCGGGATGCTCGACAAGCCGGCCTACGTGCCCGAAGACGCGTTGCACGAGTGCCGATGCTGCTGCTGGATTCTCCAGAGCAAGCCGCCGTACCTTCATACGTTGGCGTCGGGCGGCGGGCTCGCCAACGTTGGCGGATGCGACGCTCACTGCGCATACTGATCCCTTAATGCGTGCTCGCTACTTGCGCGCCGCCGCGGCCGAAAACCGGGAATATGATGGTGACGACCTTGGTCAGTGCGGTGCGCGAAACCGCGCATCGCGGCGATGACGATTTGCTCAGTGCGGGCCTCGGCCTCGATGGATTGCGCGGGAAGCCGCCGGCCTTCGCCGACGCAGCCGCGCCAACGCCTGCGGAATTACGTCGACGCGCAATCCATGCGAGCTGGCAGGGCATCGCCGATCTTGGCCGGCTCGGCGGCTACGGCAGCGTTTATGGCGCGGTGCCGAGCATGCGTGGCCGGGAATACCAGGCGTTCTCGACATTGCCGGGCGCGAAGCAGCCGCACCGCGTGCTGCTGCAGGTGCCGCATCATTTCGATACCAAAGCCCGCTGTGTCGTCGTCGCTGCCGCATCCGGGTCGCGCGGTGTGTACGGCGCGATCGCGCTGGCCGGCGCGTGGGGCCTGCCGCGTGGTTGTGCGGTCGCCTATACGGACAAGGGTGCGGGATCGGGTTACTTCGATTTCGATACGCAGACGGGCGTCGCTCTCGATGGCACTCGAGCCGAACGCGGTTGTACAGCACTGGAATTCGAGCCAGTGCTCGACGGCAACTTGCACGGCGTCGCGATCAAGCACGCGCATTCGGATGACAACCCCGAGGCCGACTGGGGTCGGCATGTGCTCCAAGCCGCCGAGTTCGCCCTGGCGATGCTCGATCGCGCGTATCCGTCGCAGGCGCCGTTCACGCCGCAGAACACGCGCGTGATCGCGACAGGCGTATCGAACGGTGCAGGCGCCGTGCTGCAGGCGGCCGGCATCGACACGCAGCGCCTCTTGTCCGGCGTGGTTGCGCTCGCGCCGAACGTTCATGTGGAAGGCCATGGACGTGCGCTTTACGACTACGCGAGCGAAGCAGCGCTGCTGCTGCCGTGCGCGCTCGTTGATGCGCGGTTCGATGCGGTGCCATTCGCGCGCGCGCAAGGCGCAACGCCGCCAGCATGGATTGCGCGTTGCGCGCGATTGCGCGAACAAGGTGTCCTGAGCGGGAGCGATACCGCTGCGCAGGCGCGTGCCGCGATCGACTTGCTGATGGCCCATGGCTGGACCAAGCGCGCGATCGAGACAGCGGCGAGTTCGACCGCGTTCGATTTGTGGCGCGCCGTCGCGGCTACTTACGCATCGTCGTACCTGCGTTCAAAACCGGGCGCGATGCCGTGCGGCTTTCATTTCAGCGCCATTGATGAGCACGGCGCGCCAACTGCCGCGAACGCAACCATGCGCGCCGCATGGTGGTCCGACTCCTCCGGCATTCCGCCCGGCAGCGGCGTCATGCTGCTCGGCGCGACCGAAGCATCAGACGATCCCAATGTGCCCGGCATCGACTGTCTACGAGCACTGTGGACCGGCAGCGGCGCGGACTCGCAGAAGTTGCACAAGAGTGTCCATGCGACCGCTGCACAGATTCCGCGCGCGGAGTTGCCCATCATCGTCGCGCAGGGAGAAGACGACGGCCTGCTGCCGATTGCGTTCAACACGCAAGCCTATGTCGCTGCGCTTGAGGACGCTGGACGTCAGCCGGTGTTCTGGCGCGTGCCTCACGCGCAGCACTTCGATGCGTTTCTTGCGGTGCCCGCTTACGGGGATCGCTACGTGCCCTTGCTGCCCTTCGGCTATGCGGCGCTCGACAGGATGTGGGAGCACCTTGTTCACGGCGCTGCACTACCGCTATCGCAACGATTTGAAACAGCGCCCCGTGGCGCCGGCCCTCTCGGCACGGCAAACCTCGCGCTCT
>JBBRZD010000064.1:0-12561 GCA_038237055.1 Lysobacterales bacterium | reverse complement strand
TTGCGACCAGCAGGCGGAAACCGCTGTCGGTGGGTTCGGCGAATACCGCATCGTCGAAATCCTTGGCATCCTCGCCATCGATCGTGACCAGCGGCGTCTTGCGCAGATCGACGCGCCCCTGGATCTCGGCGGCGGAAACCTCGGGCTCGACATCGGCCGCGGCACGCAGCGCTGCGTCCGGCCAGTCGTGCGGCAAGTCGTGACTGGCAATCGCCATCTCGACCACCAGCGACGGCGTCAAGCGCTCACCAAGCACGGTGAGCACCTTGCCCATCGGGCCACGCTGCGCGGTCGGCTGATCGGTGATCTCGACCACGACGATCTGACCCGAACGCGCGCCACGATCCTTCCCCGGCGTGATCAGGATGTCCTGATGCAGGCGACGATCATCGGGCTTGACCAGGACCAGCCCGGCCTCCTCGATGACACGCCCGACCATGCGCGGCGAACGACGCTCCAGCACTTCGACGATCGCGCCCTGGCGACGCCCGCGGCGATCAACACCGACCACACTGGCGAGCACGCGGTCGCCGTGCAGCACCTTGCGCATCTCGGCGGGCGACAGGTACAGATCTTCGCCGCCCTCTTCAGGACGCAGGAAACCGTAGCCCTCGGCGTTGGCGATGACGCCACCGCGGATCAGATCGAGCTTGCTGGCGACGCCATAACCACCGCGGCGGTTCTGGATGAACTGGCCGTCGCGCAACATCGCCGCGAGACGCCGCGTCAGCGCCTCGAAGTCCTGAGGCGTGCTCAGGTTCAGCGCTTGCGCAATTGCCTCGACATTCATCATTTCGCCATGCTTCTCGAGCAAGGCAGCAATCGCTTCGCGACTGGCGATCGGGCGCTCGTATTTCGTCGCCTCGCGATCGGCATACGGATCGTGGATCGGCGGCGCCTTCGTGCCTTTCTTTCCCGGCAGCGGCGGCAGCGGCTGCGGCATGAATTTTGGCAGGCCGGCGCGTTTGCCGGGCCCCCGCTTGTTGCGCTCGGCCGGAGCGCGAGCACTGGTGGTCTTTCTTCTTTTCAACGTGATTCCTTGTGGTTCGGTGGCAGCGTCGCCGAGCATGTCCGCGATTGCAAGCGCAATGCGTTGACAGGCTGCGGCGCGGCCAGTATTGTTCGCGCCCCCGGAGGGTCAGCCCGCCGGGGACTTTGCCCAGGTGGCGGAATTGGTAGACGCACTAGCTTCAGGTGCTAGCGGGGCGACCCGTGGAGGTTCGAGTCCTCTCCTGGGCACCATATCGAGATGAACGAACCCGCCGACTGGCGGGTTTTTTCTTTTACGGCGTTGGAGGTTTGGCCGGCGCCGCGGTATCCGCGATCGAAGGATACACGAGCGAGCGCAGCGACTGCTGCGCGATGGCTTCGGCGACATGTCGTTGTGGCCAATACGGGTGCATATGGCTCTCGTGCAACGCGCGTATTTTCCGAATCTTCACAGCGCAACAACGAGAACCGCACCCTCTGCGTCGCCACGAAACGAGGCATTGCGCATGAATTCACCACTCGTGATCGGCAGCGCACATATAGATCGGTGTTCTACATTGGAAATGTTTTGGGGAAGTGTTGCGCCTGGATGCATTCGCCGTGACGCCCGCTGGACGTTACCGTCCCTCGCTTCCTGCCGCCGCTGGACCGCTTCAGCACGCGACCCGCTATAATTCGCCGGTCCACAGTACGCGGTGGGAGAAGCGGTTCGGAGCCTTGGTTCCGCTCGCTGCCGAAGGCGCAAACGCCCGTAATCGCTCAGGCCCTGTACCACCGCGCACGGACACTCTGGAGAGACCGGCTGCCGATCCGTCGGCGCTAACCGGCGCCGAAGGGGCAAGAGGCACGCAGATGCGCGCTTCCAAACTCTCAGGCAAAAGGACAGAGGGGCGCCCCCACGTGCGGCTTCGCGCGTGCTGCTCCTTCATGTCCGTGGACCTCTTCGCCATGTCAAAGCTCCTCGCCCACACTTCGCCGTCGCTGCGCGACCTCGAAAATCATTCCGCGTTTGTGGATCGTCATATCGGTCCGAACGACGCCGAGATCGCGCAGATGCTGCGCACAATCGGCCACGAATCGCTCGATGCGATGACCGACGCGATTGTGCCGGCGAAGATCAAGTCGCCGGCGCCGCTCGCGCTGCCTGAGGCGATCACCGAAGTCGAGGCGCTGGCGAAGATCCGTACCATCGCAGATAAAAACCAGGTGTTCAGGAGTTTCATCGGCCAGGGTTACTACGGCACACATACCCCGAACGTCATCCTGCGCAATATCCTCGAGAACCCGGCGTGGTACACGGCCTACACGCCGTACCAGGCCGAGATCTCGCAAGGCCGCATGGAAGCGCTGATCAACTTCCAGACCATGTGCGCAGATCTCACCGGCATGGAGATCGCGAACGCATCGTTGCTCGACGAAGCTACCGCTGCGGCCGAGGCCATGACACTGGCCAAGCGCTCGTGCAAATCAAAATCGAACCTGTTCTTCGTTTCCAGTGGCGTGCATCCGCAGACGCTGGAAGTGATCCGCACGCGCGCCGAACCGATGGGGATCGACCTGCACATCGGCGACGATGCGCAAGCCGCAAGCGTCGACAGCTTCGGTGTTCTTCTGCAATACCCGAACACCTTCGGTCAGGCGAACGACTACGCGGCCATCGCAGCAGCGACGCATGCGCGCGGCGGCCTTGTCGCCGTCGCAACCGACTTGCTCGCGCTGACGCTGCTCAAGGCGCCGGGTGAATGGGGCGCCGATATCGTTGTCGGCAATTCGCAACGCTTCG
This sequence comes from Lysobacterales bacterium, assembly GCA_038237055.1. Classification (GTDB taxonomy): domain Bacteria; phylum Pseudomonadota; class Gammaproteobacteria; order Xanthomonadales; family Rhodanobacteraceae; genus Dokdonella_A. The sequence continues at coordinate 9,788 of JBBRZD010000064.1, read as the reverse complement.
GCGTTCCGTTCGGCTTTGGAGGTCCGCATGCTGCATTCATGGCATGCCGCGATGCGTACAAGCGCTCGATGCCGGGTCGCTTGATCGGCGTGTCGGTCGATGCCGAAGGCAAGCCCGCGTATCGCCTGACCCTGCAGACGCGCGAGCAGCACATCCGCCGCGAGAAGGCGACTTCAAACATCTGCACCGCACAGGTTCTGCTCGCGGTGATGGCGAGCATGTACGCGGTCTATCACGGCCCGGAGGGCCTCACCCGCATCGCACGCCGCACGCATCGCCTTACTGCGATTCTCGCCGGCGTGCTGCGCAATGCGGGCGTGAACGTCGGCAACGAGTTCTTCGATACGCTGCACATTACGGGTGTGGATGCCGCTGCGCTGCACGCGAAGGCGAGCGCCGCGCGCATGAATCTGCGTGAGATCGACGCTGGCAGCGTCGGCATCAGCCTCGACGAAACCACCACGCGCGAAGACATCGTCTCCTTGGCTGCATTGTTCGGTGCAACTCTCGGCGACGACGGGCAGGGAAACACGAGTGTCGCGGGAGGCAGGATGCCGGTAGCGACCATTGATGCACTCGATGCAGCCACCGCCGATGCGCTGCCCGCCAGCCTTGCGCGCACCAGTCCATTCCTCGTGCATCCGGTGTTCAACACGTACCACAGCGAGCATGAGCTGTTGCGCTACATGCGTGCGCTCGCTGACAAGGACCTCGCGATGGATCGCACCATGATCCCGCTCGGTTCGTGCACGATGAAGCTCAATGCGACCGCCGAGATGATTCCGGTCACGTGGCCCGAGTTCGGCAACATGCATCCACTTGCACCAAGCGCGCAAACCGCCGGCTACAAGGAACTCATCGAAGGTCTCGAAGCGATGCTGGTCGAATGTACCGGCTACGACGCCGTCAGCCTGCAGCCTAATTCCGGTGCGCAAGGCGAATACGCGGGCCTGCTTGCGATCCGCGCTTACCACCGCTCGCGTGGCGACGAGAAACGCGACATCTGCCTGATCCCCGAATCCGCGCACGGCACCAATCCTGCGTCCGCGCAGATGTGCGGCATGAGCGTTGTGGTGACCAAATGCGATGCGAACGGCAACGTCGATGTCGAGGACATCCGCCGCGCCGCGGAAAAATACAGTGATCGCCTCGCTGCGCTGATGATCACCTACCCGTCCACGCACGGCGTGTTCGAGGAAGACATCGTCGAGATCTGCGAAATCGTTCACCAGCATGGTGGCCAGGTCTATACCGACGGCGCCAACATGAATGCGCTGGTGGGCGTCGCAAAACCGGGCAAGTGGGGTTCAGATGTCTCACACTTGAACTTGCACAAGACCTTCTGCATTCCTCACGGCGGCGGCGGGCCAGGGGTCGGCCCTTGTGCGGTTAAGTCACATCTTGCAGCGTTTCTTCCAGCCGTCATCCCTGCCGGCGAGAGTCAAGAAGCGGCCATCCCTGGCCGCACTTCTCACAAGGGCACCGTCGGCATGGTGTCGGCGGCGAGCTTCGGCTCGGCCAGCATTCTGCCGATCAGCTGGATGTACATCACGCTGATGGGCACCGCTGGTCTGCGCAAGGCGACGCAGGTTGCATTGCTCAATGCGAACTACATCGCCAAACGACTCGCGCCGCACTACCCGACCCTATACACCGGTCGCAACGGGCTCGTCGCACACGAGTGCATACTCGATCTGCGTCCGATCAAGGACGCCACCGGCATCGGCGCGGAAGACGTCGCCAAGCGCCTGATCGACTTCGGCTTCCATGCACCGACGTTGAGCTTCCCGGTCGCGGGCACGCTGATGGTCGAGCCGACCGAGAGCGAATCGCTGCACGAACTGGATCGCTTCATCGACGCGATGATCCAGATTCGCGACGAGATCCGCGCCATCGAGGACGGCAAGCTCGACGCTGAAGACAACCCGCTGAAGAACGCGCCCCATACCGCAACGATGGTCGCAGGCAGCGAGTGGAAGCACGCCTATCCGCGTGAACTCGCCGCGTTTCCGCTTCCCTCGCTGAAGCAGCAAAAATACTGGCCGCCGGTTGCGCGCGTGGACAACGTGCATGGCGACAAGAACGTCTTCTGCAGCTGCATCCCGATCAACGAGTTCGCCGGCGAGATCGAGGCGTTCAGCGAACCCGACGTCGTATAGCCGGCGCACTGCTATCAGAAAACACAAAACGCCAAGTCATCGGGGCGTTATAATTTGGCGGTCACGGCATCATCGATCGCGGGATAGGCGCTTCTGCCGCCGCTTGCGCCAACAGCGCGCCAAAGCAAGGCGTGGCCGCACCAGATGCCATCACGCCTGCAATAGTTGCGCATAACGCTATATCGCACGCTTGCGCGTCTTGATGGTCACCACGAGCCCAGGTTCGGGCGCCCAGCCAAATACGCTGCGACCGCCGCACGCACGCGAGTCGCTATTTTCTTTGGCGATCAACGCGTCGACGGTCGGTCCCGATGCATGACGTTCGAGTACACGCACCTGCACATCGACTCGCTGCAGTGCCTGCAGTTGTTCCTCGTGCGCGAGCCGTCTCAGCAGTTCGTCGCGGCCATATTCGTGGACAATCGCCTCGCTGATCACTGCGCCCAGTCGGGTCATCCGATCCGCCAGCCAGCGCGGCACATAGCCGCCGTGCAGCCGCAGATCCGCACTTCCGCTTCGTCGTGTCACTGAGTTTCTCCCATGCCATCGACAGCGATGCGCACGGCTTCGCGTCTCAGATCCTGCATATAGGCGCGCGCAGCCATCTTCAATGTGCGTCTTTCGAGCGCAGCGGCACCAGATCAGCCCAACGGAGCTGAACGCATGCCATGTCAATGACCTGTGACGCTTCGGGTTGTTCAGCTTCAAACCGTCATGGTGTCCGCTCCACGGCTTTCATCGCCGCCCGGCCCAAGGGCCCTTCACAGCGCGAGTACCCTATCCATGCCATCCGAAATGCGAATTCCGGCCGACGTTGTAGCGCCTGTCGATAGCGATCTTTATACCTCCGGCGTCAGCTGGGGCGCGGTACTCGCCGGTGCCGCCGGCGCGGCCGCGATGTCGTATGCACTGGTCATCCTCGGCTTCGGCCTCGGACTGTCGTCCATTTCACCGTGGGCCTATGCAGGCGCGAGCGCCACGACGATTGGCGTTGCAACGATCCTCTGGCTCAGCTTCACGCAGATTGCGTCGTCCAGTCTCGGCGGATACCTCGCCGGTCGTCTGCGTGTGAAATGGGCAAGCGTGCATGCTGACGAAGTCTACTTTCGCGACACCGCGCATGGCTTTCTCAGCTGGGCGGTCGCGTCACTCGTCGTCGCCGCCTTCCTCGCGAGCACGCTTGCCGGCGTATTGAGCGGCGGTGCGACGATCGCCGCCGCGGCAGCGGGCGGTATCGGTGCCGGCGCGGGTGCGGCAGCGGGTGCTACGGCAGCCAAGAGCACCGATGCAATCGGCGACGCCAGCGGCTATTACGTCGACTTGCTGATGCGCGGTTCGCCTGCGACGGCGGCGACGTCCGACACCTCGTCGACCGATGGCACGAATGCCATGACACCGGTACGCAACGACGCCGGCAACCGCGCTGAAGTTACGCGCATCTTCGCCAGCGCCCTCGCGACAGGCGACTTGCCAGGAGCCGACCGCCAATACCTCGGCCAGCTGGTCGCACGTCGTGCGGGCATAGATGCCGCGCAAGGCGAGCAGCGCGTGAACGATGTCTACGGCCAGTTCAAGCTATCCGTCGAAACCGCGAAGAACAAAGCGAAAGAAGCCGCAGACAGCGCACGCAAGATCAGCGCAGGCATCGCAATATGGATGTTCATCTCACTGTTGCTCGGCGCGTTCTTTGGCAGCTTTGCCGCAACCTTTGGCGGTCGCCATCGCGAGACGTATTCGCACCTCACGCGCGCCAACCATCTCTGACCCCTGGAGGATATTCCCATGCGTTCCATTCTTCTTTTCATGCTCGGCGTTCCGCTGCCGATCATCATCCTGATCGCACTGTTCGTGCGCTGAGCAACAGATCCAAGAAAACAGACGGGGCGCATCGTGCGTCCCGTCTGCAATTTTGTTCTCACGTCGTTTAAGGCGGAGCGGCGGAAGAGTGCGCGGTGATCGCGCCGATACGGCATCCGTCAGCCGCTGATTGCATCCATGCGCCGCGCACCAGGATCGACTGATCTGCCGTTGCGTTCCCGACATTTTCCCGACTCCGGAGCAACCCTCATGGCAACGCGCAAGACAGCAACGAAGAAGAATTTCCGTATGACGCACTCGGCCGACGACGCGCGCGGCAACGGTGACGAGCTGCAGCAGTTGGCATCGGGGCGGCACGCAACGCTCACGACGAATCAAGGCCTGCCGCTATCGGACAACCAAAACTCCCTGCGCGCGAGTCCTCGCGGCCCGACGCTGCTCGAAGATTTCATCCTGCGCGAGAAGATCACGCACTTCGACCACGAACGCATTCCCGAACGCATCGTGCATGCGCGCGGTTCGGCGGCGCACGGTCATTTCAAACTCACGCGCTCGCTGGCGAAATACACGACCGCAAAGATCCTGACGGAAGTTGGCGTGAAAACACCGCTATTTACACGCTTCTCGACCGTCGCCGGCGGCGCCGGTTCGATCGACACGCCGCGCGACGTACGGGGCTTCGCCGTCAAGTTCTACACGAAGGAAGGCAACTGGGATCTGGTTGGTAACAACATCCCGGTGTTCTTCATTCAGGACGCGATGAAGTTTCCCGATCTCGTACACGCGGTGAAGATGGAACCGGACCGCGGATTCCCGCAGGCGGCCTCCGCGCACGACACGTTCTGGGATTTCATTTCGCTCACGCCAGAATCCATGCACACGATCATGTGGGCGATGAGCGATCGCGCGATCCCACGCTCGCTGCGCATGATGGAAGGCTTCGGCATCCACAGCTTCCGCCTGCTCGATACCGCAGGCAAATCCACCTTCGTGAAATTCCACTGGCGCCCCGTGCTTGGCCTGCAGTCGACGCTGTGGGACGAGGCGGTAAAGCTGGCCGGCGCCGATCAGGATTTCCATCGGCGCGACCTGTTTGAAGCCATCCAGGCCGGCGCGTTTCCCGCCTGGGATCTTGCCGTGCAGCTCTTCACGCAGGACCAAGCCGATGCGTTTCCGTTCGACCATCTCGATGCGACCAAGTTGATCTCAGAAGAACTGATCCCGCTGACGGTGATCGGGCGCATGACGCTTGATCGCTGGCCGGACAACTTCTTCGCCGAGACGGAGCAGGTCGCGTTCTGCCCGTCGCACGTCGTGCCAGGTATCGACTTCTCCAACGATCCATTGCTGCAGGGTCGTCTGTTCTCTTACCTCGACACGCAGCTCTCGCGCCTCGGCTCGCCGAATTTTCACCAGCTGCCCGTGAACGCGCCGAAATGCCCGTTTGCGAACCAGCAGCGTGATGGCCACATGCAGATGGATATCCCCAAAGGACGCGTCAACTACGAACCGAGTTCACTCGATCCGGCGTCCGCGCGCGCAAGCGCAAACGGCTTCCGCAGCTTCGTGCAAGCCCACGACGACGGCAGCAAGGGACGCATCCGCGCCGAGAGTTTTGCCGATCACTACAGCCAGCCACGCCAGTTCTATCTCAGCCAAAGCCGGCCGGAGCAGGCGCACGTGGCGTCCGCGATCGTGTTCGAGCTGTCGAAAGTGCAGACCGCGCACGTGCGCGAAGCGATCGTCGGACACCTGCGAAATATCGACGAGGATCTCGCTCGTCGCGTCGGCGACGGCCTCGGCATGGGGAAGCTTCCTCCTGCCCCAGAGGCGGCTGCACCCATCCTCGACCTGCCCGTTTCGCCCGCGCTGCAACTCATCGGCAAGATGAAGGACACGCTTGCAGGCCGCGCCGTTGGGATCCTGATCCACGACGGCTCGGACGCCGCCACCGTGAAGGCCTTGCGCAAGGCGGCGGAAAACGCAGGCGCAAGCGTGAAACTGGTCGCGACGAAAATCGGTGGCGCGCGCATGAGCGACGGAAAACAACAGGCGGCCGACGGACAACTTGCCGGCACACCTTCGGTTGTGTTCGACGCAGTCGCGGTGGTGTTGTCCGAGGAAGCCGCGCGCCAGCTCGCCAGCGAAGGCGCCGCCGTCGATTTCGTGCGTGATGCCTGGGGCCATCTCAAGGCGATTGCTGTCGACGCAGGCGGCAAAGCCCTGCTCAAGGCGGCCGGCGTCGGCAAGGATGCCGGTATCGTGGATGCTGCCGATGCAAAGGCGTTCATTGCAGCCGCCAAAACGCGCCAGTGGAGCCGCGAGCCGAAGTTGCGCACACTCGCCTGATGCGTGCGAAGAGCGGGGTGCCATCGCGCACGAAGGCTTCCCGCTCGTTCGACCCCGCCTTCGGATTCCCCCATCGCTAAATTAACGATGCCGCACCGGCCTTCGAACAAACGAATCATCGTCGCTGCGCTCGCCGGCAACATCGCCGTCGCCGTGGCCAAGTTCGTCGCCGCAGTCGTGACGGGCAGCTCCGCGATGGTGAGCGAAGGCGTGCATTCGCTCGTGGACTGCGTCAACGAAGGCCTGCTCCTCTACGGCACCGCACGCGCCGACAGGCCAGCCGATCGCAGCCATCCGTTCGGTTACGGACGCGAACTTTATTTCTGGGCCTTTATCGTGGCACTGCTCGTACTCGCACTCGGAGCGGGGGCGTCCCTCTACGAAGGCGTCCACCACCTGCAGCATCCCGAGCCGATCACGCGACCGTTGGTGAACTATGTGGTGCTCGTCGCCTCGCTGTTGTTCGAGGGCGCGTCATGGATCGTCGCGATGCGCGCGTTCCGCGCGAGCAAGGGTACGCTCGGCTATTTCGAAGCCTTCCGCCGCAGCAAGGACCCGACCAACTTCACCGTGCTGCTGGAGGACAGCGCCGCCCTCATCGGCTTGCTCATCGCGCTCGCCGGCGTCAGCGCGAGCCACCTGCTCCAGGAGCCCATGTACGACGGCATCGCCTCCATCGCCATCGGCTGTGTGCTCGCCTTGTCGTCGCTGCTGCTCGCACGCGAAACCAAAGCCCTGCTGCTCGGCGAATCGGCCCACCCGCACGTGCGCGACGCGATCCTGCGTATCGCCGGCGAAGACCCCGCCGTGCGCACCGCCAACGGTGTAATCACGATCCAGATCGGCCCCGAAAACGTCATCGCCGCCCTCAGCGCGGAATTCGAAGACGCGCTCACCACGCCGCAGATCGAAGCCTGCATCGACCGCATCGAAAGCGCGATCAAAGCCGCGTATCCCTCGGTCACCAGCGTATTCATCAAGCCGCAGACGCCGGAGGTGTGGGCTCATCGCATCGCCAATTTGTCGGACAAGGAAACCTTGAACCACTGATCCGCGCAATTTCGCAAACAGGGAATTGTGTGGTCGTGGCTTTAGCCGCGATGGTCTGAAAGCCCTCCTCTTCAACGGGAGGGTTGGGTGTGGCTGGCGTTGCGCCCCGCGGCGAAAAGCATCGCGGACGCGGCGGCGCTGCGTCCTCCCAAAATCTGCGGCGATCGGTCGGCGGTAAATTAGGCGCTTGGGCACATGCCGCTATTGCGAGCGGGAATATCGACAATAGACATCGCGCAATTGTCTTTACGGCCTGAGTCCTCGTCTGAATGGATCGCGCAGCATCTAACCGCGCATATCAAATGAGGCTGCTTTCGGCTATGGACGTTGCGCGCTGAATGAGACAGGAATCCACTTCTGCACGGGCACCAGGACCACCGGTCTGCAAGAAAGCATTCATCAAGGCGTCGAATGCTCGGGATTTCAGGGCAAGATCGATGTGATCTGGGGATGTTCGGATTTGACCCAAAACGCTCAAATAATTGCTGTTTTTCACACCACACAATTCGATCCCGTGCCGGCGATCACACATTGGCGGGCTCCGTTGGCAAACAATTGGCGCCGCTGCACTTCAAACGTCACACCAACGCCTCAGCCGTTAACACAAAACGAATAGCGAACGACTGCAATCAGGATGGGTGCATGACCGCACCACAAGCGAGGATTGACCCATGGCGGGAAAGTTCGATGCGCGGAATTTGAGCTCCGCACTGATCCATCTCAAGAATGACAACGAGGCATCGGCCGCGAGCACGCCGCTGAATGCGCCGCTGTCCGATCAGGAATGGCAGCAGCGTGAAGGCCTCAAGGTGAAGATGATCGAGGCGCGCGTTAAGTTGCAGCTGATGCGCGATCGCACCGAGAAACTGAAGCTGGCTCTGGCGCGATTTCGCGAGTACCGCGAAATACGCGCCTGAGGCGCTGCACCTTGCTTTCGTAACCGCTCCCCGCGTTAGCGTGCGTCATCCCGCACGCTTGCGCGTCGCTGCCGCTTTCTGCGCTGCACTCGAACGTAACTCGGCACCTTTGGTACGCGCGCCTTTTTTTGCCGCTGTCGAACGGCTGCTTGCGGTGCGTTTCTTCGCCGCTGTCTTCGTCTGCTTTGACAGCGCACGTTTGCTGACGGCCGCCTTGCCGCCCTCCTCATTCAGCGCCTTCTTCGTCGCGCGTGAGCGAGTGGCAGATGGTCTCTTGCGCGTTTTTGCGGCAGCATTATCCTGCTTCGCTTTTTTCTTCGTTACAGCGGACGCGGTGCTGGACGTCTTCACCTTCACGCCTGCGCGACGCGCTTTCGACAGGCCAATGGCGATCGCCTGCTTGGCGTTCTTCGCGCCGTGCTTGCTTTGGCGGATGTGCTCGATTTCCTCGCGCACATATTCGCCCGCTTGCGTGCTAACGGATTTACCCTCGCGCTTGTCGCGCGCAGCGGCAGCGTTGGTTTTCCTCTCGGGCATGAGCGGCTCCATTCGTTGTGCAAGGCTTGCACAAACGACTGTGTAGCAGCGCACAACAAAAGGCGACATGAACACGCGGCTCGGCATTCATGCACGAGTGGCCATTGCTGCGCACAAATGAGGCGACGCGATGATGTCGCCTATCGTTCGCTGTATCGACAGGTCAGGCGAACGGATCACGCAACACAATGTTCGCGTCGCGATCGGGTCCGGTGCTGACGATCGCGAGCGGACAGCCGGCGAGTTCTTCGAGTGCACGCAGGTACGCGCGCGCGGCGGGTGGAAGTTTGTCCCACTCGGTGATGCCCGCGGTGGATTCGCTCCAGCCTGGAAATTCGAGGTAGACGGGCTTGCACTCGTCCCAGCCGGCGGCGTCGAGCGGCGCGTATTCGCTGCGCTTGCCGTGATATTCGTAGGCGACGCAGATGTTGAGTTTTTCCATCCCGTCGAGAATGTCGAGCTTGGTGATGCACAAGCCGCTGAGACCGTTGATGGCGACGGCGCGCTTGAGCGCGACGATATCCATCCAACCGCAACGTCGTGGGCGGCCGGTGGTCGCGCCATATTCCTGGCCGCGATCGCGGATACCTTGGCCGACGGCGTCGTCCAGCTCGGTTGGGAACGGACCGCTGCCGACGCGCGTCGCATACGCTTTCGCAATACCCAGCACGTAGTCGATCGCGTTCGCGCCGACGCCTGTGCCAGCGAGTGCGCCACCGATCGTGGTGTTGCTCGACGTGACGTAAGGATAAGTACCGTGATCGATATCGAGCAATGAACCCTGCGCGCCTTCGTACAGAATCTTCTTGCCCTGTTTGCGCAGCTCGTGAAGGATGCCGGCGATGTCGGACTTCATCGGTTCGACGTATTCGCCGAACGCGAGTGCCTCGTCGAGCGTCTTCTGGAAATCGATGGCATCGACCTTGAAATAATTGGTCAGCACGAAGTTGTGGTAGTC
>JBBRZD010000063.1:0-12907 GCA_038237055.1 Lysobacterales bacterium | reverse complement strand
GCTGGGCGGTGTGCGCCTGCCGGCGACTTCGTGGCTGATGTTGTACGTGGTCGACCTGTTCGGAGTGTTGCCGTTCTGTGCGATCGGCCTGTTCATTGGTAGCCTGGTAAGCGGCTCGGGTGCGCCGGCGGTGGCAAACCTGATTTATCTGCCGATGTCGTTCCTGTCCGGGCTATGGATGCCGTTGAGCGTGCTGCCGCCGCTGGTAGCGAAGATCGCGCCGTTGTGGCCGGCCTATCATCTGGGCCGACTCGCGCTGGGTGCGGTGGGGCTGGCGCCGGATGGAGCCCGTTTGCCGCACGTGCTGGCGCTGGGCATCGTCACGATCGTATTTCTCGCGCTGGCACGACGCCGTCTCGCACGGGGCTGAGTCATGGGAATCACAGCCATGCGCATTATCTACCTGCGACTGGAAATCAGTGCCATGCTATTCGCGCTGGTATCGGCGCTCGACATCGTTCGTATGCATCCGTGATGGAGAGGCAGCGTATGATTTTCAGAATCGGCATGCAAACGTGGAGCGAGGGTGTGGCGAAGATCGGAACGTCGCTCGAACGCTTGCGCACGCGAGTACTGCCACCGCATCTGGCCGATCAGGGTTGGGCGCCGCTGTGGAGCCTGCTTTATCTCGGCTTCCTGTTCATGAACTGGAGCCAGTATCGGCAGGCGTACTGGTGGCCAGCGACCCTTCTCAGCATCGCGGTCTTTCTGCCACTGTTCTTCTACGGCCATTGGCATTGTGGCTGGCAAAGACTTGTGGCCACCGCGTCGATCGCAGCACTCGGCTTTGCCCTCGCACCCCTCAACACGTGTTCAAACACATACCTGATTTATGCCGGTGGCATGCTCGGGGCAAGCACATTGAGGCTGCGTACTTCAATCTCTATCGTTTTCGCGGGTCTTGCGCTATTCGCCGTCGAATTGATGCTGCTGCAATGGCCGATGGAGTATCTGTGGCTCTCGGTCTTCATTACAGCCATCGTCGCAACGGCGATCGGCATGGCCAATTACTACCATCGCGAAAAGCGCCTGCGCCAAGCGGAATTGCAGCTCAGTCACGATGAAGTCCGACGCCTCGCTTCGCTCGCCGAGCGAGAGCGCATCGGGCGCGACCTGCATGATCTGCTCGGCCATACCTTGTCGTTGATCACGTTGAAGTCGGAGCTTGCCGTAAAACTGTTCGACCGCGATCCGCTTGGCGCACGACGCGAGATCGTCGACGTCGAGCGCGTCGCGCGCGATGCCCTTGGACAGGTGCGGCGCGCGGTGTCGGGCATCCGCGTGGCCGGCCTTGGCGCGGAACTCGCGTCGGCGCGCTTGCTCCTCGAATCGAGCGACGTTCGCCTCGACTACACGCTGCCCGCCCCCGGCCTGCCGCCCGAAATCGAGACCGTGCTCGCACTGACCATTCGAGAAGCCGTCACCAACATCCAGCGACATGCGCGGGCGACACGGGCGCGCGTGCAGCTCGCTGTCGATGCCGGTGAGGCGCATCTGATTGTGGCCGACGATGGCGTCGGGCAGACGGTGGTTCCCGGCAACGGTCTGAGCGGCATGCACGAGCGACTGCAATTGTTAGGCGGGCGCCTTGAGATCGACTCGGTCCGCGGCAAAGGCACTCGCATCACAGCGCGTCTGCCACTTCCGCCTTCGGCTGCCGCCAGCGGTACCGTGCACGCTCTTGCCTGAGCGAATGCGGCTGGCGTCGCAACTTGCGCTAGAGTCCGCTGCTTGGACGTTGCCATTCGACGTCGCCATCCGGATGTTTGCACACCGTGATTCGAGTTCTCCTAGCCGAAGACCAGGCGATGGTGCGCGGCGCCTTGTCGGCGCTGCTGCAACTGGAGTCGGACATCGAGGTCGTCGGCGGCGCTGCGGACGGTGAAGAAGCGTGGCGCATGCTGCAGCAATTGAAGCCTGACCTGCTGGTCACCGATATCGAGATGCCCGGGCTGACCGGCCTCGAACTCGCGCAGCGCGTACAGCGCCACGAATTGCCGTGCAAGGTCGTGATCGTGACCACGTTCGCGCGAGCGGGCTTTCTGCGCCGCGCGCTGGAAGCCGGTGTCAGCGGATACTTGTTGAAAGATGCGCCGGCCGAGCAACTCGCCGAAGCGCTGCGCAAGGTGCATCGCGGCGGTCGTGCGATCGATCCGCAACTTGCGGTCGAAGCCTGGTCCGATGCGGACCCGCTCAACGATCGCGAACGCCAGACGCTGCGCCTCGCAGGCGAGGGCCTCTCTGCCGGTGACATCGCCGAGCGCCTGAATCTCTCGCAAGGAACCGTGCGCAATTATTTGTCCGAGGCAATCGGCAAGCTCGGTGTCGGCAATCGCATCGAGGCGTACCGGATGGCCCGGCAGAAGGGCTGGCTGTGAGGGGCAGGGAATGGAGAGTGGGGAATAGGAAATAGGCGAAGAGTCACGACTTCGTGCGTGAAATCGCTCCTGCTCTTACCATTCCCGACTCTCGATTCCCGATTCCCCGCTTTGAAAAAATCCGATTTCCATTTCGACCTGCCGCCGGAGTTGATCGCTCAGGTGCCGTTGCCGACGCGTTCTGCCAGTCGTCTGCTGCTCGTCGACGTCGCCGCGCATCACGTTGAGGATCGTCGATTCGCGGAACTTCCGGACCTGCTGCTGCCAGGCGACCTGCTGGTTTTCAATGACACGCGCGTGCTTCCGGCGCGCTTGTTCGGGCACAAGGACAGTGGCGGCGCCGTCGAAATCCTGATTGAACGTGTGACCGGCACGCACGAGGCGCGTGCCCAGCTTGGCGTGAGCAAGAAGCCGAAGGCTGGCGGGCGCATCATCCTGCAGGACGGCAGCGAGATCAGCGTGCTCGGCCGTGATGGCGAGTTTTTCCTGCTGCGTTTCGATACGGTTGAACCGCTGGAAAAAATATTGCTGCGCCTCGGCCGCATGCCGCTGCCGCCCTACATCGAACGCGATGCGGACGGTGCCGACGACGAACGCTACCAAACCGTATTCGCACGCACGGCCGGTGCGGTCGCCGCTCCGACTGCGGGGCTGCACTTCGACGAAGCGATGCTGCAAGCGCTTGCCGCGCGCGGCATCGATACGGGCTACGTCACCCTGCATGTCGGCGCCGGCACGTTCCAGCCGATGCGCGCGGAGCGCATCGAAGATCATACGATGCATCGTGAATGGCTCAACGTCGGCGCTGAACTGGTCGAGAAGATTCGGCAGACGCGCGCACGCGGAGGACGTGTCGTCGCGGTCGGCACCACGGTCGTGCGTGCGTTGGAATCTTCATTGCGCGATGGCGAAGTTGCGCCGTTCGCGGGCGATACGCAGATCTTCATCTTCCCCGGCTATCGCATCCGCAGTGTCGATGCGCTGGTCACGAACTTCCACCTGCCCGAATCGACCCTGCTGATGCTGGTGTCGGCGTTTGCCGGGCGCGAGCTCGTGTTCGACGCATATCGGCATGCCGTCGAGCAGCGCTACCGATTTTTTTCGTATGGAGACGCCATGCTGATTCTCCCTGACAGGCACGCCGCATGAGCGCGATGGATTTCCAGTTGCTTGGAACCGACGGCAGCGCGCGTCGTGGCCGCCTGACCTTTGCGCGCGGCACCATTGAGACGCCGGCGTTCATGCCGGTCGGCACGTATGGTTCGGTCAAGGCGATGACGCCGCAGAACCTCGTCGACATTGGCGCCGAAATCATCCTCGGCAACACCTTCCATCTGTTCCTGCGCCCGGGGCTCGACGTGATCGGGGCGTTCGGCGGCTTGCATCGTTTCATCGGCTGGAACAAGCCGATCCTCACCGACTCCGGCGGATTTCAGGTCTTCAGCCTCGCGCACAAGCGCAAGATCACCGAGGAGGGCGTGACGTTTGCTTCGCCCGTCGACGGCTCGAAGGTGTTCTTGTCGCCGGAGGAGTCGATGCGCATCCAGCATGTGCTCGATTCCGATATTGCGATGATCTTCGACGAGTGCACACCGTATCCGGCGACTGAAAGCCAGGCGCGCGATTCGATGGAACTGTCGCTGCGCTGGGCCGAACGCTCGCGTCGCGGCTTCGATGATTTGAAGAACCCCAACGCGCTATTCGGCATCGTTCAGGGCGGCGTGTATCCCACGCTACGCAAGCGTTCGGCGGATGGCTTGATCGACATTGGATTCGATGGCTACGCGATTGGCGGCCTCGCGGTCGGTGAGCCGGAAGCGGAGCGCAATGCGACGCTGGAATCCGTCGAGCCGCTATTGCCCAAGCACAAACCGCGCTACCTGATGGGCGTCGGACGACCCGAGGACCTCGTCGAGGCAGTGCGCCGCGGCGTCGACATGTTCGATTGCGTGATGCCGACTCGCAACGCACGCAACGCTCACCTGTTCACGCGTTACGGCACCTTGCGCATCCGAAACGCCAAATACGAGCGGGATACGCGTCCGCTCGATGAGGCGTGCACCTGCTACACCTGTCGCTCCGGCTTCAGCCGCGCATATCTGCGCCACCTCGACCGTTGCGGCGAGATGCTCGGCCCGCAGCTGGCGACGATCCACAACCTGCACTACTACCAGGAGCTGATGACGGGTCTGCGTGGCGCCATCGCGGGCGGAACGCTGGCGGACTTTGTCGCAGCGTTCTACAGGCAGCGAACGCCTGTGGATCCGCCCGAGGGCGCGGTCGCGAGCTGATCCGCGCTATGTGGTTGATTTTGCGTGGGGCGGTGCGCCTCCCGCCACGGCGTGGCATAATCCGCGACCTTTTCGACCGACCCGATATGCGCGTCGGTCGCCGCAATCGCTGGAGAAACCATGGATTTTTTCATCACTAGTGCGCATGCGCAGGCGGCTGCCCCGGGCGCTGCGGGCGCTGCGGGCAACCCGCTGATCTCGTTCCTGCCGCTGATCGTCCTGTTCGGCATCTTCTATTTCATGCTGATCCGCCCGCAAATGAAGCGTGCGAAGGAACAGCGCACCATGGTCGCGGCGCTCGCCAAGGGCGACGAAGTGCTGACCAATGGCGGGCTGCTTGGCCGCATCGACGAGATTGCGGACCAGTTCGTGATGCTCGAGATCGCGCCGAACGTGCGCGTCAAGATGCAGAAGCAGGCCATCTCGATGGTGCTGCCCAAGGGCACGCTGAAAGCCGCTTGATCGATTGTTGGGACTGGTTTCCGGCCAGCTGCTGGTCGGGATGACGTTGTGGCGTACTGGATTACAAGATGAACGATTTTCCCCGCTGGAAATACGCGATCGTTGTGGTAGTGCTTCTGCTCGGCGTGCTTTATGGCTTGCCGAACTTGTTCGTGCAGCAGCCGGCCGTGCAGATCACTGCCAATCGCGGCGCGTCCGTCGATCAGGCGCTGAAGGAACAGGTTCAGGGTGCGCTTGAAAAAGCGAAGATCGCGTTCCAGACGATTGAACTCAATAACGACCACCTGCTGGTGCGCTTGCCGAGCGGCGAGTCCGAATTGCAGGCGAAGGCGGCAGAGACGCTGAAGTCGACGCTCGGCGACCAGTACATCGTCGCATTGAATCTCGCCTCGACCGTGCCGGGTTGGATGCGCGCCATCGGCGCGAAGGAAATGCCCAAGGGTCTCGACCTGCAGGGCGGCGTCCACTTCCTGATGGAAGTCGACGACAAGGACGTGATGGAGAAACAGGTGCAGCGCTATACGGATGACATCCGCACGGCGTTGCGCGACAAGAACATCCGCTACCAGTCGGTCGGACGCGGGCCGCAAGGCATCGTCGTGCAACTGCGCAGCAGTGAAGACCGCGATGCGTCGACGACCGTGATCCAGGCCAAGGTGCCGGATGTGGTCGTCACGAATGGCGCAAATGTCGGCGATTCGTTCACGCTGAATGCGGGCGTGAGGCCGCAGAAGTTGACGGAAATCGCGCAGAACACGATCCGCCAGAACGTTGCGACATTGAACAACCGCATCAATGCACTCGGCGTCGCCGAGCCGCTGATCCAGCAGCAGGGCGATTCGCGCATCGCGGTCGAACTGCCGGGTGTGCAGGATACGGCCGAGGCAAAGAAGATTCTTGGCGCGACCGCAACCCTCGAATATCGCGCAGTCGACGAGAACGCGAATGCGTTTGAAGCGGAGAAGAGCGGGCAGATTCCGCCGGAAGACAAGCTCTACCATCGCCGCGAGCGCGGTGCCGACGGCAAGCCGATTCCGATCCTGCTGAGGAAGAAAGTCATCGTGACCGGCGACGAGCTCGTCGACGCGTCGAGCGCACCGGATCCGCAGAGCGGAACGCCCGCGGTGTCGGTCACGCTGAATGCGGCGGGTGGCCGCAAGATGCTCGAATTCACGACGCAGAACATCGGCAAACCGATGGCCGTGGTGTACAAGGAAACCACGCCGGAGATCACCATGGTCGACGGCAAGGAAGTGCGCACCAGCAAGGTCACCGAAGAGGTGATTAACAGTGCGAGCATCCGTGGTGTGTTCTCCAATCGTTTCTCGACCACGGGTCTGGAAAGCAACAAGGTCGCGTCAGATCTGGCGCTGCTGCTGCGCGCAGGTTCGCTCGCCGCGCCCGTCGTGATCGTCGAGGAGCGTGTGATCGGCCCGAGCCTGGGCAAGGACAACATCCAGAAAGGCGTAAGCGCAGTTTTGCTCGGTCTCGCCGCCGTGCTCGTGTTCATGGCGCTGTACTACTTCGTGTTTGGCCTGATCGCCGACATCGCGCTGTTCTTCAACCTCGTGCTGCTGCTGGCGGTGATGAGCGCGATTGGCGTGACACTGACGATGCCCGGCATTGCAGGTATCGTGCTGACCCTCGGCATGGCGATCGATGCGAACGTGCTGATCTGCGAACGTATACGCGAGGAACTGCGCAACGGTTCCTCGCCGCTCACCTCGATCCGCGCCGGTTATGACAAGGCATTCGCGACCATTCTCGACGCGAACGTGACCCATTTGCTCGCGGCGCTCGCGCTGATGACGCTCGGCTCGGGTGCGATCCGTGGCTTCGGTGTCACACTCTTCATCGGCATCCTGACCTCGATGTTCACCTCGGTCACGGTCACGCATGCCATCACCAATCTCGTGCACAGTGGCCGCAAGCTGAAGGGTCTTTCCCTCGGCAGTGGTTACTCGCGCGCTGCGTCAGTCTGAGGCAAGCGATCCCATGGAACTTTTCAATCCCGACAGCAATATAGACTTCCTCGGCGGGCGCAAGATCAGCATGGCGATCTCCATCGTGCTGATGCTGGTCTCGCTCGGACTCATCGCCACACGCGGACTCAACTACGCGCTCGACTTCACCGGCGGCGTGCTGGTTGAGGCGACATACGTGCAGCCGGTCGAGGTCGACCAGGTGCGTGCCGCGCTGGAAACCGCCGGTTTCCACAACGCGCAGGTTCAGAGCCTCGGTGGTACCCGCGATGTGTCGATCCGCCTGCAGACGCAGGCTGACGAGAAGAATGGCGACAAGGTGGCGACCGACGTGCTTGGCGCACTCAAGGTCAAGCGCGCCGACGTGACCATGAAGCGGCACGACTTCGTCGGTCCGCAGGTCGGCTCCGAACTCAAGACCGACGGTATCGTCGCGGCGGTGTTCGTGATGCTCGGCATCATGATCTACATCGGTATCCGCTTCGAGAAACGCTTCGCGATTGCCGCGATCGCGAGCGAAATGCACGATACGATCCTGACGGTCGGCTTTTTCGCCCTGACGCAACTCGAATTCGACCTCACCGTGCTCGCGTCGCTGCTTGCGGTGATCGGTTACTCGATCAACGACAAGGTGGTCGTATTCGACCGCGTGCGTGAACTGTTCCGCCTCACGCGCAAGGCCGAGCCGTACGCCATCCTCAACAAGGCGATCAACCAGACCTTGTCGCGTACGATCATGACCTCGATGCTGACCGCGATTGCGATGGCGGCGCTTTACTTCTTCGGCGGGCCAGCCGTGCATGGCTTCGCGTTGACGATGCTGATCGGCATCGTCATCGGTACGCTGTCGTCGATCTTCTTCGCGAACCCGATTCTGTATTGGCTCGGCGTGTCGAAGACGGACCTCATGCCGGTCAGCACGGAAAACCCGGAGCTGCTGCGCCGCCCGTAAGCGCGCCGCAGGACTTGCCGCCGCCCCTGTCCTTGCGACAGGCGCGGCGCAGGCTTCAGAAGCAATCGGGGATCCACAAGCCGCTATCACGCAGCTTTTCCCGTCCCGGCTTATCCTTCAGCTTCGGCAACTTCAGCGGTTTGTCCGGTGCCAGGCGTTCCGGCAGTCGCGCCAGCAGGTGCGAGATCACGTCGAGGCGGCCGCGCTTCTGGTCGTTGAAGTTCGCGACGAACCACGGCGCCCATTCCGCGTTCGTCGCGTGCAGCATTGCATCGCGCGCCTTTCCATAGGCGGCGTATTGCTCGCGCGCTTTCAGATCAATCGGTGAAATCTTGAAGCGCTTGAGCGGATCGGTCGCGCGCGATGCGAACCGCTGTTCCTGCTCTTCCTGATCGACCGCCAGCCAATACTTGAGAAGCAGGATGCCGTCATCGGTGATCATCTTCTCGAACACCGGACAGTCGACGAGAAAACGTCGGTATTGCGCTTCAGTGCAAAAGCCCATCACATGTTCGACGCCCGCGCGGTTGTACCAGCTGCGATCGAACAGCACGAATTCGCCGGCTGCGGGCAAATGTTCGATGTAGCGCTGGAAGTACCACTGCGTCGACTCACGCTCGGTCGGTTTTGGCAGCGCGACGATGCGGGTGTAACGCGAGTTCAGGCGCTCGCCGATCGCCTTGATCACACCGCCCTTGCCGGCGGCGTCACGCCCCTCGAATACGACCACGACGCGCCTGCCGCTGTTGATGATCCAGCGCTGCAGGTTCACCAGGTCTTCGTCGAGAGCCTCGAGGGCGTGCTCGTATTTCTTCTTCTTCAGATGCTTCATCGCGACCTCTGGGAGTGCTGCTCTTGCGGCTGGGGGGAGCGGCTTCAGCCGCGATGCCGGCGGCGATACTCGACACCATCCCCAACCAACCCTCCCCTTGAAGGGGAGGGCTTGAGGGCATCGCGGCTGAAGTTGCTCCCACGAATAAAGGCCTACTATTCGCGTAACCGCGGAATCAAGCCGGCCAGGTTGCATGGTTTGGTGGTTGCATCGAGCTGCACCCGGATCAGCTTTTCCCATGCAGTGCGGCAGGCCGAAGTCGAACCCGGCAGGCAGAACACGAACGTGTTGTTGGACAGTCCCGCAAATGCGCGCGACTGCATCGTTGATGTGCCGATCTCGTCGAAACTGACAGCGCGAAACATCTCGCCGAAGCCGGGCATTTCCTTGTCCAACAGGGGCGCAATGGCTTCGGGTGTGGAATCGCGCCCAGTGAAGCCGGTACCGCCGGTAACAATCACGCCATTGATGGATTCGTCAGCGATCCACGCGGCGACAATGGCCCGAACTGCGTAGCGATTGTCCTTGAGGATGCGTTTCTCGTGCAGGCGATGCCCCGCCTGACCGAGCGAGAGCGCGAGATAGTCGCCCGAGGTGTCGTTGTCGGGCGTGCGCGTGTCCGACACGGTCAGCACGCAGAGGGTGAGCGGCACGAAATCGGTTTGGGCGGTCATGCCCTGAGGGTAGCGCGCCGCGGCGGTGTCGGGAAGCTCAATCGAACGGAGCGGGTGCAAGGCCGGCGCGATGGCGGTGCGCGATCTTGTGCAGCAGCTGGGCAAAGTCGCGCGCGAACGCCTGCATGTCGAACAAGCCGCTGCGCTCGCGACGTTCGGCAAGTTCCGCGCGCAATGCACAGCGTGCATCGGCATCGCGTCCGATCCGCACTGCGATCTCGACGTACGCTGCATCGTCACGCGCGTTTAGCTGCGGCATGCCGAGATGGTGATTCAGGCTGGCCGCCACGCGCGAGGCAAAGGTCGGGCCGGCGACGGTGAGTACCGGGCAGCCGGCGAAGATCGCATCGGATGCGGTGGTGTGCGCGCCGTAGATGGCCGTGTCGAGGAACAGGTCCGCGTGTCGGTACCGCGCGAGATACTCGGTATGCGGCAGCTTCGGACTGAACACCAGCCGCGCCGGATCGATGCCGTGATGCTTCGCCGCAGCGCGCAGGTTCTCGTTCGCGGTGTCTGCACCCGACAGCAGCCACAGCACCGAATCAGGTACGGCGTGCAGCACGGTCAGCATGCGCTCGAAACTTGCCGGGTCAAGCTTGTAGCTGTTGTTGAAGCAGGCATAGACGGTGCCGTTCTCCGGCAATCCGCAGACTGCGTGCGAGGGTGTTTCCGCGATGCGGCGAGTTGGATCGGAGGGCTGGAAACAGCGTGGCAACCAAGCGACGTTCTCGGAGAATTGCTCGTGCATTGAAGGCGGCAGCACGATCGCATCGGCGATCACATAGTCGATCCACGGCGCCCCTAGCGTGCCGGGATAGGCGAGCCAGTTCACTTGCAGTGGGGCAGGGCGCAGCGCCAGCGCGTCCGGCATGGCGCCGCTGCAGTAGCCGTCGAGGTCGAGTAGAAGTTCGATGTCGCTGGCATGGATCGCGGCAGCGAGCGTGGACGCACTTGCCGCTGACATATCGTGCCAGCCATGCGCGCTCGCGCGCAGGCGGCGCAGCAGCGCGCTACCGTCATCGGTTGTGGTGGAAAACAGATGCGTCTCAATCGACGCATCGCTGCGCAGCCCTTCCAGCATCGCAACGATCAGCAGGCTCGTTGGATGATTGCCGAAGCCATTGGCAACCAATCCGATGCGCAGAGGCGCGGTGAGCGCGCGACGTGCATGAGCGTACGCGAGACGCGAGCGCAGCGGGGCCACCTTCGCTTCGATACCCTGCGCGTGGGATTGTGCACATAGCATTTGTTCGGCCGCGCTGGCCGGTTCGGCAAGGAAGCCGAACGGTGAGATACCGGGCGCCCGCGCAGCGACACGCTCACGTAGTCGCGCGGAAAGCGCGTCCAGCTCGCGCCAATCGCACAACTGCCGACGCAGGAACGCCAGCTGGCTGAGTGCGGCGTCGAATTTTTCATCGAGTGCCCACGCGCGCGCGTGGGCGCTTGCAGCGGCGGCCAGATTTTTTTGCTCTTCCGCCATCAAGCCGCATTGGTAGTGAAAGCGCGCGTCCGCCGGTGCCGCGCGCGCGCCTGCCGCATAGGCCGCTTCCGCTTCGGCGTAGCGACGTTGCGCAGCAAGCGCGTGGCCAAGCGCGAACAGACCTTCCGGATGGCCGGGCGCGAGGGTCAGCGCATGTCGTGTGTCGCGTTCTGCCGCGACTTGCTCACCGAGCGCAAGACGCGCCGTGGCGAGATTCAGCCACGCGCCGATATGGTTTGGCATCGATTGCGTCGCGCGCGCGTACGCGTCGCGCGCGCCCGCGAGGTCGCCTGCAGCACGACGCGCATTGCCGAGGCCATTGAGGATGGCGGGATGTTCCGGCGCGAACGCGCGTGCATCTTCGAGTACGCCAATTGCCGCTGCGCTGTCGCCTGCGGCAAGCAGGACGCTGCCAAGGTTGCATAACACTTCGACAGAGTGCGGATCCAACTGCAGCGCGACGTTCAGCGCGACACGCGCATCGTCAAGACGTCCCAATTGGAACAGCGCAATCGCATGCAGGCGCGCCGCTTCAATCTGGGTGGGAAAACGCGCGCGCAGGGAACTCGCCTGTGTCGCCGCCATTTCGAAGCGGCCGTTTTCAATCAGATCGGCAATGCCATCGATGGCGACGGAGAAAGTGGGTTCGGTCATCCATGCAAGCTAGCGCAGATGGCGCAACGTTTGCCAGCGCGTTGACGCACGGCCATTCGTTTGCAGGCAGGGGCGTGGCACCATGCGTAGATCCTGGGGCGAGCAAGGCGTAAATACGTTGTCTGGAATTCTCTGCAAACCGCCCATGAACCGACTGCTCGCGATGGTCGTGTCCAGTTTCATCGTCGGCTTAGTGCACGCAGCATCGGCGCAAACCGTAACTGCGGATAAGCCAGGCCCTGCTGCCGATACGCATGCGGCGAAGGCGGTCACCCTGCAGCTGCGCAAAGGCGTGGTTGAGTTCGCGTTCAACCCTGACGCATTGGCAACATTTGGTATGCGCATGGGCGAAGTGAAGGACGCTTCCACGCGCACGCGCGGAGCGCCCGGTGTGCGCTACGAAGTGGTCGCATTCACGGCACGAACCGATAGCGACTTGCAGATCAAGCGCCGCGGTGCGGCGGTTGTCTGGATTGGCGAAGGCGCGTTGCGTTTCGCTGGCGGTTTTGTGCTCGACTATCCCGGTGGCAGCGTGGATCTGCGTCAATTCGCGTTACGCGCGAGCGGCGGCGCGGGACTCGGCATTGACATTGTGGATGCGGATGGTCGTGTCTGGTTGACGGCCGATCACGCACACTACGGCTTCGCAGACGATGCACCGAATGGATTCTCGATGACGCACATGAATCTGCGTCTTGCGCCGCGTTTCGCGCAGATACTGAGACGTCCTGAACTTGCGCAAGCAGCGGTCGGCAATCTGGAATTTCATGCGTCGACGGATGCGGACGCATCGGCACAGGATGCGTCGGGTCCGGATGCGTTGGGTGCGAAGTGCAGTGCGCCGTGGCCTGCGCCGGGCCGAGTGACCGACATCGAGGTGTTCGAATCGAACCTGAGTGGTTTTCGGGATTCAATCTACGCGCCTCGTTGCGGATTGCCGCCCCTGCCCAACGGCGGCGCATGCACCGCGACCAGCACAAACGGGCGACTCGTACTCGGCGCAGATGCGAGCTTGCGTAATATTGGAAAGACGGCCGTTGCCTGGTATGGACACTTCAGCGGCAATCATCCGCCTTACGACAACGATCAGCACCCCATCCTGATCTGGAACCTGTATCGCGTGGATAGCGGCGGCCGCATCCGGCAGATCGGCGCTTCCGGCGTGAAGCATGCGTTCTATTCAATCAACAAGAACTGCGGTT
>JBBRZD010000062.1:0-12971 GCA_038237055.1 Lysobacterales bacterium | reverse complement strand
CCCTGGTTGTCGAACGCGCAATGCTCGCCGGCAAAGTGCAGGCTGCCGACGCGTTCGCCGATCGAACCGCGAATCGTGGTCCACTGTCCCGGCGTGAGGCAGGCGTAGCTGCCAAGTGTCCATGCATGGGTCGGCCAGTGAAAGCGCGCCTCGCGCGAGTCCGCGCGTGCGGCCGCGATGCCGGGAAAGATGGCTTCGAGCTGCTGCGCGGCCGCGTCTGCCTGATCCTTCGGCGTACCGGCAGCAATTTCGATACCGTGGCGGCCGCCGACAAAATTGGTCAGGATGCCCGCTGCGCCCGCCTGCATGCGACTGGTTTCCCAGGTCGTCTGCAGGGGCAAATCGCTGTAGGTGCTACCGCCGCTTGCATGCTGAGTGCGCCAGAGGCGTTCGTTGAAACCGATCATCAGCTTCGCGTTGGTGCCATAGCGCAGCTCGGCAATCGCCCTGCGTTTCGCCGGCGGCAGATCGATATCGAGTTTCACGTTGCGCAACGTCGTGAATGGCAGTGCCAGCACGACGCGATTTGCGCGCACCTCGAACGCACCGGCACCGCGTTTGAAACTCAAGGTGTAGCCGCCGCCCCCGTGCTGGCGCACGGCTTCCAGCACGGTACCTGTACTGAGCGCATCAGCGAGCTTCGCAGCGAGACGCTGCGGTATCTGGTCGTCGACACCGCGCACATGCGAACGCTCATCGCTCTCGCCGAATACGCGGAATTTGTCGATTCCGGGATCAATGAAGGTCAGAAAATTCAGCGCCGATTGCTCCTCGCACTCGAGGCCCATCTCGGTCGTGTACGCAACCTCGATCAATTTCCTCAGCCAGCCCGATGCGCCGTTGCGATCGAGCCACTGCGATAGCGATTCGCGATCCAGTGCTTCGGCGCCGCCGGTCGCGGCATAGGTAATCTCCGCCTCGGGCAAGGTCGCCACGTCGCGGCGGATCGCCTCGGCGAGCGGCGCGAACGCCGTCAGGACTTCACCTTCGCTGTAGCGCCTGCCGTCGCAGAACCAGATGTCGCCAAACGCTGCGGTCGGGTCTTCGGCAAGGTCATCGATGGCGAGACCGAGCTCGCTCGCCAGAGCGCGAATGCGTACGTGGCCGCTGTCGATGAGTTCGCCGCCAAGTTCGCAGACCTGGTCATTGGCGAAATGGTTGCGTAGGCTGAGAATGCGCCCGCCGACGCGTTCCAGCGCTTCGTAGACTCGCACGCGGGTGCCTGCTTGGCGCAGACGCCATGCGCAGGTCAGCCCGGCGATACCGGCGCCGACGATCACGACCTCGTCCTTTCCATCGCGCGGGCGCGGCACGTGCACGCAGGCAGCCATCATCAGCGCAGCGGAAGCCGTCGCCGACTGAAGCAGAAAATGTCGCCGCGCGTGATCGACGCGCAACACACGCTCGCGCGGGATCGCCTCGTCCAAGGATTCACCGGATCTGCGTGCATGCAGCGCAATGGCGGCCGCGCGCTGCAGCAAATCCATCAACGGAGTACGAGCCATGCGTCTACCCTCCCCAGGTTCAACCCGCGCCAGCAACACCGGGTGAAGACGGCTCAAGCCTAGCGCGAAATCAAGGTC
Organism: Lysobacterales bacterium; assembly: GCA_038237055.1. GTDB lineage: Bacteria > Pseudomonadota > Gammaproteobacteria > Xanthomonadales > Rhodanobacteraceae > Dokdonella_A. Next base: position 11,388 of record JBBRZD010000062.1, on the reverse strand, counting down.
ATGCGAATAACGCGCGCCATCGATATCGGCGCTGCAACGACGGCCTGACTCAGAACGCTATTGGCGCACCAGCGGCTACGACGCTATCCGCCGCTAACAATGTTTCTGCGTGTGATCGGGCTTGCGGCCGCCATCTGTGTGTTCGAGTTGAGCGCTGTGGACACTATTTTCGTCAATGGTTTTGAAACCGTCGTCGCCAATTGCACCCACCGACCCGCACGCACTCAGCGGGATGTGCGCGTCTGCGTCGCCGACATAGCGGGGGCGTGTGCCAGCAGCACGTCGTCGATCGGAGCGCGTTTGGCGATATGAAAACCATGTGCCCAATCCACGCCCAGCGCCCGCAGCGCGTCGATGGTTGCCGCATCTTCCACCCATCTCGGCGTTGAATGCGAGTGCAATCGCGACTGTCGCACGCACCAGTTCGGTATAGCGCGGCGAAGGAAACATGTCACGCGCGAAGCTGCCATCGATCTTGATCACGTCGACCGGTATCTGCGTCAAGCGTTCGAACGACTGATAGCCGACGCCGAAATCATCGATCGCGACATGGCAGCCGCGTTCGCGCACAGCGGAAACCAACGCGGTCGATTTCTGCGCGTGAGTGATTGCTGCCGTCTCCGTCACTTCGAAGCAGAGTGTTTGCGGTGGCAGCGCGAACTGGTCGAGCAGACTTAGAAATTCATGCGCGAACGCTCGCGAGGCGAGCGACTGACCGTCGATATTGATGCTGATCCGGGCCAGCGCCGGCAAGCGTTCGCGATGCTGACGCAGCCACTTGTCGAGGTGGCGCAACACCGCCAGATCGAGTTCGGCCATGCGGCGATCTCCTTGCAATTGGTGCAGGAATTCACTCGGCAACATCAGACGTCCGTGGTCATCGCGCAAACGGCTGAAAATACAGCGCGACGTCGTCGGCCCGTACACGAACCAGTACTGTCGTCGACAGTTGCAGCGAGTGTCGATGCGCGGCAAGCGGCTTGCCATCAGCGCAGGTATCGACCGGCAGCTGATGCGCGGTTGTCCAACTCCAACCACGCGTTCGGAATCGCGTTGAGCATTGCCAGCAGCAGCGGAAACAGAAACATCCCGACCAGTACGAAACGCGGCAAGTCGGATGTCGTGAATCTCCAATCGCCACGCTCGATCAGCACCAGCCCGCGCGACGACCAGCGCAAGCCCGCATACGTCAGCACATACGATACGGCGCCGTGCGCGTGGGAGAGCAGCACGCCGCCCAGGATCGCATCATTGCAGGCCCATGCGAAAAACACCGCGATCGTACACAGCAGCAGCGGCAGACGCTCCCGATACAGCATCGCCACCGCGAACAGAAAGCCGCCGTGCAAATGAGCCAGCGAGGCGGCTTCGCCGGTGCCTGAAGAACTTGTCTGGCAAGGAATGTCGACCCAGAACAACGCCGCGCGTACCAACGCGAGCGAGATACTGCGTTGCCACAGCAATTCTATCGTGGGCCCCGCCCATAGCGTGTTTCACAATTCACATGAATCACCGCTGCCGCCATTGCAGACGCGCGACCGCGACACGTTGGCTCGTCCGTTTCGGACTTTAACAACGACGACTTCCGAATGTAAGCAGTCGTCATGAGAATAGGTGCCGTTGCCACATAAGACTATTGTGGAAACCGCAAGAAAAACCAACTGGTTCCCGCCCTGCCGATCGGCGCATTCGTCGGAACGAAGGCCGGTTGAAGACAGCGGCGCGCGGCACCAGCCCAGCCCAAGCTGTCGTCACGCGCCGTGTTAGGGCAACGCTGAACAAGTCCGGACCTCGGCGAGAATTACTGATTCCTGGGTGCAGCCGGCAAGTTTTCGCAAACGGTTTTCCGCACGCATGTCCAAAACGCTCGCCGAACGGTGTCCTTGATAACCGACTGCGGCATACGTCGCGAGCGGAGAGCAGAGCATGTACCCCACAATTCGTCATGGAAGCCTCGGTGTTGAGGCGGTAACGCGGCACGTTCCCCGAGGGCTCAAGGGCCTTCTTGCGCTCGCCCTTATCGCAGGCTCTGCGCCCGCGTTGGCCATTACCTACACGGTCGGAAATTCGCAAACGTGCACGCATAGCACCGTCGCGGCCGCATTGACCGCGGCAGAAAACCATGCAGGGCCCGATACCATCCGCATCACTCGCGATGGAACCTACGCCCAGCAGGCGATCGCATTCACAACCGCTCAGGAAATCACCATCACCGGTGGCTATTCCGATTGCACGACCAGTACCGAAGATTCAACGTATACGATCCTGGACGGCGCAGGCGGCGCGCATGCCTCTGTGCTGACGATCAACGGCAACGCCGGATCGCTCGTGCATCTGCGCAAACTGACGATCACCGGCGGCGACGTCGCCAATAACGGAATTGCCGGTGGCGGCATCTACTACACCGGCAATGGTCTGCTGGATATCGCCGACAGTTCGATAAGCAACAACGTCGGCGCGTACGGCGGCGGCCTCAACGTTGGCGGCACTGGCGACGCATCCGAATTGGACATCGGCCCCAACACCAACATTCTCAACAACACGGCGTTCTACAACGGCGGCGGCATCTACTCGAACAACATCGAGACGGTGATCCGTGGAGACAGCATCCTGATCGCCTCCAATAGCGCGAATGGCGTCGCCAGTGTGGGCGGTTTTGGTGGCGGCATTCACATCCGCGCATGTTCGCAGAAGTCGATTGTCTATCTCGGCAGTACCGGTCTCAACGGATTTCAGGGCGTGGTTTCCGGCAATGACGCGCTTTACGGGGGTGGCATCGCCATCGAAGCCGCCAATGGCTGCATCCAGCCCGCGGAATTGCGCATGTTTTCAACGGATGCAGCGCATCTCACCACCATCGATGGCAATAGCGCCTCGGTGCAGGGTGGCGGCCTGTACCTTTTCCCGGGTGGTCACGCGAATGCGTATATCTGGAACGCGTCAATTGAGAACAACGATGCGCCCGTCGGCGGCGCATTTCGCCTGAGGGATAGTGCGGACATTTACTTCAACGAATATTTTTCTCCAGCACCTCCGCGCCCGAACGGTTGGGTCGATTGCACGGTCGGCATGCCGTGCGGGCAGATACGCGACAACCTCAGCACGAATGGACAGGTCATCTATGGAGAAAGCAACAACACCATGGATGTGAGAAGAATCGCGATCGTCGGCAATGAGGGAAGTGAATTGATACGCGTGAACGATTTCATCGCCGACGACACCCTGATCGCGGACAATGTCTCGAGCTTGCGCCTTGTCGAAGCCCACACTCAGCAAATCCATTTCTCGACCATTGCGGGCAACACGGTCAATGGGCCGGATGTGCTGGGAGTCAACACCGGCGGGGCCTTCAACATGAGCAATTCCATCGTGTGGCAGCCGGGCGTAACGACGCTGCATAACGATGGCAGCGCGCCCGTGGTGACCGATCTCCTCGCAAGCGAATCGGCTTCGCTGTTCGGCCCGGGCAATGCGCGCATCGTGAACGCCAGTCCGCGCTTCATCGATGCGTCGCACGGCGACTATCGTCCGACAGCCGGATCGCCAGCAGTCGATTTTGCCGTCGGCGGCGCGGGAACCCACGACCTGTGGGACCAGATGCGCGGAATCGACCTTGACCTGGTCGCCAATCGCTATGGAGCGGGCGATCTGGGCGCCTATGAACGCCAAGCCGTGCAGCCACTCGTCGAGAACGGCAACTTCGCCGCCAATGCCTATATCTGGCAGATCGTCACCGCAAACGCTTCGAGCTGGGATGCGACCCAGAACGCTCCCGGATCCGTCGGTGGCTCGCTGCATGTCAACCTCGCGACAACCGCCACCAGTATTACAGCCCGCGTGCAGTGCATTCATTTGCCCGGCCCCGGTGACTACCAACTCAACGGCTCGGGCAAATCGACGGGTACTGCGCCATTGAATCCCGGCGACAATGTCTCCCTTGGCTGGGAATTGCGCATCAATGGCAGCGAAACATGCACGGGCACGCCAGATCTGACGGGCGGCAAGGTCCTTGCGACAACGAGCACCTGGAATCGACCGTCAACCCCCTCGCATATCATCGTCACGCCCGCCCAATGGACGCGCAATACCTCGGTTGCGGTCTACCTGCTGGTCGATGAAGGCCCTGGCAGCGGCGGCATCAACGGCGCGGTGCTCGCGCCAGACGGCACCAGCAAGGTGGGCTGGTTCGACGATGTCACGCTCACACTCAACAACGATGTCATCTTCAAGAATGGCTTCGATGGGCCGTGAACCAACATTGAGCCGGCGTCGAGCTGGCGCCCGCGCGGAAAAGTCGCGTGCCCCCTTTCACTGCACAACCCAGCGACGGGTTTCGTGGTCAAGGGGCACGCGAGTACACTGGCGCGGCCACCGCAAGGTTGCCGAGCCCGTGCCGAACCCGATTTTCGCGAGTACCGAAACGACAGCCATCGATACGCCTGCGCCGGACTTTTCATTCGAGTCGGTTTATGAGCGGCTGAAGGTGCTCGCGCATCGTCAGTTGTCAGGCAATGCGCGAGCGACCCTCGACACCACGGCGCTGGTGCACGAACTCTACCTGCGCATGGATGGGCGCACGCCGCTCAACTTCGAACACGCGAGGCAATTTTTTACCTACGCAGCAAGGGCCATGCGCAACTTGCTGATCAACCGCGCCCGCGATCGCATGCGTCAAAAGGCCGGCGGCGAATGGGCGCCGGTTACGCTTGGGGTCACCGACCAGTCCAGCCTGGCCATTGCCAGTGCCGAGCAGGCGCTGGCCATCGACGAAGCCTTGGGGCAACTGGAGCAAAAGGACGCGCGCGCGGCTCGCGTGTTCGAGCTGCGCTACTTCGCCGGGCTTGTACCGGAACAGATCGCTGAACTATCCGGCATCACGCGACGCACTGCCGATCGTGACTGGCGCTACGCCTGCGCGTTTCTCGCCAACGCCCTCGGCTGATGAACGCCGTGGCTTCGACGCACGGGCTTGCGCGGCGTTTTACGAGAGCCGATCGCAGCGAAAGTTGGGCATGACACGTGCACAAAGCCAGCGCGAACTTTTCGATGAGGTCCTTGAGATTGCGCCGACTCGGCGCAGCGCGTGGCTGCTTGAACATTGCGCCGATGATGGCGAGCGAGCTGCCGTTGAGCGTCTACTCGAAGCAGACGCGGCAGACGCGCAACTTGCCTTCGGTGGCGGCGTCGATGCATTGCTCGAACGTGTCGGTGAAGCGGATCTGCCCATGCCGGCCGACGGCTTGCGCTTCGGTGAATTTCTGCTCGGCGAGAAACTCGGCGAAGGAGGCTCGTCCGTGGTCTTTCGGGCCTCGCGCGAGCAAGCGGGCGTGCGCCAGCACGTCGCTCTCAAGCTGCTTCGGCGCTCGCTCTACACGCCCGACGAGCAACGACGATTCCGCGACGAGCGACGCGCGCTGAGTCAGCTAAATCATCACGGCATTGCGCGCCTGATCGAAGGCGGCGTGACGGAATCGGGCATTCCTTACATCGCACTCGAATTGGTCGAGGGCAGCACGATCCTCGATCACGCGCGCACGCATCACCTGGATACGTCGCAGCGATTGCATCTGATCGTCGATGTCTGCCGTGCGGTCGAGGCCGCACATCGCGCACTGATCGTGCATCGCGACCTCAAGCCATCCAACGTGTTCGTCACCGCCGACAACCATATAAAACTGTTGGACTTCGGAATCGCCAAGCTCCTGGACGACGATCTTCCCGAACAGGAAACGACGCGCACCGGCTATCAACGCATGACGCCGGCCTATGCGGCACCGGAACAATTCAATGGCGGCTTGATCACGACCGCAACGGATGTTTACGCGCTCGGAGTACTCCTCGGCGAACTGCTGACCGGCCACCGCCGCGAGTCCGGCGACCTGCGCACGCCGTCTTCGCGCATCGACAAACGCGCACTCGGGGATTCGTTGCCCGCCGCCCCCGCACGTGTCCGCAAGCAACTGCAGGGCGACCTCGACAACATCATCCTGCAGGCCACTGCCGACGAGCCGAGTCATCGCTACGCGGGCGCGGCCGCCCTGGCAGACGACATCGAATGCTATCTGGCGAACCGGCCGGTCGCCGCGCATCCGCCGTCGTCGATTTATCGCCTGCGCAAATTCATCGCGCGCCACCGCGGCGGTGTGATCGTCGCAATCATGGTAGTGCTGGTGTGCACGGTCGCGCTCGGGTTTGCGCTCGCGCAGGCGCACGTCGCTTACCGTGCCGCGCGGCGCGCGGATGCGATGCGCGAATTCATGTTCAAAGCCTTTGCCGAAGCGGAACCCAGCGGGCCCCGCGACGGTGCACCGCGCATCACCGACGTGGTGATCCAGGCCGTGGCAAACGCGAAGGCCGACGCACGGATGAATCCGCAGGTGCGCACGGAGCTGGTCGGTCAACTTGGTGCGATCTTGCGAGCGCAGGGTCAAGTCGCGCCAGCACGCGAAATCCACGCATGGAATTACGCCCAATCGCAACGCGATCTCGGCGAGCGCGATGCGCTGACCGTCGAGGCGGGCCACGAGCTCGCCCAATCGATGATCTTTGCCGGCGCATTCCAGGACGCGCGGCCATTCATCGATGGGTTGCTCGCGCGCGTCCCCGGCAACAATTCTCGCCTCGCTGCAGACCTGCGTTTCGACTCTGCATTGCTCGCCACCAAGCAGCACGACCGGCAACGCGCGCTCGACGATGCGAACACCGGCATCGGGCTTGCGCGCAGCATCGGCGATGTCGACGTGCTCGGGCGCGCGCTCGACGAAGTCGGCAACGTGCAGCTTGAATTGAATGATTTCGCAGGTGCCACGAAAACCTACACGGAACTCCTTGCGCAGAAGGAGCAACAATTCGGCCCTGTCCACGCGAGTGTCGCAGCGACGCATGCGGGTCTGTCGCGCGCCTATCGCCGTGCAGAGGACACGAGTGCCGCCGAATTGCACATCCGCGCAGCATTGTCCATTGACGCAAAGGTGTTGCCCAAGGATGACTGGCGCATTTCGAACCACCTCAATGCGCTCATGTTCGTGCTCATGATGAAGCGTGATTTCGCGGGCGCGCTCGAGACGGCGGCAGAGAGCCTGCGCGTCGACCGGCTCGCCTATGGCGACGCGCATCCGGAGGTCGCCAACGATCTCAATTCGGTCGGCATGCTTCGTGGCATGCTCGGCGACTACGCGGGGGCGCGCGAGCCGTTGCGAGAATCGTTGCGACTCTGCCGCGCGATCTGGGGCGAGACCCATTCGGAAACGGCGCTGGCGCACTCCAACTACGGCGTGACACTGGTTTACGCTGGCGACACCGCCGAAGGTGAGGCCGAAATCCATCGCGCGCTCGACCTTTTCGAAGCCGCGGCCGCGCCCGACTTCGATCGGATGGCGACGACGTGGGAGAAGGTCGCGCGAATCGAACTCGACCGGCATCAGCCGGCAGCGGCATTGGTGGCCATCGCCCACGTTGACGACGCGCTGGGCAAGATCCCTTCAATCGGACTGCATTGGAACGGACGCGTCGCCCTGCTGCGCGCAAACGCGGCGCTGCAGCAAGGCGACTGGTCACAGACGCTCTCCCTCCTCGTTGCCGCTGAAGAGGGATTGCACAAATCTCCTCATGCGGATGCCGAGCTCGTGGTGGAAATTGGCTTGCTCAGGGCTGTCGCGATGCAACGCAGCGATCGTCGCGATGGTTCCAGGGATGCCACTCCCGCTGCGCTGGCTGCGCTCGCCAACCTTCAAAATCCGCCGCAACGTTTGCGCACGCTGGCGGCCAACCTGAGCGATGACGCGGGCAGCTCCGCACGTTGATTGCTTCGTCAGTCGAAACCATTGGCGAAGATGACATCCGCGTTGAGCTCGAGGGTGACGCCATTGAACCAACCAACCAGGCTGGTGCCTGCGGGTGCGTAGCCGCCGCCTGGATTCGCACCAGCGGCTCTACAGAGGCCGCCTCCTTCGTCGATCACGGCATATACCGCAATCGAGCTGTCGGTTGTCCATTCGAAATCCGAAACCACGATGTGCGCCGGTGTCGCCGGGTGATTCCAGGCACCGCTGATAGCGAGCAACAACGTGCCGTATCGCGTCGGGATGACCGTACACGCTTCGCTGCCTGCGCTGGGGCATTCCCAGAACATTTTCACTTCTTCGCGCCGAAACATCTGGAGCGGCCGTTGCGAGATTGACGTGCAACGAACCCGAACCGGCGGGGCCCGCCGCACTCTGGCTCGCATCTCAGCTTGATGCACCGGCCGTCACTTCGGACCATACGTTCAGGCTCGGGTCGAACGTGCCGTTGCGCACCAGCGGCTGCACAAATGCACGCTCGAGCGCACCCAGATCGCGTGAGCCATAGTTGTTCGCGAAGATGCCGAGATCGCTGTCGCGCCGATGTTCCACCAGATCGTAGTCGTCGCCGGCCACCGCGGGTGCGAAGTCGACGGCGGCCGAGGATCCGCGTTACAGGAAAAATCCGTTATGGCTTGCCACGCAAATCGCGCTCGCTCGAATCGATCTGGCGCAGGATTGTCCGCAGCAAGCTATTGAACGCACCGACGATGCAATCGGGCAAATCGAGCCGATGACCGGCCATGCGCACTCGTGGATCGCCGAAGCGCATCTTGTGCTTGAGGACGCGCAAACACAGCTCGGCAACGCGGAGGCCGCTCGTGCAGAACATGCCGAAGCTGCGGCGATTATCGCGGGTTTGCCTGCGGGCCATCTGCTGCGGCGACGTATCGAAGAGTCGAAGCCCCACAAGATTTGACGCTTAGATAGCCTGCGATGCGCGAGCCGACGCATGCATCCACGCCCCCGGTGGCGGCGACACCATCGCGCTGGCGCCCTAGCCTGCCTTCGTTGCCTAAGGGACCCGTCCTCACGACCCCCGCGGCTCAACCGCCGAACGGCTGGTCAAGCTGGAATCCAGTGCTTTGGAGGCTCTGCTGCCACGCCCAGCATCGCGCGTTCCTGCTGGTGGTTTTGGCATCGAACTGAACGTGAGCGGCCTTGAGGAGGTCTCCAAGCTGCGAACCTGCTCATGGAGCGCGCGCGACACGCTGAAGCGAGGAAGATCTGCGCAAAGTTAGCGGCGTAAATCTCGTGCGCGCGATTGACGCGGCCAGTGCGGCGAAGACGGTGCGTATTGCGACGAATTGCACCGTGGCCGCGACCTGCCCGGCCATTCGGAAAAACCATCCTCGTCAAAAGTAAGCGGCAAGCCTGACGCCGGGCCGTGCCTCATTCGCAGCGGGTTCGAGCCTTTCGCCTACTCGCCGGTTGCGGCCTCTTCATCTGCAGATGAACTGTCCATTCGGCTGAGGCGTGCGGTCAACGTTTGCTCAGCGCCGCTACCCGACGTGCCCAGTCAAGCGCGCCGAGGCGCTGCCACTGGGCAAGATTGTGCTGGCGATACCACCATGCCTCGTCGTCGCCGCCAACACGGATGCCGTGGGGGCTGCGGCGCGGCTCTTTCGGGTTCGACTTGAGCAACCACGCCAACAGCTTCGGCGAGTCGCTCGCCGCTTCGCGCAACGCCGCAGTCGCCATGATCAGCTTGTTTTGTGCGAAGAGCGCGAGCGCACGTCCGTAGCGCGTCGATGCGAAGTCGTCGGGGTACGCGTCCGCCAACGCGAGTACAGCATCGAAGCGGTCGAGCTCGAGATAACGGCGCATCAGCATGCTGCGAAAGCCCTGATTGTCATTCGGGTTCAGCGTGCGCACCAGCCATTCCATCCGGGCCACATGTTCCGGCGTCGGCGCCACTTCGAGCTCTCGCGTGATGCGACCGCCGAGCAAATTCAGCGCGGGACGATTCTCCAGCCATCCCCATTCGAGTTTCAATCCATCCGCTTTGTTCACGCGGATGACCTCGCGCAGCACGCGTTCGCCGCGATCGAGCAGGGTGTCGATCAGACTCTCCGTGCCGGGCACCGGGATCTGCGCCGCCGCGCGTGCCAATATGTCGAGCACATCGAATGCATTCCACAGGATCGGGTGTTTGCGCAGCACCGGCACCCACGCATTCGACAAGGCCCAGACGTCTTCATCAAAGCCGCTGCGCATTGGCGAATAGTCCATCGGCGGAAACGCCACACCCCATGCGGCCAGCGCAGCCTTCAACGTGCGCGATGGCTGCAACGGTCCGGCAGAATCGCCGCTGGCCTCGAGCGTATAGTGCGAAGAAGCCGGCGGTGCCGCGCGCATGAGTTCGAGAAAGTCGGCGACGGCGGGATCGTTGTCGGCGGCCATGCGCAACAGCGCGCTGCTGCCTTCGTTGGCGATTTCTCGCAACAAGCCGATGAGGTCGGCGAGTTCCGGATCGCGTCGCCGCTCGAAACGCAGCAACCAGAAGCGAGCGCGATCGCGCGCCTCGCTGTTGCGACCCTGGCTCAACAGCATGGTCACTTCCAGATGCGACAGCGACGGCGATTCCGGATCCGATCGCTGCGCTTCGGCGAACAAGGCCCATGCCCGCGCATAGTCGCCGTCATCGGCGAGCATGCTGACCTGCCGCTGCATCGACGCCGAGCGCAACGTGCGGTCCCCATGCGCCAGCGCGCGATCGAGCAGCATCGATTTCTTGCGCGGCTTGTGCATCCGCGTATAGACATCGAGCAGCAGATCGAACAACAGCTCATGGCGCGCATCGAAGCACGTATCGTCGGAAAACCACGGCTCAAGCAAGGCAAGCACATCCTTGTCGCGCCCTTCTTTAGTCCATTGCTGCGCGGCATGCGCGACCATGTCGAGCGAAATGCGGCTGCCGCGCAATTCACTCCAGCGCGGCTTGGGCAGCTCGTCGAGCAGATACGGCAACAGGTTCATTTTTGCGAGCGGAATTTCGCGCTCGATCAACTGACAGCACTGCTTGTACTTGCGACCGGAACCGCAGTAGCAAGGCCCGTTGCGCTCGGATGGGGGCAAGGAAACCAGCGCATAGCGGTTTGCCGGATGCGGCGCCTCCTTCCAGATCGTGCGCGCCATGCACAAGGCGAGGCGTCGACGCAGGTCGGGATCATCGCGCAGATTGCCTTCGGCGGGCGCCGCAAACAGCAGGTCGGCAACCCGCATGAAATGGGTAGCGTACGACGCATAGTCGACACCAAGGGCGATCGCATGAGCGCACCACGTTATGAATGCATCCAGATCGAAGGGGTCGCCGGGTTCTTGTGAATTTTTCATCGCTATTTTTTTTGACTCGTCTGGGAGATAGTTCGATTGCCGTGCAATCAATGTGCAAATCATTCGTCAGGTGCGAACCGGTTTGCAAGTCCCTGCGCGGCCATGGCGCCGCAGATCGCCAGCAACCAGGAGCCCGTATCACCGCGGGATCAACTGCATCAGTAATGCTGAGCAGTGTTCTTAGAAGTTCATGCGCCCATGCCACAACCGT
>JBBRZD010000061.1:0-12978 GCA_038237055.1 Lysobacterales bacterium | reverse complement strand
TCGCCTCGGAGAGGGTGACGCGCTCAACCATTTCGATGTTCTCGATAACCGGAAATTCGGTTGCCGGAAGCGTCGCCAAGGTAAATCGGCTGCGGCCAGCGCTTACGGTCACGCGCTCGCCGTTTTGCTCGAACTTGATCCTGCAACCATCGGGTAGTGCACGGCAGATATCAAAAAGCTTGCGTGCAGGAATCGTAACTTCGCCCACTTCGAGATCGTCGGCCGTCGTTCGAGCCACCATTTCGACTTCAAGATCGGTCCCGGTGATCGACACGCCTGTCGCGTCAACGACGACAAGAAGATTGGCAAGGACCGGCAACGTCTGCCGACGTTCGACGACGCCAACGACATGCTGCAGTCGTTTCAGAAATGCTTCCCGCTGGATACTGAATCGCATGGTCTGCCGGTCCTGTAATTGGTTTTTCTTTATATGACGTTTATTGTGGCTGTTGTCTCTGGGGGTAACCGCAAACGGCTAAAAAACCCTTTCTTATTCAACATGTTGCAAGACAATTTCGCTCGGTAAAACGATACCATCCGCCTGTGGATCGTTTGTGGGTAATAATCGCGCGCCGATGGCTGCACAGCTTATCCACAGTTACGTCGTTCTGTTTTCCCCAGCGATCGACCCGCACGTCTATTCAGTCAACGTTCTCAACAATTTGTCCCAATCCTGGCGCAGCTTGCCGTCCGTCTCGCGGAAATCTCGAATGGTTCGACACGCATGCATCACGGTAGTGTGGTCACGCCCCCCGAAAGCATCGCCGATTTCCGGCAGGCTGTGCTCGGTCAACTCCTTGGCCAGCGTCATCGCCATCTGACGCGGTCGAGCGATCGACCGACTGCGCTTTTTCGACAATAAATCGACCAGTCGCAACTGGTAGTAGTCTGCCACGACCCTCTGGATATTGGGGATGGTGATCGCCTGCGCGTGCACGGTCAGCAAATCGCGCAGGGTTTCCTGCGCAAACTCCTGCGTGATCCGCTTGCCTTCGAAGTTTGCACGCGCCACCAAGGTGTTCAGCGCACCCTCGAGGTCACGTACGTTCGAGCGCATGCGCTTGGCCATCAGCACCGCGACCTCGACCGGCAGTTCGATGCCTTTGGCTTGAGCCTTGGCCAGCACAATCGCGGCGCGCGTCTCGAAGTCCGGCGGCTCGATCGCGACGCTTAAACCCCAACCGAGGCGCGACTTCAAGCGCGGCTCGAGATTGTCGACCTCTTTCGGATAGCGATCACACGTGAGGATGATCTGCTGCTTGCCTTCAAACAGCGCATTGAAGGTGTGAAAAAATTCTTCCTGCGTCGTGTTCTTGCCGGCGAAAAACTGGATATCGTCGATCAACAACGCATCGACCGTGCGGAAACGTCGCTTGAATTCGTCCATTCCCTTCTGCTGCAGCGCGCGTACCATGCCGCTGACGAACTGTTCGGAGCGCAAATAGAGAATCTTCACCTCCGGGTTGTTCGCGCGCATCAAATTGCCGGCTGCATGCATCAGATGCGTCTTGCCGAGGCCGGTACCGCCGTACAAAAGCAGCGGGTTGTAGGCTCGCCCCGGGTTCATCGCGACCTGGGTTGCTGCCGCCTTGCCGAGTTGGTTCGATTTGCCCTCAACGAAGTTGTCGAAGGTGTAGTTCGGATCGATATTCGGCACGGCGGTCGCGCGGTCGGCAACGGGTTTGGCTCGCGCCGCGGTCGTGACGGGCGCCGTGCGCGCCACGCTGCGCGCGCCGACCTGGATATTCACCGCTACTGCACTGCCAACCAGATGTTCCAGTACTGTCAGGATGTGATCGAAAAACCGCTCGCGCACGGTTTCCATCGTGTACGCGTTCGGCGCCCACAAGGTGAAACCCGCCTCGTCCTCGTCCACTTGCAGCGGAGCGAGATACGTATGGACATCCTCCGCGCTGAATTCCGCCTCGAGGCGGGAAAGACAGCGGCGCCAAAGCTCGCTCATGGGTGGGTGCGATTCCAGGAATGAAGGCAATAGCCGCGGACGATCACGCGACCTGCATGAAAGACGGTGAAGTCTAGCAGGAAGGCCAACCTGGCCCGCGCCCGCTTGCGGGCATGGCGCGACAGGCCTTTCGCGTACATTGGCCGCTATCCCGATAGTTGCGCCGAGCCTCTAACCCGCATCCGGCTTGACGTGCCGCCGCCCTCCGCCTATCATCCGCGCCCTTTTCCCATGTTACTGGCGTCCCGCTCATGGCCACCAAGCGTACTTATCAGCCGAGCAACCTCAAGCGTGCTCGCGACCACGGTTTCCGTGCCCGCATGAAGACTCGTGGTGGCCGCAAGGTCATCAACGCGCGTCGCGCCAAAGGTCGCAAGCGTCTCGCTGTCTGATCCAGCTAGCGATCTGACGGGCGCCATCGGCGCCCGCGGTGCGACTAAGCCATTCATTCCGTGACCGCGTCCGCCCCTTTTCCCCGCGCGGCGCGTCTGCTCAAAGCCCAGGATTTCGCCCGGCTGCGTGGCATAAGCCGGCGCGTCGGCACGCGTAACTTCAGCGCCGAAGTCGCCACCAACGATCTCGAAGGCGCGCGACTTGGCCTTGCGATCTCCAAGCGCGTTTCGAAGAAGGCGGTTCGCCGCAACCGTATCAAGCGAATCGCCCGCGAAAGTTTTCGCCACACCCGTGGCGAGCTGCCCGCTATCGATATCCTGCTCATCGCCCGCTCCAGCGCCGATCTTGAAGACAATGCCAGCCTTCGTGCCGAACTCGTTCGGCTGTGGGAACGCATCGCGACATTGAATGGCGCCGGGAGCGCCGGCACAATGCGCGCCTGATATCCGCCGCCGCCTTGCGCGTGCGCCCCGTCAACCACCGTCCCGGATTTTTCCACGGCCCTGCGCAGCGCGCGCGAGCGACCGCGGACCGGTGGCGATGCAACCCCTGCGCCTATCCGATTCCGCCATGACGAGCACTCGCAATATCCTCCTGATCGCCCTGCTGTTCATTGGTTACCTGTTCTGGACGCAGTGGCAGCAAGACTACGATCAAGCGCCGGCCCTGATCGCCGGCAACGCATCGACTGCGGCAGGGTCATCCGCCGCGCCAATGGTTGCAGGCGCGGACGTTCCTGCGGCAGCGAACGCACCGGCATCATCCTCGCCCGCTCCAACCGCGCCGAACACCGCGGCGGCGAACACGACAACATCGCCGAGTGCCGAACGCATTGTCGTCAACACCGATGTATTGCGCGTCGAGATCGACCCGCGCGGCGGCAACGTGGTGGTCGCTGACCTGCTCGCGTACCCGCAGCAACCGAAAGACTTTGCGCATCCCGTGCGTTTGCTCGATACATCTGACGCAACGTTTTTTGTTGCGCAAAGTGGCTTGATGAGTGTGCGGGGCAGTGCCGTCGCCGCGCCCGATCATCAGGCGAACTACAGCGTGGAAAAAAATGCCTACGCGCTCGCCGCGGCCGACACGCTTGAAGTGCCGCTTACCTGGACGGAAGCCAGCGGCCTGAGCGTGCGCAAGGTATTCGTCTTCAAGCGCGGCAGTTACGCGATCGAACAGCACACTGAAATCACCAATAAAACCGCTAGCGGCTGGAGCGGCAATGCCTACCAACAACTGCAGCGCGTGCCGCCTATTGTCGACAGCAAGGGTCTGAAAGGCTACAGCAACACCGAACGCTACAGCTTCGCGGGTGCCGCCATTTACAGTCCGGCGGACAAGTTCCAGAAACTGAAATTCGACAACTTCCTGAAAGAGCCGTTGAAGAAGAGTTTCAACGGCGGATGGGCAGCCATGCTGCAGCACTATTTCTTCGCGGCATGGATTCCGCCTGCCAACGAGATGGACGAATACACGACGTCAGAGGTCGCAAACCCAAACGGTCCGCGCTATCTCGTGCGCGCGCTGTCGCCAGCGATTACCGTCGCCCCAGGCGAGACGAAGACGGAGAGCTCGCGCCTGTACATCGGCCCGAAATTGCCGAGCTCGCTCGATCAGGTCGCACCGGGCCTCGCGCTGACAGTCGACTACGGCATGTTCACCGTGATCGCCGAGCCGCTGCACTGGCTGCTCACGCAATTGCACAAGCTGACCGGAAACTGGGGCTTCGCGATCATCCTGCTGGTGCTGATCATCAAGGCATCATTCTTCAAACTCAGCGAAGCGCAATTCCGCTCCGGCGCGAAGATGCGAAAGTTGCAGCCGCGCGTCGCTGCGTTGAAAGAGCGCTATGGCGACGACAAGCAGAAGATGAATACAGCGATGATGGAGCTGTACCAGAAGGAGAAGGTCAATCCGGTCGCCGGCTGCCTGCCGATGGTGATCCAGATTCCGGTGTTCTTCGCGCTGTACTGGGTGCTGCTCGAAAGCGTCGAACTGCGCCACGCGCCGTTCATCGGCTGGATCCAGAACCTCACCGCGCCCGACCCTTACTTCGTGTTGCCGGTGCTGAATGCAGCCGTGATGATCGGAACTTCGTTCCTCACGCCGAGCGCGGGTATGGATCCGACGCAGGCGAAAATGATGAAACTCATGCCGGTCGTGTTCTCGGTGTTGTTTGCGTTCTTCCCCGCCGGCCTCGTGCTGTACTACGTCGTCAACGGCGGTCTGGGCTTGTTGCAGCAATGGATCATCACGCGACGCATTGAAGCCAGCGACAGGACTGCCAAAGCCTGATGCGATGAACACGCACACCGACACGATCGCTGCCGTGGCCACTGCGCCCGGAGCCGGTGGTGTCGGTGTTTTGCGCGTCTCGGGGCCGCTGGCGGACACGATCGCGCAGACCTTCCTCAAGCGCGCACCGAAAGCGCGCCATGCGCACTACGCGACATTCCGCGATCGCGACGATGACGTCATCGATCGCGGACTCCTGCTATGGTTTCCCGCGCCGCATTCCTACACCGGCGAGCACGTCGTCGAACTGCAGACGCACGGCAGCCCGGTTGTGCTGCGCCTGCTGCTCGCGCGTACGATCGAACTCGGTGCGCGCCATGCACGGCCCGGCGAATTTTCTGAGCGTGCGTTCCTCAATGGAAAACTCGACCTGGTTCAGGCCGAAGCTGTCGCCGATCTCATCGCGAGCGGCTCCGAAGCGGCCGCGCGTGCCGCGTTACGCAGTCTCGAAGGTGCCTTCTCCGAACGCGTTCATGCGCTGACCGCCGCGACGATCCGCCTGCGCAGCTATATCGAAGCAGCGATCGATTTTCCGGACGAGGAAATCGATTTCCTCGCTGCACCGCAAGTCAGTGCCGATCTCGCCGCATTGCGCGCGCAACTCGATGCGCTGCTTGTAGCCGCTCGTCGCGGCGTGCGCCTCGCCGATGGCCTGCACGTCGTCATCATCGGGCGCCCAAACGTCGGCAAGTCGAGCCTCCTCAACGCATTCGCTGCGAGCGACCGCGCGATCGTGACCGAAATCGCCGGTACTACCCGCGATGTTCTGCGTGAAACCATCGACCTCGACGGCATTGCGCTAACCCTCGTCGATACCGCAGGTCTGCGCGAGGCCGGCGACGACGTCGAGCGCGAAGGCATTCGACGCGCACGTGTCGAGATGGAACGCGCCGATCTCGCGCTGCTGGTGACCGATGCCGCGAATCTCGACGAGGATCTCGAACTGCTGGCGGAGCTGCCACCCAATGTGACGCGCATCGTCGTGCACAACAAGATCGATCTCGCGTCCGTCCCCGCGCGCGCGCAAATGCGCGACTCGGCGATGCATGTCTGGCTTTCCGCGCGCAGTAGCGACGGCCTCGATTTGCTGGTCGCGCAACTCAAATCCCATGCTGGCCAAGGCGAGTCGAGTGATGGCGCGTTCACCGCGCGCGCACGCCATGTCGCCGCGCTCGAGCGCGCCGTATTGCACTTCGTTGCAGCCGCCGATGCCCTCGACACGCAACGCGCCGGCGAACTGGCGGCCGAGGAACTGCGTCTGGTCCAACACGCGCTCGGCGAAATTACCGGTGAATTCAGCAGCGACGACCTGCTTGGCTCGATCTTCTCGTCGTTCTGCATCGGCAAGTGAGCGCAGCCATCGCTCGTCCCGCGCACTCCACGCACGGCCGATGACGCGTGGGCCGGAAGCCGTCCCACTACGAGACATCCGTTTTATATCTCGGCTCCTGAGACGA
The DNA here is from genome assembly GCA_038237055.1 of Lysobacterales bacterium. GTDB lineage: Bacteria > Pseudomonadota > Gammaproteobacteria > Xanthomonadales > Rhodanobacteraceae > Dokdonella_A. Next base: position 6,870 of record JBBRZD010000061.1, on the reverse strand, counting down.
CTTCCCGGATAATCGAGCGGTCGTCATCGGCGGAGTGAATGTGTTCCATCTTTACTACGGCAACGATCTGCGTGGCCTCGCCCACAGGTTAGGCGAACGCATCGCCGAACCGGTCGGAAACCTGCTGCTGCCCGAAGTCGTGCTGATTCCACAAATCGGCATGCGGCGTTGGCTCGAGATCGAGCTGGCCGAGCAACGTGGCATCGTTGCGAACGTCGAGTTCCGCCTGCCCGGCGAATTCATCTGGCAGGTGCTCCGCGCGAACCGGCCCGACTTGCCGCGTGAATCCGCGTTCGATCGCGAGATCCTGCGTTGGCGGCTGATGCCGTTGCTGGCGGAACTTGCGAGCGAGCCGGTGGGCGAGCCGATTGCACACTATCTGCGCGGCGAGGCGCAATCGCTCAAGCGCCTGCAGCTGGCGCGCGAATTTGCCGCTGCACTCGAGCGCTACCAGGCCTATCGCCGCGACATGCTCGACGAATGGGAACGTGGCGCCGAGCGCAAGGACTGGCAAGCGGAAGCGTGGCGTCGCCTTGTGCGTGGCAGCGAGGAGCCCCATCGCGCTCGCCTGATCGGCGACTTTCTCGCCCAACATGCCGACGGCGCGAACGTTCCGCACGGCCTGCCATCCCGCCTGAGTGTGTTCGGTTGCCTCAATATCTCGCCCGATGTATTGCGCGTCCTCGGCACGATCGCACACTACAGCGAAGTGGATTTCCACCTGCCCTCGCCTTGCCGCGAATATTGGAGCGACCTGCGCAGCGAGCGCGAGGGACTGCGCGCGGGGGCATCGCCGCTGGAATCCTCCGAGCAGCCGCTGCTCGCCTCATGGGGCAGGGTCGGCGGCGAATTCCTCGACCAGGTGTTTTCATACGACGAAGTGCAGCCTGCCAGCGAGCAGACGATCCTGCGCGAACCCGCTCGTACAACGCTGCTTGGACGCATCCAGGCCGACATTCTCGATCTGCGTACGCCGACAGCGGACGAGCGCATTGCGACGCTGGATGCAAATGATGTCTCCCTGCGCGTGCATGTCTGCCACTCGCCCTTGCGCGAAGTGCAGGTGCTACACGATCGGCTGCTCGATCTGTTCGCGCGCGATGCGAGCCTGAAGCCACGCGACATCGCGGTGATGATGCCGGATGTCGCACTCCACGCTGCCGCGATCGACGCGGTGTTTGGCGCGTTGCCGGCAACCGATGCGCGCCGGATTCCGTACACGATCGCCGACCGCCGTGCGCAGGACGAGCATCCGATCGTCGAGGTATTCCTCAACCTGCTTGGCTTGCCGACCTCGCGCTGGGGCGTCAGCGAAGTGCTCGATTTGCTCGCGGTGCCCGCCGTGTCGCGCCATCTCGGACTCGACGCCGATGCGCTCGACGACCTGCGCCATTGGCTGATGGAAGCGGGCGTGCGCTGGGGACTCGACGCGTCGACGCGCATTGCGTTCGGTGCCGGCGACTACCGTGCATTCAGTTGGGCGGAAGGCATCGAACGACTGTTGCTCGGTTATGCCAGCGGCGACGATCAACGCATTGGAGAGATCGCGCCGCTGCCGTCCATCGAAGGCAACGCTGCGGTGACGCTCGGTCAGGCGCTCGTCGCGCTGCGCGAACTCGAACGCCTCGCGGCGGCGCAGCGCATTCCTCGCAATGGCACCGAGTGGCAGATCGTGTATCAGCATGCCCTCGACGCGCTGTTGCCTGCTGACTTGCACGATCGCGACGAACGCCGTGCACAGGATGCGTTGCGCGACGCGTTGGCTGCGCTCGCGGAAGGTACGCGCGCCGGTGGCTGCGATGAGGCGCTCGATTGGCAGACCGTGCGCGCCTATCTCGCCGAGCGCCTCGGCGACGCCAATTCGCAGCAACGTTTTCTCAGCGGCGGTGTCAGTTTCTGCGGCATGGTGCCGCTGCGCGCCATCCCGTTTCGCGTGATCGCGGTGCTCGGTCTCAACGACGAAGCATTCCCGCGCCGCGAGCCAGCAAATGGAATCAATCGGCTCGAACACGCGTTGCATCACACACGCCAGCTGGGCGACCGTTCAGTACGCGATGATGACCGCTATCTGTTCCTGCAGCTGTTGACCTCGGCCGACGATGCGCTGCATTTGAGCTACGTCGGTCGCGACCAGCGCGGCGGCAAAACGCGCGAGCCGTCCTCACTGGTTGCCGAATTGCTCGATGTGGTCGCGCGCGACTATTTCGTCGATGGCAACGTTGCGCGCAAGGAATTGGTGATCGAGCATCCGTTGCAGCCGTTTGCGCGCGCTGCATTCGACGGCAGTCGCAACGGTGTCTTCACGTATCGAGACGAATGGCGTACCGCTGCAGGCGTTGGCCGCGCCCAGCGCGCACGACCGTTCGCGGGTACGACATTGCATCTGCCGGACGACGATACGCCGAAGCGCATTTCACTCGATCGCCTGATTGATTTCTGGCGCAATCCCGCACGCGCGTTCCTGCGCGATCGTCTGCATCTGGATTTGTATGCGGACGAGGAATTTGCCGAAGACGATGATCCGCTTGCGCTGGATGCGTTGCAGCAATCGATGCTCAAGCGCGCGCTGGTCGAAGAAGCGCTTGCGAGTGGACGCCCGCCGCTGCACGCCGCCGATGCGCAGATCCAGGTACGACGACAGCTGCCGGTCGGCCACGCGGGCGCGGCGGCCTACAGCGACGCGGCGGCGGCTGCATCGCAGCTGGTATCGCGCATTGAACACTGGCGAGGCGACGCGACGGCGCTCGCGCCGGTGAGCTTCGAGCTTGAGCTCGACCACGGCTGGTTGCTCGAATGCTCATTGCGCCAACCGTATCGCGAAGGCCTGCTGCACTGGTCTACCGGTCCCATGCGCGGCCACCACTGGTTGCGACCCTGGTTCGAATACCTCGTCCTCGCGGCATGCACTCAACGAGCGCAACTGGGTTTCAATGAAAATATTTCTTGCGTCCAGATCGCGCTCGAAACTAAGGGTGTACAGCAGACGGAATTGCGTGACATCGATGCAGCCACGGCGCTTGCACAACTCAACGCACTGCTGCGTGGATATCGTGAAGGCCAGCAGATGCCGCTCGCGTTCTTTCCGAAATCGGCCTGGATTTTCATGACGACAGTGGCCGGCGGAAACGTCGGGGCGGACGAACGTTCGTGGAAGTTTGCGCGCACTGAATACGAGGGCGCCAACAATGTGAGAGGCGAACGTGATGACGCGTGGATCGCGCTCGCATTTCGCGATCGCGACCCGTTTATCGATAGCTCATTGGCTGAGGAATTCGAGCAGCGTGCGCAACAGGTGTTTGCGACGCTGGCCGGCATGCTCCACGGAGCACCATTGTGAGCACGCCCGATCTTGCACTCGACCTGCCGCTCGTCGGCACGCATCTGATCGAGGCCAGTGCCGGCACGGGCAAGACCTGGACCATCGCCGGTCTGTATTTGCGTTGCCTGGTTGAACGGCGATTGCCGGTGCGCGAAGTGCTGGTGGTGACTTTCGCGCGCGCGGCGACCGAAGAGTTGAAGGACCGCCTGCGCCAGCGCTTGTCGCTTTGCGCGGGAATCGCCGAAGCCGCCTTGCGCGAAGATGCAGCCGGGTATGCTGACGATACGAGTGCCGAGGCGTTGTTCGCTCGCACGCTGATCCAGCGCGCCATCGACGCAGGCGAGGCACTCGAATCCCTGGCGCGCAGGCTGCGTCTCGCCGCTGTCAGCATGGACGAAGCGGCAATCCACACCATCCATGCTTATTGCCAACGCGTATTGCGCGAGCAGGCATTCGCGTCGGGTGAGGCGCTCGATGCCGGCGAATTGATCGGCTCCGACAATGATCTGATCGAACAGATCGCCGCGGATTTCTGGCGGCTCAATGCAAGCGATCCGGCGCGCGCGGCGGATTTCGATGTGCTGCTCGGCAAGCTGGGTTCGGTCCAGGTGTTGTCGGAATTGTTGCGTCAGCTTGTTGATCCCGACCTGATGATGTGGCCGAAACCAGAGATAGCGACGGAAGCAACGTTGGATGCGCTGCATGTCGCGATCGAGATCGATCGAGCAGCGCACGTCGGAATGGCCCTCGCTTGGAATGAATGCGGCGTCGCAGATCTTGAGCAGGTGCTTGTCCATGCACGCGAGAAGCATCTCAATCAATCGATGTACAAGCCGGGAAAAATCGAAGGCTGGATCGTTGAGTGTCGAGACCGTTTTAGTGCCAATGCAATACCGTCGCGCGAGACGCTTGAAAGAATCGGCGCACGCTGGCTGAGCAAAAGGACAAACAAGGGTCGCCCTCCACTCGCGCCACTGCAGTTCCCGCAACGCGTTGACGCTTGGCTGGATGCATACGATGCTTTGCGCGCGGCGCAATCGCTGCGCTGGCCGTCGCTGCTGGCTGCAGCGCGTGTGCATGCGATCACGCAACTGGACGCGCGCAAGCAGCGCGCAGCGCGACAGAGCTACGACGACCTTATCCGCCGCCTGCACGCGGCAGTCACCGATCCCGCACAGGGTGCGCGTCTGTCGCAAGCACTACACGCGCGCTACCCGGTTGTTCTGGTCGACGAATTCCAGGACACCGACACGCGCCAGTTCGAGATCTTCCGCCGCATGCAGGCGGCGCGTGACGACGGTGCGCTGTTCCTGGTCGGTGATCCGAAGCAGGCGATTTACCGCTTCCGCGGCGGTGACATCGAAGCCTATTTGCATGCAGCGGAATCGATGACGACCAAGCCGCATCGGCTTGCGCGCAACTTTCGCTCATCGCCCGCGCTCCTCAAAGCGATCGAAGCCGTATTCACCCAAGGCGAAGACGACCACGCCTTTGTCGATTCGCGCATCCGCTTCCATGCGGTCGAGGCAGGCGGTCGCGTCTTCGATGGCGATGTGCAGGTGGACGACGTGGCGATCACGCCGCTGACGGTTTGGCATCTGCGCGATGGCGAGGAGCATCCGAACAAGGATAACGGGATGGCGCTATTGGCAAGCGGTTGCGCTGAAGCCATCGTCGCGCTGTTGCGAAAGACGCTTGACGGAAACGCGACCATTCGCGATCGTCTGAGCGGAAAGCGTGTCGCGCTCGCCGCACGAAATCTGGCGATTCTGGTCGCGACCAACAAGGAGGCGATCTTGATGCAGGATGCGCTGACCGCCCGCGGGGTCGCCAGCGCGATGATCCGCCAGGAGAGCGTCTTCAAGAGTGAGGAAGCGGGCGACCTGTACGCGTTTCTTGCCGCGCTCGATAGTCGCGAGGAAGCAGGTCTGCGCGCTGCACTCGCATCACGTTTGTTCGGATTCGATGCCGACGCGATTGCAGCGCTGGCCGATCCGGCGCAGGCGCAGGCGTGGCAAGCGCAACTGCAACGCCTCGATGCGTTGCATCGGCTGTGGCAGCAGCACGGCGTGTTGGCGATGTGCGAGCGGGTGTTCGAGACGCGTGCGGAAGCGATCCTCGACAGCGTCGGTGGCGAGCGGCGCATGATGAACTATCTGCAGCTGGCGGATCTTTTGCAGCGCGAGTCGGTGCGTCAATTTGGTGCCGTCGGTTTGATCGAATGGTTGCAGCGGCGCATCGCGCAAGCCGACGACCGCAACGAAGAAGAGCAGTTACTGCTGGAATCGGACGCCGACCGCGTGCAGATCGCGACCATCCATGCGAGCAAGGGACTGGAATACGACCTCGTGTTCCTTCCGTTCACAGCGCTTGCGCCAGGAACGCACCGCGGCGCAGCAACGACGCTCGAATGGCACGCGCACGAGCAGCGCAACGTCTGGATATGCACCAAAGGCGACGAGGAGAACGCAGCAGCGAAGGAAGCAGAGGTGTTGTCCACCCGCGAGGAACTCGCCGAACGCGTACGCGTGCTGTACGTCGCACTCACACGCGCGCGCTACGCCTGCTGGCTGTCGTGGGATGCGATCGGCAACAAGGGCCCCGTTCCGGCACTCGCGCAACTGTGGCACGGCGGCAGCATGCCGACCACTTCGGCTGCGACGCGCGAAGCCGTGCAGCGACTCGCACATACATCCTCGGATAGCGTGCGTATTGCCGCATTGCCGGAAGTCAGCAGCGAGCGCCTCGATGTTGTCGCGGCGGTCGTACTTCCGCCCGCGCGTCGATTCGATGCGCACATCGACAGCGCATGGTGGATCAGCAGCTTCTCGCAATTGCGCGAGGGTGAACGCAGCTCCCTTGATGATGCGAATGGCGCGGACGATGAGAGTCGCGATCTCGAAGCGGAGACGTCATCCGTGTATATACCATCCGCGAGTGTCGATGCGAGTATCACCGACTGGCCGCGCGGTGACCGTTTCGGCACGGCCATGCACGAGATCCTCGAACGCACGGATTTCTCGGTCTGGCGTGATCATGCAGGCGGCACACTACCCGTCGGTGAGCGCGATGCGATCATTGCCCGCCTGCGCCGGCATGCGCTGGCGCCGCCGGAACGGGAGATCGAACTGCAACGCGTCGTCGCGCGCATGATCGGTGCGACCTTGAACGCTCGCCTGCCGGGTGACCTGCGTCTCGCCGATCTGCCATCCGACGAGCGGCGCGCGGAGCTGCCATTTCACTTCGCAATCGGCGGCGTCGATCCGCAACGCTTCATCGCGTTGCTGCGCGCGCACGGCTATCAGCAGCGTCGCGGCGATTTTGCGCGTGTCCACGGCCAGCTTGCGGGCCTCATGACCGGCGTCATCGATCTGGTTTACCGCCACGATGCGCGCTGGTGGATCATCGACTACAAGACCAATCATCTCGGCTCGGAACGCGCCGACTATGCGCCGGTGGCTCTTGATGCCGCGGTGCGCGAGCACGACTACGACCTGCAATACCTGATCTACACGCTGGCCCTGCACCGCTGGCTGCGTTCGCGACTCGGC
>JBBRZD010000060.1:0-13007 GCA_038237055.1 Lysobacterales bacterium | reverse complement strand
GGGCGCGCACGATGCTCGCTCGGTCGCCCATTCGTGTGGCTCCGGCGTAACCGCCTGCCACAACCTGCTTGCGATGGAGCATGCAGGCCTCGCGGGTTCGCGCGTATTCGCGCCATCCTGGAGCGGATGGATCAGCGATCCATCGCGGCCCGTGGCGTTGGGGGCTGCATAGTAGAATCAGCGCGGGCTGCGTGGATCCACCAACCAGTAGAAACAGTGCCTGCAAAAGTCGATCGTCAGCGGTGAACCACGCTCGAACGTTCCGCGCGGTTTTCGCCCGCAATGAGGACACAAAGCGACCGACCAGGATACCAGTGCACTGCCGCCGGCAATCAAGGCGACAAGCATCATGCTGGCGATAACATGCGGCGTGTAGCGGGGGGCCATCAGGCAGACGGCTACACTCGCGGCCAATCCTCCGCAGATGACATAGGGCAACCACCACGTGGAGCGCTTGCATACCCCGATGCGGCGATTCCATTCCGCAATCACCAACGGATCGAGCGTAGCTCTCAACGGCGGCATGTGGAGTTCAGGACCCTTTGGATTTCAAGCGCGCAACCAGCGCCTTCAACACGGTCTGCGCCTCCGGCGCGAACCAGCCGTCGAGGAAATCCTCCACTGGCAATTTCGCCGGATCGGCGAACACGGCAGCCAGATCGGCACGCGCAAGGCGGCGTGTGGTGCTCATCGCGTGCGGCGGAAAATTGAGCAATTCGCCTAACCAGTTCAGCGCGCGCGAAACGACGAAGTCGGTGTCGACGAGTTCGTCGACAAGACCAATCGCAGCTGCCTGTTCCGAATCGAGCATGGCACCGCTGACCATCAGGCGCTCTGCGCGATAGGTGCCGACAAGGCGACGCAACGCGATCTGGATGCATTCGGGTACGCACAGTCCCACTTGTACTTCATTGAGTCCGATCTTGAATGCGCCGCGCGCCATGACGCGGTAGTCGCACATGATCGCGAGTACAGCGCCGCCGGCTGGCGCGTGACCGGTGATGGCTGCGACAACCGGGATCGGTGAGCGAGCGAGGGCGGCGCACAAGCCGAAGAAATCTTTCCAGAACACGCGGAATGCATCGCGATCGAGTTGCAGCAGCGTGGGCACATCGAGGCCTGCCGAGTACAAGCCCGGAGCGCCGGACAATACCAAGGCGCGCGCGCCTTCAGCCGGAGCGGCCTCGACGGCTGCGCGCAGACGTTGCACCAGCGCAGGATCGAGTGCATTGACCGGCGGGCGAGCGAGGCGAAGCTCGCGGGTGGATTCGTGCTGGATGATGTCGAGCATGGGAGTGGGGCCCAGAAAGAGAAATCGAACAGTGCCGTCGTCATTCCCGAGAAAGCGGGAATCCATTTTTATGATTTACGTTATAACGCGCAAAAACCAACGGACTTCTGCTTGCGCGGCAATGACGGTCAATAGAAAAGCGGGCTACTCGTCTGCCGGCGTCCACGCATAATGCACGACGTAATCGAGCGTCGCCTTGCCATTGGCCGGCACAGCGACGTTGAACTCCAGCACATCGGGCGTCTGCTTGTCCGGCTTCTCGCTCGACGACAACAAGCTCCAGCCACGCCACCGATTGGGATGCTCGCGTACGGTGATCGTGCGCAAGGTTTCTCCGGTGTTGGTCAGCGCAATGCGGAAGCCTTCGTTCATTTCATGCGCCGACTTGTCGACGCTGAAGGTGGTGCGTTCGCGTGTCGCCGCAAGGTCGAAGGCGACGCCGAGATTGACATCGACATTGCGCCCTTTTGCAATGTCGCCGATGCGGTTCTCGCCAAGAAGCTCAGTGCGGCCATCCTTGTCGCGCGTGAGCACGCGCAGATTGCCGCTTGGAAGATTTTCAGAGGCGACGAATTTGAGCTGGCTTTGTACGGGACCATTGCCTGTCTGCCAGCCTTCCGGTGCGAGGGTCGGCTTTTGTGGGAACCAGCTGCCACCGTTCTCGAACAGCCAGCGACGTTCACAGGAAACATCGCGGCTCGCGTACAGCGGAACCTGGGTCACGCTCGCGTCGGGCAGATCGAGATTGCCGTCGATAGCGTAGCTTCGATAGTCGCCGAGCGAGGACTGCTGCGGCAGCTCCTCAGGCGCGGGGGCGGGCGCCGCCATCGACTTCATCATCATCGGGCGCGGTCCACCACCGGATTTGGCGAAGTTCGGCGAACCTGCGATCAGTTTCAATTTCGCGGCTGGAAAGTCGCGGCCGCTGCGATTGGCGATGCTCGCCAGCGCATCAAGATGCAGCGTGCAGTCACCCTGCAGCAGGGCCGAATACGCAGCGCGCCAGCCGAGGCCTGAGGTCGGATAGGTCAAAGCCGATGCAGCAGTACCCACCTTGCCATCGATGACCAACTGCAAGGTGCTGCCAGGCAAGCCGCTGCTGTCCGGAAATTCGATGCGTGCGAATTCGCGCACGTAGCTGATGCGACCATCGCCGCTGCGCACACCGAGGGTTGCGCCATCGAATGTGACCAGGACGCCATCCGCAATCGATTTGCCGTCGCTGCTGAAAACCTGCACGCGTTCGCCGCGATGAGCGGCGAGTGCGCCGCCGTCGCCGGCTGAAAGTACACGTTGCGCAAGCACGCGACCGCCGCCGCCAAGGTCGATCGCGACCGCTTCGGTATCGAGCATCGCGGGCAGGCCATCGATGACGACTGTCTGCCTGCCGCCAACCAGTTGCAGCGTGCGTTGTTCATGCACGATGGCATGACCATCGGCGACAGGTGAACTGCCATTTTCAAACAGCGCGTCGCCATCACTGCGATAGATGGTCAATGCCGGGTCGGCTGCCGCCGCGGCAGCGGTGACGAGCACGGACATGGCGAGCGCCGTTCTAACGAATGCTGGAAGGTTTTGGTACATGGTCGCATTCCCGTTGCGGAGGATCGATCGGACTATCATAGCGATCACAACGGAGACTGCCATGCATTGCACGTATCGATGGTTGATGTGGGTTGGATTGGCGTTGCTCGGAACTACTGCCGACGTTCAAGCGGCCGGAAAACTGGGCGTGACGGATGCGTGGATCCGCGCTGCTCCGCCGGGGGCGAATTCAGTCGCCGGCTACGCGACACTGAAAAACACCGACGACGAGCCGATCACGGTCCTGACCGTGCAAAGCGACGCGTTTCGCATGACCTCGCTGCATGAAACCGTGGTCGACAAAGGCGTCTCGAAGATGCGCGAACTGCATCGTCTGAAGATCGCACCAGGTGAAACGGTTCAGCTGCAACCTGGAGGCAAGCACCTGATGCTGATGCAACCGCGTCACGAAATCCAGATCGGCGACAAGGTCGAGATGATGTTCATGCTCGCCGACGGAACACGCGTCGAAACTCAGTTCGACGTGGTCGCGACACCTTCCAGCGACGACTGACAGGCGACACGGATCGCCGCCGGCAGCGGTATCGATTGCCCGCTGGCGGGATCGATCCACACGATAACCGTATCGCCATCCGAGTACACCCGTTCGCGATCCTTCGCATCGAAGACGCGATGCGCGAGCGTCAGCGACGAGTTGCCGAGACGCATCACGGCGAGCTCGACCAGAATTTGCGCCGGCCATGCGAGTTGGCGGCGATAGTTCACATGTGCGGCAGCGACGACCGGCATCATCGTCTTGTCCATCCATGTGCCTTCGACGCTGGTGAGCCAGGCGAGGCGCGCTTCCTGAGCATAGACCAGGAACGCGGCGTTGTTGACGTGGTTGAAGGCGTCAAGATCGCCCCAGCGCACCGTCATCGGCAAGCAGATGATCGCTGACCCCAGGGGTGGCATCGCAGAATCGTTCATGCCGCTTCCTTGCGCGTGCGTTTGCGTGCTTGCGGCGACGCGCTGCCGAGCGTGCGCGCGAGGAAGTGACCGGTGTAGGACGCAGGCTCCTTCGCGATCTGCTCCGGCGTGCCCGTCGCGAGGATGGTGCCGCCTCGCTCGCCACCATCCGGACCGAGATCGATGATCCAGTCGGCGGTCTTGATCACGTCGAGGTTGTGTTCGATCACGACGACGGTGTTACCGTCTTCGCTGAGCCGATGCAGCACTTTCAGCAACTGCTCGATGTCGTGGAAGTGCAAGCCGGTAGTCGGCTCGTCCAGGATGTACAGCGTGCGTCCGGTATCGCGCTTGGACAGCTCACGTGACAATTTCACGCGCTGTGCCTCGCCACCCGACAACGTGGTCGCACTTTGGCCGAGCTTGATGTACGAGAGTCCTACGTGCATCAGCGTATCGAGCTTGCGCGCAAGCACTGGGACGGGTTCGAACAGCTTGAATGCGTCTTCGACTGTCATGCCGAGTACGTCGGCGATGGTGTAACCCTTGTAGGTGATCTCCAGCGTCTCGCGGTTGTAACGCTTGCCGTGACAGACATCGCACGACACGTAGACATCAGGCAGGAAGTGCATCTCGACCTTGATCAGGCCGTCGCCTTCGCAGGCTTCACAGCGCCCACCCTTCACGTTGAAGCTGAAGCGGCCCGGACCGTAACCGCGTGAACGCGATTCGGGTACTTGCGCAAACAACTCGCGCAACGGCGTGAACAAGCCGGTGTAAGTGGCCGGGTTTGAGCGTGGCGTACGTCCGATCGGCGACTGGTCGATGTCGACGACCTTGTCGAACAAATCCATGCCTTCCACTTCGCGGAACGGCGCCGGTTTTTCGTTCGCGCCGTTGAGTTCGGCCGCGGTGTGTCGGTACAGCGTGTCGTTGATAAGGGTGGACTTGCCTGAGCCGGAAACGCCGGTCACGCAGACGAACAAGCCGGCCGGAATTTCCAGGTCGACATTCTTCAGGTTGTTTCCGGATGCACCGAGGATCCTGAGCATCTTTTCGGGATCGGGTTTGCGGCGCTGTTTCGGCACTTCGATGCGGCGTTGGCCCGACAGATATTGCCCGGTCAGCGAACGTTTGGATTTCAGGATCGCATCGATGTTTCCCTGCGCGACGATCTCGCCGCCATGCACACCGGCGCCGGGCCCGATGTCGACGATGTGGTCGGCGAGACGGATCGCGTCTTCGTCGTGCTCGACCACGATCACCGTGTTGCCGAGATCGCGCAGGCGTCGCAGCGTGCCGAGCAGGCGTTCGTTGTCGCGCTGGTGCAGGCCGATCGAGGGTTCGTCGAGTACATACATCACGCCGACGAGGCCGGCGCCGATCTGCGAAGCGAGCCGAATTCTCTGCGCTTCTCCGCCGGACAGCGAATCGGCTTGACGGTCGAGCGTCAGGTAGTCGAGGCCGACATCAACGAGGAAGTGCAGGCGCTCGCGAATTTCCTTGACGATCTTCAGCGCGATTTCGCCGCGCCAACCCGCCAAGGTGAGCGTCTTGAAAAATGCCAGTGCTTGGTCGATTGGCAACGCCGTCAATGTGGGCAGATTGGAGTCGCCGACGAAGACGTTGCGCGCGCTCCGATTGAGGCGCTGGCCGTGACAATCTGGACAGTCGCGGTCGCTGATGAATTTGGCCAGCTCTTCACGGACAGCGGGCGATTCAGTTTCCTTGTAGCGTCGTTCCAGGTTCGGAACGATGCCCTCGAAGCGGTGCTTGCGTGAGACGGCGCCGCTCGCGCCGGTGACATAGCGAAAGCTGATTTGCTCGTCGCCGGAGCCGTAGAGCACGTGTTGTCGCGTTGCCGCAGACAGTTCGCTCCACGGCGTGGCGACGTCGAATTTGTAGTGTTTGGCCAGCGACATGATCAGCTGGAAGTAATACTGATTGCGCCGATCCCAACCGCGCACGGCACCCGCGGCGAGGCTGAGCTGCGGATTGACGACGACGCGTGCTGGATCGAAGAACTGACTGACGCCAAGCCCATCGCAGGCAGGGCAGGCGCCAACGGGTGAATTGAACGAAAAAAGTCGCGGTTCCAGTTCCGGCAGCGAGTAGTCACAAACGGGGCAGGAGAAGCGCGACGAGAACGTGACTTCGGCTGAATTCACTTGGGCCGCTCCTGCGCGTCCTGCGCTGTGCATGGATGCACGAGTGTCGCTGGAGTCAGGACTGACGGAGCGACCGCCCGCGGCACTTGGGCTGTCCTGCCCAGCGTCTAAATTCACGACGGTTGCAATGCCTTCGCCAAGCCGCAGTGCGGTTTCAAACGATTCCGCAAGACGCTGCTTGAGATCCGCCTTCGGACGGAATCGATCGATCACGACTTCGATCGTATGCTTCGTGCGCAGCGCCAGCGGAGGAACGGCATCGAGTTCGTGTACGTGCCCGTCGACGCGTGCGCGCACGAAGCCCTGTGCACGCAATTGCTCGAATACCTGGATGTGCTCGCCCTTGCGCTCGCGCACGATAGGCGCGATCAGCATGTAGCGTTTTTCCGGATCCATCGCGAGGGTCGCATCGACCATCTGGCTGATGGTCTGCGCTTCGAGAGGAATTCCGTGGTCGGGGCAGCGTGGCGTACCGACGCGTGCGTAGAGCAATCGCAGGTAGTCGTAGATCTCGGTGATCGTGCCGACGGTCGAGCGCGGATTGTGCGAAGTTGCCTTCTGCTCGATCGCGATCGCAGGCGACAGACCCTCGATGTGATCGACATCGGGCTTTTCCATCACTGACAGGAACTGACGCGCATACGCCGACAGCGACTCGACGTAGCGGCGCTGACCTTCAGCGTAGATCGTGTCGAACGCGAGCGATGACTTGCCGGATCCCGACAGGCCGGTAATCACGATCAACTTGTCTCGCGGAAGATCGAGGTCGATGTTCTTGAGGTTGTGCGTGCGGGCGCCGCGGATGCGTATGGTGTCCATTGCGCAGGGAGATGGGGGAAACGATCAATATAACAACCGTGGCGCGTCTCAGCGTCTGCGATCTTGTGCCGGACGGTCTGGGGGGCGGCTCGAAGGTTTCCCCGAAAGCATCCGGGATCCAGCCTTTCGGACGCCTGCAGGAGCAGCTTCAGCCGCGAAGCTCTGAAGCCCTCCCCTTCAAGGGGAGGGTTGGGTGGGGATGGCGTGGGATATCGCTGCCATCCAATCCGCTTCCGGAGAGAGGGCATCTCCACGTGGCGGCTGCCGTCCAGTTGCCCCGCGAGCCGACTCCCGTTAGAATCCGCGGTCCTTTTCGGCCAAAAGCCGTGGGATTGGCAGTTTTCAGAATAACTACAGAGGCATAGCCATGTACGCAGTCATTGTTACCGGCGGTCGTCAGTACCGCGTTGCGCAGGGAGAAGTCCTGCGCGTTGAGAAGCTCGCCGCCGATGTCGGCGCAGAAATCAAGCTGGATCAAGTACTAATGATCGGCGAGGGCGAGGGCATCACCATCGGCGCACCGTTGGTGGCTGGCGCGCTGGTTACGGTGACGGTCAAGTCGCACGGACGTGCGGACAAGATCCGCATCGTCAAGTTTCGTCGCCGCAAGCATTTCCGCAAGGAAACCGGTCACCGGCAGTACTACACCGAAATCGAGATCGTCGGCATCACCGGCGCATCGGGCAAGAAGGAGTAAGTCATGGCACATAAAAAGGCAGGCGGCTCAACCCGCAACGGTCGTGATTCGAACCCGAAGTACCTCGGCGTAAAGATATTCGGCGGTCAGGCCGTCGAAGCCGGCAACATCATCATTCGCCAGCGCGGCACCCGTTTTCATCCGGGCGTCGGCGTCGGTCTCGGCCGCGATCACACGATTTTCGCGATCGTCGACGGCAAGGTCGAATTTCGGGTCAAGGGCGCGAATGCGCGCAAGACGATCAACGTCGTCCCGGCCTGATTCGAGCTTCATCGCTGTTGCGGAAGGCCCCGCCTCGCGCGGGGCTTTTCGTTTGTGAAGCCGGGATTCGCAATTCGGGATTCGGGATTCGTCGCAGCGAAAACAGATTCTTGCCACTGTAGCGACCGTGGTGCGTGCCAGAATGGCTCGTCGTTCCGGCTACTGCGCAACCCAGGGGGTTTCCGAATCCCCAATCCCGAATCCCCAATCCCGGCCTTGAAATGAAATTCGTCGACGAAGCCATCATCCGCGTCTACGCCGGCAACGGCGGCAACGGCTGCGCCAGTTTCCGACGCGAAAAATTCATTCCGTTCGGTGGCCCGGATGGCGGAGATGGCGGCACTGGCGGCAGCGTCTGGCTTATCGCGGACGAAGGCCTCAATACGTTGATCGATTTCCGTCATCAGCGCACCTATCGCGCCGAGCGTGGCGAGAACGGGATGGGGCGCCAGATGGCCGGCAAGGGCGGCGAAGATTCAGTGATCCGCGTGCCCGTCGGCACCGTCGTGATCAACGTGGATACCGACGAACAGATCGGCGATCTCGCGGTGCACGGACAACGCCTGTTGGTCGCGCAGGGCGGCCATGGCGGCCTCGGCAATGTCCATTTCAAGACCTCGGTCAATCGCGCGCCGCGTCGCGCGGGGACCGGAAGCAACGGCGAGGAGCGCGAGCTCAAGCTCGAACTGAAGGTGCTCGCCGACGTGGGCTTGCTCGGCTTCCCGAATGCGGGCAAGTCGAGTCTGGTGCGTGCCGTTTCGGCGGCGACGCCGAGAGTTGCCGACTACCCGTTCACGACCTTGCAGCCGCACTTGGGTGTCGTGCGCATCGAGACCGATCGCAGCTTCGTGATTGCGGACATTCCGGGTCTGATCGAGGGTGCGGCAGACGGCGCCGGCCTCGGTATCCAGTTCCTCAAACATGTCGCGCGAACGCGCCTGCTGTTGCACGTAGTCGATATTGCGCCGCTCGACGGCATCACCGACCCGGTTGCCGAGATCCGCGCAATCGAGAAGGAGCTGAAAGGCTTCGATCCAGAATTGCTGAAGCGGCCGCGCTGGCTGGTTTTCAACAAGATCGACTTGATGGCGCCGGAAGAACGCGAGAAGACGGCCAAGGCGATCGTGCGCAAGCTCAAGTGGAAGCATCCGTGGTATCTGATTTCGGCGATCGCGCGCGAAGGCACGTGGCCGCTGTGTCTGGATATCCAGCGCTTTTTCGACGAACAGAAACTTGCAGCTGCCGAGGCGGCGGAACAGCAGGGCGCGTGATGCGGCGTGTCTTCGAGCGCCCTGTTACCGGCGTCGGCTCAGAGGACATGCATTCAATGGAAAAGCCAGCTTGCGCCGGCATTCGTTACTCATTAAAAAAGCCGGCTTGCGCCGGCTTTTTTAGAATTGCAGCAGCTGATTCAGGCCAGCGCGCGGATATGTGCGGACAGGCGGCTTTTATGACGCGAGGCCTTGTTCTTGTGGATCAGGCCGCGTGTGGCATAACGGTCCATGACCGGCTCGGCAACCTTGTACGCGGCTTCGGCGCGAGCCTTGTCTTTTGCTTCGATCGCCTTGACGACGTTCTTGATCGCGGTGCGAACCATCGAACGCGCGCTCGCGTTGCGCTGGCGGTGCTGCTCGGACTGGCGCGCACGCTTCTTCGCGGATTTGATGTTGGCCAAGGTAGAACTCCAATGAAAGGGTGCGGAAAAAGACCCGGAATTATGCCGTCGATAAGCTGCCACGTCAATTCATCGAGCGATGAGTCTCACGGATGCGTTGGTTCTGGCGCAGGCTGTGGGAGCGCCAGCAGACACGACGCTTTTCAGCCGGACGCCCGGATGCACCTCTCGGTCCGCAGCTTCGCCCCGGCTCCCGCTTACCCGGCCGTCGACGCATGAGCCCCCGGCCCAGTCTGCTCCGCTCGATGCTGAGCTTCACCGGCGGCACGCTCGTATCGCGCGTGCTGGGACTGGCGCGCGATGTAGCAATCAATGTCGTGTTCGGCGCGACGGTTGCGACCGATGCGTACTGGGTGGCCTCGCGGATTCCGAATTTCATGCGCCGGCTGTTCGCCGAAGGCTCGTTTGCGACCGCGTTCGTGCCGGTGTTCACCGAGATCAAGGAGACGCGCAGCCACGCCGACCTCAAGCTGCTGATGGCGCGCGTGGCGGGCACCCTTGGCGGCGTGCTGCTGGTGGTCGTCGCATTGGGCGTCTTGTTTGCGCCGCAGGTGGCAGCGCTGTTTAGTCCGGGCGCAGTCGATCAGCCGCACAAGTTCGATCTCACGGCCGATCTGCTGCGCCTGACATTTCCGTTCCTGCTGTTCGTCTCGCTGACGGCGCTCGCCGGCGGCGCACTCAACAGTTTCCAGCGCTTCGCGTTGCCAGCGTTGACGCCTGTCATCCTCAACATTTTTCTGATCGTCGGCGCGCTGTGGCTGGCGCCGCGGCTTGGCACGCCGATCATGGCGCTGGGCTGGGCGACGTTGGTCGGCGGCGTCGTGCAATTGCTTTTCCTGTTGCCATCGCTGCGGCGACTGGACCTGCTGGTATGGCCGCGCTGGGGTTGGCGCCATCCCGATGTGCGCAAGATCATGCGGCTGATGGTGCCGACGCTGTTCGGGTCGTCCGTGGCGCAGATCAACCTGCTGCTCGACACGGTGATCGCGTCGCTGCTCATCACCGGCTCGCAGAGCTGGCTATCGCAATCGACGCGCTTCCTCGAGCTGCCGCTGGGCCTGTTCGGCGTCGCGCTTGGCACCGTGATCTTGCCGGCGTTGGCGCGGCATCATGTCGGTGTCGATCGCGCCGGTTTTTCACGCGCACTCGATTGGGGGCTGCGATTGACGTTGCTCATTGCGGTGCCGGCGATGATCGCGCTGATCGTGCTGGCCACGCCGCTGGTTGCAACATTGTTCCAGTACGGCCACTTCACCGAGTTCGATACGCGCATGGATACCCTGTCGATCATTGCGCTTAGTTGCGGCCTGCCGGGATTCGCGCTGGTCAAGATCCTTTTGCCCGCCTTCTATTCGCGACAGGACACGCGCACGCCGGTTCGCGCCGGTGTCATCGCGATGATCGCGAACATGCTGTTCAATGGCGTGTTCATCGCGCTCTTGTTTACGTGGTGGGCGCCCGCCCCGTTAAACGCGCAGCCATGGCTCGACGCGATCGCGCAGGTTCCCGGGCTGCATGTGGGCTTGGCCATCGCCAGCACCTTGTCGATTTATCTCAATCTGGCACTGCTGTGGCACTGGCTCAAGCGCGACGGAGTTTATGCGCCACAGCCCGGCTGGCTGCATCATCAGGGGCGACTTGCGCTGGCCTGCGTTGCAATGACGATCGTGCTATTGCTGGGTCTGCAAGTCTGGCCGCACTGGAGTTCCGTTTCGATGTGGACTCGCGTCTGGCAGCTGGGTGCGCTGGTCGTCGTTGGCGGCGCGACCTATGTGGCCGTACTCCTCGGTGCCGGGCTGCGCCCTCGCGATCTCCGTGCGGAATGAAGGTTCGTGTTGCAGCGCAGCGGCTATACTTTCGGTATGAGCGTGCTTTATCGGGACACTGCGGGGCCTGCCCTGGCGCCGCGCGGCAGCGTGTTGTGCGTGGGTGCGTTCGATGGCGTGCATCTTGGCCATCGCGCGCTGCTTGCGCGCGTGCGCGAGCGTGCGATCGCGCTGGACTTGATGCCGCTGTCCATCAGCTTCGAACCGATTCCGCGCGAATTCTTCGCGCGCGGCACCCCTGTGCCGCGCATCGCGAGTGTGCGCGAGAAGATCGAATGGCTTGAGACGGGCGGCATGTCGAACGTGCTATTGCTGCGTTTCGACGCTGCATTGGCTGCGACGAGTGCCGAGGACTTCATCAAACAGGTGCTCGTGCGCCGCGCTGGCGCGCGTGAAGTCTGGGTCGGTGCAGATTTTCGTTTTGGTCATGCGCGACGCGGCGATATCAACATGCTGCGACAGTTCGGCTCGCACCACGGATTCACGGTCGAGACGATGCCCGATATCGCGATCGATGGAGAGCGGATCAGCAGCACCGCGATTCGCACGCATCTGGTCGCCGGTGAATTTGACGCCGCAGCGCGCTTGCTGGGTCGGCGTTTTGCGATTGGCGGACATGTCGTGCGCGGTGCGCAACTGGGTCGCAAGCTCGGCTACCCGACCGCGAATATCCGTCTCGGCAAGCGCACGTCGCCGGTCGGGGGTATCTTTGCGGTGCGTGTACATGGCGTTGCCCCGTCGGCGATGCCCGGTGTCGCCAGCCTCGGGGTGCGGCCGACGGTGAATGGCACCGAGCCGCTGCTGGAAGCGCATTTTTTCGACTTCGATGGCGACCTGTACGGCCGCCGCATTGAAATCGAATTCGTGCAGAAGTTGCGCGACGAGGAAAAATTTCCCGATCTCGACGCGATGGTAAGGCAGATCGATCGCGATGCCGAACAGGCGCGCGCAGTGTTGCGCGTTGCAAATACAGAAATCTCCGGAGCAAATGCGTGAGCAAGGATTACAAAGACACGATCAATCTGCCGAAGACCGACTTCGCGATGAAGGCGGACCTCGCCAAGCGCGAGCCCGGCATGCTTGCGGAGTGGGAAAAATTGGATCGCTATGGCGAGATTCAGCGCCGGACCGCGCAACGCGAACATGCATTCATCTTGCATGACGGGCCGCCCTATGCGAATGGCGTGATCCACATCGGGCACGCGGTAAACAAGGTCCTCAAGGATATTGTCGTCAAGTCGAAGTTGCTCGCAGGGTTTCGTTCGCCGTACGTGCCGGGCTGGGACTGCCACGGTTTGCCGATTGAGATCGCGGTCGAGAAGGATGTCGGCAAGGTTGGCCAGAAGGTCGACGCGGAGACCTTCCGCGCGAAGTGCCGCGAATACGCGGCGAAACAGATCGATCTGCAGCGCGCCGACTTCAAGCGGCTCGGCGTACTGGGCGATTGGGAAAATCCCTATCGCACAATGGATTTCAAATACGAAGCTGACATGCTTCGCGCGCTGGCGAAGATCCATGCGAACGGCCACGTTGTGCGCGGCTTCAAGCCGGTGCACTGGTGCTTCGATTGCGGGTCTGCGCTGGCGGAAGCGGAAATCGAGTATGCAGACAAGCAGTCGCCGGCGATCGATGTGGCCTACGACGCGATCGATCCGAAGGCGCTCGCGGCGAAGTTCGGAGTGACAGTGGGTGACGACGACATCGTTGCCATGCCGATCTGGACGACCACGCCGTGGACGCTGCCGGCGAGTGTTGCGGTGACGCTGGGTCCCGAGCT
>JBBRZD010000059.1:0-13014 GCA_038237055.1 Lysobacterales bacterium | reverse complement strand
GGTTGGGAAAGCCGAAGGTCTGCGGCATGACGCCGACCACGCGATAGTTCTCGCTGTTCAAGCGAATGTCGTGGCCGACGATGGCTGGATCGGCGTTGAATTGGTTCCTCCACAACCCGTCGCTGAGCACAGCCACGTGCTCTTGGCCCACGTCCGATTCCTCGGCAGTAAATGTGCGGCCGAGTGCGGCAGTGACCTGCAGCGTCGTGAACAGCGACGGGGTCGCCACGATGCCGGCGAGGTTCTGTGGAACGCCCGATCCGGCAAGGTTGAAACTGCGGTCGTAGTACAGCGCGCTGTCGGTGAGCACATCGGCCTGGTCGCGGCGATCGATATAATCGGGAACTGTCATGCCGGACGGTTCCTGATTCATCTTCGGATAGACGTTGTAGATATAGACGAGTCGAGAACTGTTCGGATACGGCAGTGGGCGCAGTAAGAGACCGTTTATCACGCTGAAGATCGCGCTGTTTGCACCGATGCCGAGCGCGACGGTAGCGATCACGGCCAGGGCGAAGCCAGGCCGCGCCATCAGAACGCGAAGGCTCCCGCGCATATCGGTTTTCAGCGCGTCGAGCATCACTCGTCCCGCAATGCAACCATGGGGTCAACGCGCAAGGCGCGCCGCGCGGGGAGCACGGCGGCCACGATAACCGCGAGCAGCAGCACTGCGATGACACCCAGATAGACCCACGGATCATTGCTGGATTCCGGCATCAGGAGGTTCACCAGCGTGCGCGCGGACACGATTGCGAGCGGTATTCCGATCGCGAGTCCAGCCAGTACCTGCGTCGCGCCACGACGCAGAACCATGGCCAACACGTTGCGTGGTTGTGCGCCGAGTGCACGCCGTACGCCGATCTCTCGGGTGCGTCGAGATACGTCGAATGCGAGCACGGCGTAGATTCCAGCCACGGCGAGCAGCAATGCAAATGCGGCGAATACCGTGAACAGGTGTGACAGGATGTCGCTGCCCCACAGCATACGGTCGCGCCATTCGCTCATCGGTCGCAACCAGTAAATCGGCAGATCGGCGTCCACCGAGCGAACGGCGGAGCGCATGCCCTCGCCGAGCGCACCGATGTCGCCGTCCGTGCGCAACGCGCTGACAAAGGCTGGCGGGTTCTGGGTGATCGGTCGGAACACGTTGCCGTCGCCACGATGTGCGGCGATGGTCGCGCTGGTCATCAGGTAGTCAGCCTGCAGGCTGTTGGCGACTACGCCGACGACTTCAAGCCACGCGCTTTCCGGATCGTCGGGCGACAAGCGCAGCCGCTGTCCGATCGCGCTGCGCCCGGGCCATGAGGCCGCTGCCAGGCTCGCGCTGACGATTGCAACTGGCACACTCTTTTCGGTGTCGCGGTTATCGAAGTTGCGACCTTCGCGCAACGCGATGCCGAAGACCTTGAAGTAGCTCGGGCTGACGCTGGACGCCCACGCTTGGGGTAGATGTGCGTCGCGCCCGGTGCTATCGCCGACCTTTGCGTAGGGTTGGCGTTCGTAACCCATCAGCGGCAATGTACTCGCGAATGCGACGTCGCTCACGCCAGGAAGCGCTCGCAAACGAGGTGCGAGGGTATCGATGAATCGTTCGCGCGCAGCCGGGTCAGGATAGCGTGCATCGAACAGGCCGATACGTCCGGTCAGTACCCCGTTACTTTCAATACCCAGTGGCGCGTCTTGCGCTTGCAAGGAGCTGCGGATCGCGATGCCGGCGGATACAAGCAGAATGACGCACAGCGCCACTTCGCCAGCGACCAGCATGCGGCTGAGGCGCCCGCGTTCGCCGATTCCGCCGCCCCGTCGCAGTGTCATTTGCACATCGACGCGTCCGGCGCGTAGCGCAGGAGCGAGGCCAGCGGCCAGCGCAGCGAGCATCGCGATTCCGCCGCTGAACACGACATCGCGCAGATCTGTCGATGGATCGATCCAGTAGGGAAGCTGCGCTGCCGAGCCCTGCATGACGCCGTCCATCACGTGCGCGGCAACCCTCGCGCCAACCCATCCCAGTGCCGTGGCCAGCGCCGCGATCGTGAATGTCTCTGTCAATACCTGCATCATCAGACGCTGACGACTCGCACCGAGCGCTGCACGGACCGCCAGTTCACGTGTGCGTGCGGAAAAGCGTGCCAACACCAAGCTGGCGACATTGGCGCACGCGATCAGCAGGACCAGCAGCACCGCAATGAACATTGCAACGTTGGCGGCGCGAATTTGCGGCAGGGTGAAGGCGTCGGCGAACGGTTCCACCTTGGCGCGATCGCCACGCAGTGGCTTGGTGCGCTCGGCCGCAAGTGCAACGATCAATTGGCCGAACTCGTCTCGGGCCTGCGTGATCGACGTACCATCGTGCAGACGGCCGAACGTCTCGACGATCTGCGCGTCATCAGTCTGTGCGAATGCGCGATCGGTCGATAGCGGCATCCATACCGATTCGGCCACAGGGAATGCGAAGCGTGCTGGCATCACACCGATGATTTGCGTCGGCTTGCCATTGACGCGGATGCTGCGACCGACCACGTCCGGCGCTGCATTGAACTGCAATTCCCATACGCGCTCGCCGATCAGAGCCACGGCCGGCGCACCAGCCTGCGAATCGGCTGCGCTGAAGTTGCGTCCGCGCATCGGGAGGACGCCAAGTGTGGTGAACGCATCGGCGCTGATCCAGGCGCCGGACAATCGTTCCGGTAGCCCGTCGAGGCCGCCGATATTCATCGTTCCGATCGAATAGCCAGCGAGGGACTGCAGAGTGCGCTGGCGCTCGCGCAAGTCGAGCCAATCCATCAGTGGCACCGCAAGCTTGCGGGTACCCGTCGCCGCATCGGTGTACTGAAAATGGACGAGGTGCTCGGATTTCAGGAATGGTAGCGGCTTCAACGCATATGCGTTGATCGCGCCGAACATGAAGATCGACAGCCCGATCCCCATCGCGAGCATTAGCACCGATACGCCGGTGAATACGGGGCTACGCAGCAGTGAGCGCAACGTGAAGCGCAAGTCACGGATCATCGGATGGCTTCCTACATTCCTGGTCGGTGGAGGTCGATGCATTACTCACTGCGCAGCGCGACCATCGGGTCTACCCGCGCGGCGCGACGCGCCGGGATCGCAGTGGCGGCGAGGCCGGCGAACAGCAACGCGGCCAAGGTCGTGATCCATGCGAATGGATCGACTGCATTGACGTCGAACAGGAATCGACCGAGAACGCGCGCGGAGATCGTGGCGAGGACAAGGCCGATAGCGAGACCGACGCCGACGTCGAGCAGGCCGCGTCCGACCACGCCGCGCAGCAGCCGCTGCGCCGAGGCACCGAGCGCGGCGCGCACGCCGAACTCGCGCTGACGCGCCGTGACCGCGACGGCGGTGACCGAATACAGCCCGACTCCGGCAAGCAGTATCGCAAGTGCTGCGAAGATGCCGACCAGTACTGCGTTCATGCGCTGCATGGTGGTCGCATCGGTGACGTCGTGCTGGAGCAGTCGCATTGCCGCGATACCCTGACGCGAATCGATTTCGCGCAGCGCGGCACGCACGCGATCGGCATAGACGGCTGGACGGTTGTCGACGCGGATTGCCGCGTTCAACGACACGAACTGGCGCAGGAGGATCATCAGACCGTCGGGCACTTGCGCGAGCGGCACGTAATACGTCGGCGGTGGCGCCTCCTGCGGTCCGAACTGGTGCACGTTGCCGACCACGCCAACGATGCGCATCGCCGGCATCGGCATGTTGTCTGCACCGCCATCGACGGTCAGCGACTGGCCCAGCGCGTTGCCGTGCAGGTACTGGCGAGCGAATGCGGCGTTGACGACGACGACGGGTTCGGCGCCGCTGCGGTCGCTGTCGACGAAGTCACGACCGGCCAGCACCGGAATGCCGAATGTCGCAAACGAGTCCGCGCTGACGGCGCGGTATTGCGGTGCCTCCGGCACTGGGCTGCCGTCTGGCAGACGCAACGAGACGTTGAATTGCGAGCTGATCGGGAGATTCGTCGTCAGTGCCACGTCACGCACTCCGGGTTCGGCACGCAGGCGTTCCAGCAGGTGGTCGGCGTAGCGCTGCATCGCCGCGGTGTCCGGATAGAGCGCTTTGGCCGGATTGAGGCGGAACACGAGCACGTTACGCGCGTCGAAGCCGAGATCGACGCGCGAGAGCTCCCACAGCGAATGGGCGAGCAGGGCGGACGACGCGAGCAACAGCGTCGCCAGCGAAGCTTGCGCGATGACGAGCGCGCGGCCGAAACGCTGCGAGTCGACACTCGCGCCGACGCGTCCACCGCTGACGAGTTCGCGCGCGCTGGCCGCGCTGCGCCCGCGCCAGACACCGAACAGTGCGGCCATGATCGCCACCGCCAAGGCAGCGATCATGGCGAACGCGAACGCGCGCCATCCGATCAATACCGTGTTTGGCGCGTCCCACGCCTGCGGCAGCCATGTGCGCCCGAGCAGAAGAGCCGCTGCCGCGAGCAGCAGTCCGCCTGCCGCACCGAGCACGCCGATGAGCAGGCCTTCGCCCAGCGCGGGCAAGGCCAGCCGTGCGACTGACGCGCCAAGCGCGGCGCGCACAGCGCTGGCGTGGCTGCGCGCGACGGCACGCAGAAGCATCAGGTTCGACAGGTTCACCGCGACCAGCAGCAACACGCACAACGCGCAAGCGAAGAACAGCAGCAAGACCGGTCGTGCGGTCGCGCCAAGATTCTGCGCAAGCGTGGTCGCTGAGAAACGTGGATGCCAGTTTCCATTTGCGAATCCAAGTTCGCCCGCGTGCGCTTGAGAGCGCGCGTCGAAAGCGGCGCTGACCGCGTCTATCGAGACGCCGGGCGCGAGCCGGGCCAGCACCACCAGGTTGGTTGCGCTATCTCGGCTGCCGGCGTCGAGCGCGAGCGGCAGCAGCACGTCGGGTGTGCCGTCGAGGCGGAAGGTCGCCGGCAGCACGCCGACGACCGGCGTCGCAACGCCATCGATCAGCACATTGCGTCCGAGCACGCTGGCGTCACCGTTGAAGTGGCGTTGCCAGAACGTGTAGCCGAGGATCGCCGCGCGAGGGCCGTTCGGCCTATCTTCGTCGGCGCTGAAGTTGCGACCGAGCGAGAGTGCGACGCCGAGCGTTGGCAGCAAGCCGGCGTCGACCGGCCACGCGCTGACCAGATCGGGTTCACCGCCGCCCGCGACGTTTACGTCCTTCGGCGGGAACTTCGTGCCGAGCTGTGCGATGCCGGGAATCCCATCGAGCAACTGGTATTGCTGCGGCGAGATCATCGACCACGGATGACCGCCCCCTTTGCCAAGCACAACCAGCCGATCGGGTTGCGGAAACGGCGGCGGCGCGAGCAATACCGCATCCACCAGTGCGAATACGGCGACGCAGGCGCCGATGCCGAGCGCGAGCGTCGCGCTCGCGAGTGCAAGGAAGCCCGGCTTGCGCAGCGCGCTGCGCCAGCTTCGGACAATCTCGCTCAATGGCAGACTCATGTAGGTGTTTCCAAGAGGCAATGAGAAATCGTTCTTGTACGGGTCATGGCCTGCCTCATTCGTGACGAAGCGCGACGGTAGGGTCAACGGATAGCGCACGCCGCGCCGGCACGACAACGGCGGCCAGCGCAGCGAGGATAAGAACCATTGACACGGTCACCACGACGACCGTGTTGCTGCCTTCGATACTGGGCATTGAACCGGTCAGTAGCCGCGCGAACGGAACGCCGGCGGCGAGTCCGAGTGCAAGCCCAATGCCGAGTTGCACGAAGCTGCGCGCAAACAGCTGGCGCAGTACACAATGCGCGGGTGCACCGAGTGCGCGACGCACGCCAATTTCGCGGGTGCGCTGGCCGACACTGAACGCCATGACTCCGTAAAGGCCAGCACCGGCGAGCAGCAGCGCGACCAGCCCGAATGCGCTGAAGCTCTGCGCGACTGTACGCTCGCCGAGCGTGCCGCTGCGGATCACGCCGGCATAGTCGCGCACCCAATACAACGGGATATCGGCATCGACTTCACGCATGATCGCGTTGAGGTTCATGGCAAACGCCAGCGGTTCATTGCGCGTGCGCACCGCGATGCTGGCGATGCGGAACGGTGCCTGGCGCAACGGAAACAGCATGGCCGGTTGCGCGGAATCGCCCGGGCCGTTGAGCTTGAGCGCATCGATCACGCCGATCACGCTGACGGTGGCGCTTTTTGGATCACGCGGGTCGAGGCGGAATGTGCGACCGAGCACGCTGCCGTCGGTACCGAAGCGTGCAGCGAAGCGTTGGTCGACGACCGCAACGCGCGCGCCATCGGCGCGGTCGCGTGTGTCAAAGAAACGTCCCTGCCGTAAGCGAATTCCGTAGGCGCTGAGGAAGTGATCGTCGACCGCACCGGTCAGCACCTGCGGCAACGCCGCGTCGCCGGCAACGGCACCCGTCGGCAAGACATCATGGGTCTCGTTGGAATTGGTGCCCGGGGTCGCCGTGCCGACGGTTGCGTCGACGACGCCCGCATCTTCGCGCAGGCGATCGCCAAGGCGTTCGTAAAGATGCACCTGCTCGGCGGGATTCGCATCTGACGTTGCCGGCAGCATCAATCGCGCACTCAGCAGATGGTCGGTCGTGATGCCGAGATCGACATGGTCGAGCGCAGCGAGACCGCGCACCATCGTGCCGACGCTGATCAGGAGTGCGCACGACAGCGCAATTTCTCCGATCACCAAGCCGCGACTGATACGAGCGAACGAGCCGCCGGCGACGCTGCGCGTGCCGTCGCGCAAGCTGTCTGCGACGGCGGTGTCGCGGACATGCAGCGCCGACAGGAGGCCGGTGAATAGTGCGGTAAGCAAAGCTGCGCTGAACGCGAATCCAATCACCGTCGCGTCCATGTCGAAACGCAGCCACAGCGGCGGGCCTACATCGGCCGCGCGCATCAAACTCTGCTGCCACTGCACGCCGATGTGAGCGAGGGGCAATGCGATCGAGGTTGCGATCAGGCTGAGCAGCAGGCATTCGGCGACCAGTTGTATGACCAGACGGCCGCGGCTGGCACCGAGCGCCGAGCGCACCGCAAATTCCTGGCGTCGGCCAAGGGTTCGCGTCAGCAGCAGGTTCGCGGCATTCGCGCAGGCGACTAGTAGAACCATGAGAACGGCGGCGAGCATGATGTCGAGCACGGTACGTATGGTGCGGCTCACCGCCAACCAGGCCAGCGGTTCGATGCCCGACTGCATGTTGCGATAGCGTTCCGGTTGATCGTGCGCGGCCTGCGTGAAGCAACTCGTGAGTGCGGTGTCGACCGCTGCATTGGCGACGTCGGCATGACGTCGCAGCACGATCCAGTACGACAGGTCGTCCGGCTTCGCGCCATCGAACAAATGTGCGGCGACCCAGATCACTTCGCGGTTTGGATAGCTGAAGTCTTTGGGCATCACGCCAATCACCCTGGCCGGCTGTGCGTTGACGCGCACCTGACGGCCGACGATGGCCGGATCGCCGCCATAGCGGCTTTGCCACAATTCCCACGACAGCATCGCGACGGCCGGCGCGCCGTCGCGCGCGTCCGCGTCGGAAAAGTCGCGACCGAGCATCGGTGCCACCGCGAGCACGCGGAACAGATTCGCGCTGACGAACGCACCACTGCTGCGTTCGGGTCGATCAAGGTCGCTGAGGTTCATTGTCGAACGCGCGAAGCCGGCCGTCTCGGCTAAACCGGCCAAATGCCGCTGCACCTCGATCAGGTCGTGGTTCTGCACGGGGTTCAGGTCGTTGCCGCCGTCTTCGCGAAGCCCCGCATGCAGTAATTGGTCGGGTGCGGAGAAGGGCAGCGGGCGAATCACGAAGCCGTTGAGCAATGCCAGCATGAATATGACGCAGGCGAGACCGGCGCCAAGCACGCCGACCACGAGTGCGGAAAATGCAGGGCGCGCCACGATGCCGCGTGCGGCGTTCTTCAGTTCGGAGACAATCATGTTCATCCGCTTACTCCGTTCGACCCAAGGCATAGGTCGCTGGATCGCGCACGCGCACGTGCGCGCGAAGTGGCGTGAGGAGCATCAACGCGCTGATACCGATGAGGTTCACTGGATTTCGCATATCGCGATTGCTATTCATGTCGCAAAGCTTCCATCGGTGCCGTGCGTGCCGCGCTGCGAGCGGGCACCCAGCAGGCGAGGAGCGCGGCGGCGGCCAGCCCGATGATGCCGATGGCAAAGACGGAGATATCGCCGACGCCCGCACCAAACAGCAGGCTGGATATCAATTGGGCGGCGCCAAGCGACAGCAGCGTGCCGATCGCCAAGCCGATGATGAGCAGCCGGGTTCCGCGTAGCATGACCTCACGCAGAATTCGGCCCGGGCTCGCACCGAGCGCGAGGCGCACGCCGAATTCACGCGTGTGGCTGGTGATATGCATTGTAATCAAGCCATACAAGCCGATGGCAGCGAGCAGCAGACCGAGCGTGCCGAGTGCGAGAGACATCAGCCCAGCAATACGTTGCGGCAACAATGACAACGCAATGTAGTCACTAAGAGGATGCACTTGGCCGGCAGGCTGCGATGCATCGAGTGCGGTCAACTCTGTATGCAACTGTTGTGCGAACGTATTGGCGGGCAGATCTGTTTTCACAACCAGCGAAGTTTCGGCGCGCGGCCACTGCGCCAAGGGCAGAAACAGGAATGGCTGATTGGCATCGGACAAAGACGCGTAGCGACCATTGGCCGCAATACCGATCACAGTCACCTGGCGCAGGTCTTTGCCGTCGCCATAGCTGAAGCTGCGACCAAGCACATCGCCATCTGCAGCGAGTCGATGTGCCAGCGCCGCATTGACTACAACGACACCGGCGCTGTCCTTCGCGTCGTGCGTGTCGAAATCACGTCCGCGCAGCTTGATCTCGAGGGTCGAGAAATAGCCGGGTGAAACGAGGTTGACGTCTGGCGACAGATCATCTTCGCTCATCCCAGCAATCTGAAAACTGCCCATCTGCATGTGGTCGAGGCTCAACGGCGTCACTGCTGCCAGGCTGGCCAGTTGCACTCCGGGCAGCGCGCGCGTGCGCTCCAGCAGCGACTGTTGCAGACGCAGTTGGTGCGCTTCCTCATAGCCGCTCGGGCGCAGGTTGAAATCGCCGACGAGCACGTGTTGTGCACTGAAGCCGAGGTCGACGGCAGTGGCGCGCTGCATCGCGCGCAGGAACAAGCCGCCGGTCACCAGCAGAACCAGGGTCAGTGCGATCTGTGCAACGACAAGCGACCCGCCCATGCGTGAGCGACGGCCGGCGGTCTGTCGTCCGCCCAAGGCTTCGCTAGCGCCCGGCGCGCGGTTGGATGCGCGCAACGCCGGCAGCAGTCCGAATCCCAGCGTCGTTGCGAACACGCAGCTCAGCGCGAACAGCAGCACCATTGCGCTGAGCGGGATCTGCAACAGCAGCGGCACCGGCGTCGGCAAATCGATTCGTTCCAGCAGGCTGCACCACCACAGGCTGAGCAGTACGCCGACGACGCCCGCTGCGATGGCAATCAACGCACTTTCCGCCAGCAGCTGCGAAATGATCCTGCCGCGACTCGCACCGAGGGCGAAGCGCACTGCGATTTCGTAGCGGCGCCCCTCGCCACGCGCGAGCATCATGCCGGCGACATTGACGCAGGCCACCAGCAGGATCATCGAAATCAGAACGAATAGAAAACTTGAGAAGGCGAGCAGGCTGCCGTGGAATTCTCCCGGCATCGAGCGCAAGGCAGCGACGCTGATGCTGCGATTGTCCTTCGACGTACCGTAGTCAGCCGCAAGTTGTTGGGAAATCGCGGACAAATCTTGTTCGACGCGAGAGGGCGTTGCTTTAGGTGCGAGGCGTGCACCCAAGGAGAGCCAGCCCGAATTGCGACTGACCAGCGTTTTCGCCATCCCCGGTTGAAGCAGCGCCAGTTCGCTCAGAGGCAGGTAGAACTCCGGATTGAAGAACCCGATCAGGCCGTGAAACGCGGGCGCCGTGACACCCACCAGGGTGTACGCGCGACCGTTGATCATGATCGGCTTGCCGATGGCCGCGTCGTCGGCGTTTAGGTATTTGCGCCATGCGGCGTAGGTGGCGACGGCGACCGGTGTCGATGAGTCGTTGCGATCGTCGTCCGCATTGAGCAGCCGTCCACGATACGGCGTCACTTGCAGCGCATCGAAATAGTTGCCACTCACCAGCGTGCTGAGCCCTCGTTGCGGCTCGCCATTGGCCGTGAGGTTGACCGCCTCAAGTCGATAGGCGAACAGCGCCGCCGATGGTTTGATGCGTTCGGCGAAGTCGCGGTAATCAGGATACGAGAAGCTCACGTAGTCGTTGCCACGCCCGGATCCGTTGAGTTCGACGAGCTGCTGTGGCGCGCCGACTCCTTGCACGCTCGCAAAGAGATACGTGTTGACGGCGCTGAACAAGGTGGTTTCAGCGCCCACGCCGATCGCGAGGGAGAGGATTGCAAACAGCGCAAACCCGGGACGTGCCAGGAGTTGGCGGGCCGCATGGCGAAAATCGGCAAACACAAAACTCATGGGATATTCCTCTGTAACCGTTACGCCGCGCGATCAGTCTTCGGCGTATCGGTGGTTGCAGTCGTCAAATAGGTCGATGCGCGATCGCGTAACGGACGGCGGTGCGGAAGCCGCCTCCTACACGGATTGCTCGACGGGGGTACGTCGTGGGCGGGTCAGGCGTTCGTCCTCCTCGTGACGCAGCCTGTGCATGGTTTCTTCGTCGACCACGCGACCGTCGAACATGAAGATGCGGCGGTCGGCGAACTCGGCGTAGCGAAGATCATGGGTGACCATGCAGATGGTCGATCCTGCCTTGTGCAGTTCGTCGAGCAGGGCCATCACGGCCTCGCCGTTCTTCGAATCGAGGTTGCCGGTTGGCTCATCGGCAAGGAGAATTGAGGGTGCGCCGACCAGCGCGCGCGCTACCGCGACACGCTGTTGCTGGCCGCCGGAAAGCTGAGCGGGATAATGCTTCACGCGATGCGCCATGCCGACGCGTTCGAGCGCGCCAATTGCGCGTTCGCGGCGTTCGGCTTTCGATACGCCCTCGCGGTAGGTCAGCGGAAGTTCGACGTTTTCGAACACGCTGAGGTCACCGATCAGGTTGAACGCCTGAAACACGAAACCGATTTCCTGGTTGCGGATCTGCGCGCGTTCGCTGGCGCCGATATCAGCGACTTCGCGTCCATTGAGCGTGTAGGTGCCTTCGCTGGGTGTATCGAGCAGGCCGAGGATCGCGAGCAAGGTCGACTTGCCGCAGCCGGATGGCCCGGAGATCGACACGTATTCGCCACGCTTGATGTCGAAATGCACGCCGGCCAGCGCGTGGGTTTCCACTTCGTCGGTGAGAAATACTTTCTTGATGCTGTCGAGGCGGATAAGGGGATCGGTGCGTGAGGTGGTGTCGTTCATCAGTGGATCTCTCTCTCAGCAAATTTTTCAACTATTCATTGCCCGACGAATGCCGGGTTGGTCTATACGTGCGTCGCCGAGACGACAAATCTTCAGGTCCATTATTTAAGCTTTATCCGGTCATGCTGGTCGTATGCACTCGTGTCGGAGAGGATGACTTGATCGCCGACGTTCAAGCCTTGCTTGATCTCGATCAGGTTCACCGAACTCTTGCCGAGCCGCACGGGTACACGTGCGGCGATCCCTGTTGAAGGATCGAGTTTGAACAGGCGCACTTCGGAGTCGGGTTGACCAAACGCCGGGCGACCGACATAAAGCACGTCGGGTAGGCGTTCGATTTCGATCGTTCCGTCGACCGATAAATCCGGGCGCGCACCCGGCGGCAGCGCGCCGATGAGATCGACGTCGACCTGCACGGTGCCGTTCTGCACGGCGGGATCAACACGCGTTACCTTGCCCTCGACGATGCCGTTGCGCGTGTCCACCTTTACGGGTTGGCCGAGCACGATGTCCTTCGCCTGTGTTTCGGCGATGCGCAGTTCTGCGCGCAATTCGTTCGGACGCGCGACGCGCGCGAGGTTGGTGCCGACGACGACCTGCTGGCCTTCTTCGACCGGCACCTGTTGCAACACGCCGTGGATGCCGGCGCGCAAATGCAGCGCATCGGCTTGGCGCTGCCGTAGTTCACGCGTGGCGATCAGTTGATCCAGACGCGCTTGCTCCGCGGCGATCTGTGCCGCGATATTGCGCTGGAACTCGACCACGCGCTGCTGCTCGATCTTCACGCGGTTATTCAATTGCTCCAGTACAACGAGACTCTTCTTGTACTGCACAGCTGGAATCACGCCTTTTTCGGCGACGGTTTTTTCCGCTTCCGCCTGCATGCGCGCGGTCTCGAAATCGCTTTGTGCGAGAGCGAGTGCGGACTGTTCGTCGAGCAGCTTCGAACTGAGGTCGGTGCGTTTCGCGGCAAGATCGGACTGCGCTGCCGTAACCGCCGTCTTGCCTGCGAGCAATTGATCGTCGACTTCAGGATTGCTGAGTTCAAGGATGACCGTGTCGGGCTCGACCATGGCGCCGGGTCTCACGACGATGTGCTCGACGCGCGCAGCGGTTTCGGCGGCGATCCAGCGGATCTCCTTCGGCACCAGCGTCCCCGGTCCGCGCACTTCGCGCAGCAGCTCGCCGCGCTTGACCGTGTCAACCAGGACGCTCGTTCGTTCGACCGACGCAATGGCGGGACCAAGGGCAGCCAGTCCCATCCACGCAGCAGCGAGCGAGGCGACGACGATTCCGCCGATCAGGGTCTGGCGGCGGCGCTTGCGTTGTTTCAGTTCGGGACGGGCGATATCCATGCGTTGGAAGAGCAGGGATCGTGCCAGTGGTCAGTGCGAAGATAACGCATTGTTTTACAAGCGCATCAGAATACGGCTACGCGGCAATCGTCCGCTTTCGGACGGTTTCCGAACGCTGCCGTTCGGCTGTCCAAAGGTCAATGGATGCGGCGATGCTTCGGGAATCAGAATTCGAGTTCGACCGCCGCGCAAAGGTAGTCGATCATCGGCGCGATGCGCTTGAACGTGTCTACCACGAGCGGCAACAGCTCGTCCGACGT
>JBBRZD010000058.1:0-13134 GCA_038237055.1 Lysobacterales bacterium | reverse complement strand
TTCGGTGGCGGTACGCCGAGCCTGTTCGCACCGGACGCGATCGCGCGCATCCTCGACGGCGTCGGCGCACGTCTCGACCTGCCGCGCGGCATCGAAATCACGCTGGAGACCAATCCTGGCACGGTCGAGCATGGTCGTTTCGACGGTTATTTGCGCGCCGGCGTCTCGCGCCTCAGTTTCGGCGTGCAGAGTTTCGACGACGCCAAACTGGCGAGACTCGGTCGCATTCACTCTGCGGCAGATGCGGAGCGCGCGATCAAGGAAGCGCAGGACGCCGGCTACGCGAATCTCAATCTCGATCTCATGTATGCGTTGCCGGAACAAACTCTGGAGGGCGCGCTTGCCGATATCGAACGCGCCATCGCGCTTGAACCGGCGCATGTTTCCCACTACCAGCTGACGTTGGAGCCGAACACGCTGTTCGCTGCACAGCCGCCGCCTCTGCCGGACGAAGACAGTGCCTGGGACATGCAGGAAGCGTGTCAGCAACGCCTTGCCGACGCTGGCTACGCGCAGTACGAGGTGTCCGCCTACGCACGCGACAATCAGCGCAGCGTGCACAACCTCAACTACTGGACCTTCGGCGATTACCTCGGAATCGGCGCCGGTGCGCACGGCAAGATCAGCCAAGCAGCGAACGGGCCGATCGCGCGCACGACGAAGCTGAAACTGCCACGCAGCTACCTCGAACGCGCCGCTCGCAAAGAGTCGTTCGGTAGCGTTGCCGACATTGAAACCGCCGATCTGCCATTCGAGTTCATGATGAACGCACTACGTCTCAACGAAG
The DNA here is from genome assembly GCA_038237055.1 of Lysobacterales bacterium. Lineage (GTDB taxonomy): Bacteria > Pseudomonadota > Gammaproteobacteria > Xanthomonadales > Rhodanobacteraceae > Dokdonella_A. The sequence continues at coordinate 12,347 of JBBRZD010000058.1, read as the reverse complement.
GTGTCGCGAGCTCGCTGTTTGTCGAGCGCACGGGGGCAGAGCCGAAGTCGATCGATGATCACCTGCGAACGGCACGCGGGCGCGGTTGGCTCGAAATCGACCCAGCGCGGCTTGTACCGACCGAACTGGGTCGGCGCTATCTCAACGACGTGATCGGCCTGTTTTTGCCGGATCGCTAGGCACCATCTGCTGTTCAGACGGCGCACGAAATCATGACGTTCGGGAGCATGCCAGCATGATCGAAACAATTACCCTCGACTGCCCGTATTGCGGCGAAAGCTTCTCCACGACCGCGGACCTGTCGGCCGGCTCGCAGCACTATGTCGAGGACTGCGCGATCTGCTGCCGTCCTATCGAAGTGTTTCTGCGCGTGGACGACGACGGTGATCTGCTCGGCGTGGAAACCCGCACTGACCGTGAGTAGTCGCTGACGTACCTCTATTCGTCTTCATGCTTGACCGGGCACGCAATAGCGTCGCGCGGGGACCGAATTCTTGAGCGCAAGCCGTCGCGATGGCAAGCTCAAAACCTGTGCGTCCGCAATGATGTGAACCTTGTCCTGGGCATTGACGCACACGGCAAAAAGCAGACTGACCGCAACTACGCACAGGTGCCGATACAACAGCGCGGGCGCACAGGCTAGTCGATAACGTCTGGCAATCCTGAATACCCCAACCCCTGTTCGCATCCGAGGCGACGTGCAAGAATTGGAGATGGCGGCGCGTGAAACGGCATCGCCCAATGGGGTGGGCGGTCGCGTGCGTCAAAGCCGCACAGTCTGCAAGGTGGAGCACGCGCGGAATTGACGTGAGCGGGGACCGACACGGAAACGTGCTGATCGGCGTAGGAGAGCGGTATCAAACAGCGGGAAGTCGAAGCGTTTGTGTTGCTCTCACAGCGGGTTGATCTGCCGACGCGCGTCCGCAGTTTGCTTGACGGCATGCTTGAGCAGACTTACGCCTACTTCGAAGCAACTGTAGCGCGTACGCTCGATGAACTGGAGCAGGCGCTTTTCAAGCTCGCTGAGCGCTCCAATAGCAACGAAGAGCAACAGCTTCGGTTCGACGATCTTCGCGAAATCAAACTCAATCGCGCCGATGTGGTGCCACGCTTCCTGCAGCATGTCGAATCAAGACTTGCGCAGATTCGTACGCCACGGAAAAACGTTCCCGCGCGTTCATCGCCTCCTGCCGGAGGCCTCCACGCTCCTCTGGCCTTGGTCGAGTCGACGGCGTTCGAGGAAGACCTGGCGCTGCGGGAAGTAGCCGGCAAGTCCGAAGTGCGCCACAGCCAGGTTCTCAATGAGTTGGCGCATCGGCTTGGCGTCATTGCATGCACTCCGACCTGGACAAGCGATCTATTGCCGCTGGGGCCCGCGCAGGTTGCAGACGCATTCCGCCATGCATTGCAAGGCCTGAACCTCCGCACCATCCATCGGGTACTCGCTTTCCACGAATTCGATCGGGTCGCGATGCTGCCGATCGGTCCGTTCTACGAAAAGCTCAATGCTTATCTCGCTGAACGCGGCGTCTTGCCCAACCTGCAAATTTACCCGGGACGTCGCCACGCGCCAGCAGGGTCCGGACGGACCCCAGAAAGCGCGCAAGAGAAAGGCGCACAAGAGAGCCTCACTGAATCGCCAAACCCGTCGTCGGCGCCGCAGCCGCAGCAGTCAGCCAGCGCACCGTATCGCGCGGCAAGCCACTCGGCCGCGCAGCCCCCGGCGGAAGACGGGCAGTTGTTCAAGGCGCTGCGCAACCTCCTCCACGAGCGCCGCCGCAGTGAAGGCGTTGGCGAAGCCATACCGAACCCGGAGGCGCTGCATGCCACACGCGACGATCTGCAATCGCTGCTTGGCGGATTGCAACACGCGCCCCTCGCCGGCGGCGGCTCGGGCAAGACCACGTACGACAGCGAACACTTCAAAAACACCTTGATGGTCAAGCTGCGTCGGTCGAGTCCGCATGGACGGCCGATGGATCTAGGGGAAGAAGACTCGGACACGATCGATCTCGTCGGCATGCTGTTCGATTACATCACCCGAAACGTGCACGAAGACAGCGGCGCACGCTCACTGCTGACTCGCCTGCATGTGCCGGTGCTAAGGGTAGCTTTGGGCGACAAAACCTTTTTCACACGTCGCAACCACCCGGCACGTGAGTTGCTGAACACGATCGCCGAAACCGGCGCTCGCTGGATCGACGAGTCGGAATCGGACCCTGACCTCGCAAGCAAGATGCAGATGGTCGTCGATCACGTCGGCTCGGAATTCGATGGCGACCTGGCCGTATTCGAGAAACTGCTCGGCGATCTCAATGGATATATGCAGCTCATCGCGCGACGCGCCGAAGTCGTCGAGCGTCGCCATATCGATGCTGCGAAAGGCCGCGACAAGCTGGAGGTCGCCAGAGGGACAGCGGAGAGCGCCATCGTACGCATTATTCAGAGCGGCTCGCCCACGCCAATGGTGCGCGCGCTGCTCGAAAAAGCGTGGACGGATGCGCTCGCGCTGAGCGTGCTACGCCAAGGCGAGGGCGGAAGTGAATTCCAGCGTCGTCTGGAAATCGCCGAAAAGCTCGCGCACCCCGTCGCGGGTGCGCCGCTCGATGAAACGATGGCAAATGATCTCGACTCGGGCCTGCGCCAGGTCGGACTGCATGTGGACGACGTGCAGCGCGTTCGCGAGTCGCTGTTTCCTCGCGATGGCGCTGCGAACGATGCCAGCTCTGAAAATCTTGGGCGTATCGCCGATGCGCTCAAGGGCACGACCCGCCTGGGCAGCGAAGCCGACAAGACGGCAACGCCAGCCGCACCTTCGCCGACTCAGTTGACCGATGAGGAAAAGAATGCGCTGGCCCAGCTGCGCAAGACACCCTTTGGGACCTGGTTCGAATTCACTATCAATCAGCAGGGCCAATTCACTCGGCGCAAGCTGGCATGGTTTTCACCGATGACCGGTCGCTGCCTCTTCGTGAACCAGCGTGGCGCGCGCGCGGAAGACAAGACCCTCGATCAACTCGCGCGCGACGTCGTGCGCGGGCATGCGCGAGCGGTCGTCGAGGAACGCACGACGCTGATCGATCGCGCGTGGAAAACCATAACGGATACCTTGCGCCCCAATACTTCCGCCAAGGAAAAGAAGGCCGAAGCATGAGCACATCCGAGGCAATCTCGTGAACGATAAACGCCGCTTGCCGCGCAAACGGCCCGATGTCCCTCTGCAGGTGACCGATGCAATGACCGGTGAACTCGTCGGCCGGCTCGGCAACCTTTCCATGGAAGGCATGATGGTGATCGCAAACGGACCGGTGGTCGAGGACGGCCTTTACCAGTTCATCTTCCACCTGCCCGACGTGCACGGGCAGTTGCATCGGTTCGAAGTCGGCGTGCACGAGTCGTGGACCGAAGCCGCCGGCACGCGCGATCAGATCTGGGCCGGCTTCCGCTTCATCGACATCAATGCCGACAATGTAACCATGCTGAGCGACTGGCTCATGCACGCAGAAGATTTTCGAGGCTGAATGGGTCTCCGATGAGCCGCGTTCAGGGCTTGACGACAGCGACGTGCTTTGCGGTGTGCGCATACGCGCGCAGAAAAAATTCCACCGTCGCACTGACATGCGCATCGATTTCAAGCCTCGAAACCTGCTCCTGGCAGCCGCACAGAAGTCGCGCGTGCACCTCGCCTTTCAACAACGCGAAGAACTGCGAAGACGCACGCGGAATATCGGAAATATCGAGCTGTTGCGCTTCGACTTCGCTGCGCAGGAATTGCTGGAAACCCGCCTGCACGAGCTTCGGCCCGGCATCCCAGAATAACTGCACGAGTTTCGGCGAGGTGGCGCCGGAGGTCAGCAGGCGGTGCAACGCAATTGACTCCGGTGCCATCACCATTACCAGGAAAGCGCGCGCGATCGCATCCAGCTGATGCCTCACCGGCCCTTCAAGATCGACGTCAAACAGCTTCGCCGGCATCTGCTCCTCGCAGCGCGCGTGGATCGCGGCAAAGAACAACGTCTCCTTGTCGGTGAAATGACTGTAGACCGTGAGTTTCGACACTCCGGCTTCGGCAGCGATCGCGTCCATGCTCGTGCCCTCGAATCCGGAATGCGGAAAGAGCCGCTTCGCGGCGCAGAGTATGGCTGCGCGCTTTTCGAGATCCTTCGGGCGTCCCGGACCACAAGACTTGGCGATGGCTGACATCATTCGAGGCTACTGGACTAGGTGGTTTAGTTACTTTACTATACTGGATGGTACATGAATGGAGTGGCGCTTCCTTGCACGTTCATGTACCGGGGTGTGGCCATTATGCCGCGTCAGCGGCGCCGGGGTACCTTTGCCGGCGCTTTTGTACCCCTCTCGTCTGCTCTATCCGTCCAGTACCGCCTTGCATCTTGAAAGCCTCTCGCCACGTCGCCCGGGGAGTCTCTCCCTCCCCCGCATTCCCGGGCGGCGTGGTTGGGAGCACTCATCCCATCAATAGGCCAGCCGCGCACGGACCAGCCTGGTCGATGAAACGCGAGCCGCTTTGACGATGGCTCATGTCTTGCTAGGAACGACGCCATGCAACCTTTTTCCTTGATCGAGCATCACAATTGCGCACTGCGCCAAGCAGCATGTTCCAAGACGTTCCCATGATGGTTTCAAGCGCGGCACAGGCTTGGGACGCGAGCAGCGCCGCGGGTTTGCCGCTCCGCATGGCGCAGCGCGCGTTTGCGGCGCTAATTGAGGGTGGCAACCGCGGCGAATTTGCCACCGCGCAGCTGCGAAGTACGTCCAGGCGGACACTGTCCGCTCTGTCCGCGGACGAACAATCGAGCCTTTCGCGATGGCTGAGTCTGCAACTTGCAACGAATTCCGTGCATAACCGCGTCGGCACAAGCAGTCCGTTGACGCGTGTCGACGCGATCCTGGCTGCGGGCATTGCGGCGATGCTGCCACGGACACGTGAAGAGTTACTGGCGCCCGCCGCACACGAGGGCATTGCTGTCGCCTGACGTGTGACGCGATGACTTCCGGCACTTCGGCGCCGGCGCTCGTGCCGCCAAGGTGGATTGCCGCGGATGCGGTCAGTGCCTATGCTTTCCAACCTTTTTGCCGGCAGGAGCGCCGACAATGCAGATTAATACCGAGCTCGCTAGACAAAACATGGTCGAGAACCAGGTCCGTACTTGGGAAGTGCTTGATCCTCGAGTGCTTGAGGCCCTTGGAGCAGTGCGCCGCGAGGATTTCGTGCCCGCGCGCCATCGCAATCTGGCCTTCGCCGACCTCGCGCTACCGATTGGCCACGACGAGGTGATGTTCAAGCCCATCATCGAAGGGCGCATCCTGCAGGCGCTGGCGCTGGCGCCGGGCGAGCGTGTGCTTGAGATCGGCACCGGAACAGGCTTCCTGACCGCTTGCATGGCGCGGCTGGCAGGCAGCGTGCTCAGCGTGGAGCGCTACGCAGATCTGGCGGACACCGCGCGTGCACAGTGCGCCGCTGCACAGGCGCGCAATGTGCAAATCGAAGTCGCAGACGCGTTGCGTGATTTCTCCAGCAGCGAGACGTTCGATGCGGTTTTAGTCGGCGGCGCCGTGCATGCATTACCCGATCGCTTCCGCAGCTGGATCAAACCCGGCGGCCGATTGTTCGCCATCGTCGGCGACTCACCGGCGATGCAGGCGACTTTGTATTCGCGCGTCGATGCGACGCATTGGCAGCACGAGAGCCTATTCGAGACCGATCTACCCTATTTGCTGCACGCCGAACCACCGCGTCGCTTCGCGCTTTAAGCGCGAGCTGACCAGCAAACCCTGACCCTTCGAGGAAGACCCGATGATTCGCATCCACTCCGTGCCGCTGGCCTTGTTGCTGGCGATTGGCGCCAACGCCGTTCACGCCGATGACCTGATCCAGATCTATCAGGAAGCGCGCGCGTCCGATCCGACCCTGTTCGGCGCAGAGGCGACAAAACTCGCCACGGACGAATTTGTCGATCAGGCGCGTTCGGCCTTGTTGCCACAGATTGCCGCCAGCCTCGACTTCACGCGCACGCACGGCGGTGAGAACGGCCTCGTGCTGGTGCCCGACCCGACCCAGCCGGGCAATCCGAACGCGTCGATCCCGATCGATGGCACCAGCACCACGGGATACAAACGTACGCTCGGCGCACAGCTCAACCAAAGCATCCTCGATATCAGCAAGTGGACCGCGCTGAAATCCAGCAAATATACTGCGGAGGCAGGTGCCGCCACCTACGACGCCGCGCAACAAGCCTTGCTGATCCGCGTTGCGACGGCCTATTTCAGTGTCCTGACCGCGAACGACGCACTGAAATTCGCCGATGCGAACGAAAAGGCACTCGGTCGCCAACTTGAGCAGGCGCAGCAGCGCTTTGAAGTCGGTCTCGCCGCGATCACCGACGTCAACGACGCCAAGGCGCAGCATGATCAGGCAGTGGCAAGCGTGATCAACAACCGCAACTCTCTCGACCAGGCGCGCGAAGCGGTGCGTCAGCTCACCAACAAGGAGCCGGGCGATTTCCACAAGTTGCGCGAAAACCTGCCGCTCGATCACCCCACGCCTGACGATCCAGCTGCGTGGGTCGATGTGGCGCTGAAGCAGAACCCGATCTTGAGCTCGGCGGCGCTGCAGGTCGATGCTGCGGATGCCAACATCAACAGCGCGCGTGCGGGCCATTTGCCTACGCTGAGCGGACAAATCGGCTACGTGCGCTCACCTCTGTGGAGCGACACCACGTATGGCGGCAATCTCGTCCCGTCTGACCACGCGTCGAACGATCCGCGCTGGGGCAGTTCGATCACGCTGACATTGAGTGTTCCGATCTTCAGCGGGGGCTATACCCAGTCACGCGTGCGCCAAGCAGTCTACAACCGCGACTTCGCGCAAGATCAGTTCGAGTTGAACCGCCGCCTGGTCGAAGCGACGACCCGCAATGATTTTCGCTCGGTAATTGCCGGCGCGAGCGCCGTCGAGGCGACCAAGGCTGCCGTAGTTTCGGCGCAGAGCTCGGTCGAGGCGACCCAAGCCGGCTACGAAGTCGGTACACGCACGATCGTCGACGTGCTGATCAGTCAGCAAACCTTGCTGCAGGCGCAGAGCGGCTACTCGTCGGCACGCCACACCTTCGTGCTCAGCGGCCTGTTGCTGAAACAGGCAGCCGGCGTAATCGAGGTGAAGGACCTCGAGGCGATCAACGCGCTCCTGGAGTGAGCCGGAAATAGGGAACGAGAATCGGGAATCGGTAGAGCCAAAAAGCGTTTTCCGATTTCCATTCTCTACTGCGGTTTCGCCGCCTCAAGCAATACACGCTGGACGATCTCCATTGTGCGTTCGACCGCACCTCGTTCGCGCGCCATCACGCGGTGTGCCGCCTCGCCCATGCTGCGACGCTCGACTTCGCGTGAGAGCAGGCGCACGACGGTCAGACCCAGCGCATCGCCATCGGCGATCCTGAGCGCAGCACCGGCGTTGATCAGATCTTCGGTGACTTCCTCGAAGTTGAACGTCTGCGGACCGACGATGACCGGGCATTGCAGTGCCGCCGGCTCGAGCAGATTGTGGCCACCGACCGGAACCAGGCTGCCGCCGACGAAAGCGACATCGGCTGCGGCGTAGAACTCGATCAACTCACCCATCGAATCGATGACGAAGCACTGGCAGGACGGATCGGCACCGCCTTCCTCGCTGCGTATCTGGGTGCGGAATCCATACGCGCGACATGCGGCGACGATCGGCTTGAAGCGCTCCGGATGGCGCGGCGCAATCAACACCAAGGCATCCGGAAAACGGCGCATGACTTCTGCATGCGCCTTGAGCACGGTTAGCTCCTCGCCTTCGTGCGTGCTGGCCGCAATCCATACGGGTCGCCCACTACCGGCCGCTGCACGGAAGGTGAAGCCGCGATCGCGCACGCCTTCCGGCACGGTCATGTCGAACTTCAGATTACCCACGATGGCCAGGCGCGGCTCGGCCGCGCCGAGCGAGCGCAGACGCTCCGCATCCGATGTCGATTGCGCGGCAACGAAACTCGCACAGCGGATTGCGCGACGTGCCAGCGGCTGGATCGGCCAGTAACCGCGCAGCGATTTCTCCGACAGGCGAGCGTTCGCGATCACGATCGAAATGTCGCGCTCGGCGCAGGTCATGAACAGGTTCGGCCAGATTTCGGTTTCCATGATCACTGCCAAATGCGGGCGCACGCGATTGAGAAATCGCTTGACCGACGTGGTCAGGTCATACGGCAGGTAGACATGGAACACCCGATCGCCGAACAGCTGCAGCACGCGATCGGATCCGGTCGGCGTGACCGTGGTGATCACGAATTGCGAATCGCGATAGCGCAGCATCAACGCCTCGATCAAGGGTACCGCCGCGTTGACCTCGCCCAGCGAGACCGCGTGTACCCAGATACTGTTCCTGATACCGGGATCGGGAAAGAAACCAAATCGTTCGCGCCAACGCGCGAAGTAGCCGTGGTATTTGAAGCCGCGCGCAGCCAGCCGATAGACGACGAAAGGTGTCAGCAGGTAAAGCGTGAGGGTGTAAATGAAGCGCTGGAACACGGGAATGATGGGCGCCGAAGGTGCGCCAGTATAGCTTTCAGGGCCGAACGCCGAGAGCCGAGATGCGCAGCAGCTCGTCTGCAGCCACTTCATCGGCCGAGCGAAACGAGGCCGACAGTCCCATGCATTTTTCATCCTCATCCGCTCAGCGATCACGCGGCTTCCCTCATAATCCGTGGATGCCGCAAGCCGCACCGCCGTTCCGCACCGCCCTGCTCGCCCCGCGCCATTGGCCTGCGTGGTTCGGTTTGGGCGTTATCGCGCTCATCGCCCGACTGCCGTATGCGTGGTTGTGCGCGATGGGTCGCGGGCTTGGCTGGCTGGCCGCGCGCGTGTTGGGCGATCGCCGGCGGGTCGCCGCGCGCAATATCGACCTGTGTTTCCCCCAGCTCGATAAAACCGCTCGTGCCCAACTGCTCGAGGAAACAATGCGCGACAGCGGCATGATGCTGGTCGAATTCGCGTTAGCCTGGATGGGCTCGGCGCGCTCGATTGGCCGCATACCCATGACCATCGAAGGCCTCGAACACCTCGCGACCGCACGCGCGGCCGGGCACGGCGTGCTTCTGGTTGGCGCGCATTTTTCCCATCTGGAACTTTGTGCGCGCCTGGTTTCGCAGCGCATCCCGATTGCCGGCATGTACCGCGAGCATGCCGATGCGGCGTTCGAGTGGGCGATCAAACGTGCGCGCCTGCGCTACGCGGACGCAATGTTCGCCAAGGACGAGTTGCGCCAGACGCTGCGTTACCTCAAGGACGGAGGCACCATCTGGTATGCGCCGGATCAGGACATGCGCGGCAAGGATATCGTCTTCGCACCGTTCTTCGGCGTGCCTGCTGCCACAATCACGGCAACGCATCACCTAGCTCGCCTGTCCGGCGCGAAGGTCATTCCGTTTTTTCATCGTCGGGTTGCCGGCGGCGGTTACGCGATCCGACTGGAAGCGCCGATCGAGCCTTTTCCGACCAGCGACGCCATCGACGATACTGCGAGCGTCAACGCAAGTATCGAACGCATGGTGCGCGAAGCACCAAGCCAGTACCTTTGGATGCACAAGCGCTTCAAGACGCGACCGCTTGGGGAGGCGGACGTCTACTGACCAAAGCAAGCCCGATCGGAACGAAGGGGAATGGAATGGGATTCATGATCGTCATCGCGTGCTGCTTCGCCGGCATGGTCATCGGTGGCATGTCCGGCAGCGACTCCATGGTCGCAGTCGGTTTTTTCTTCGGCCTCGCCAGCGGACTCATGCTGCTGCGCCTGCGCAATCTTTCCGCGCGCGTCGATGCGCTGCGCAATGACGTCGATGCGCTGAGGCTGGCCCAACCCACCGAGCGCGCGTCGATGTCACGCCCGAGTCGCGAAGATTCCGCGACTTCCGCAACGCCGTCGAGGCCAGCGGTCGCGGCGCAAACGACCGAGCCTTCCGTACCTGCATGGACTGCGCCCGTCATCGATCTGCGCACGGACGAAGCCGCGCCACCATTGCCCGTCGCACCGCTGCCGCCTGCGCCGTCGACGCGACCTCCGCACATGGTCGTCCCGCCGCGACGGCCGAGTGGTCCCGATCCGTTTGAAAGCGCGATTACGTGGGTGAAACGATGGTTCAGCGAAGGCAACGTGCCGGTCAAGATCGGCATGCTCGTGTTGTTCGCCGGTGTCGCCGCGTTGCTCAAGTACGCGTCCGACCAGGGTTGGCTGACCCTGCCGATCGAATTGCGCATCGCCGGCATTGCGCTCGCCGCAATCGGCGCACTCGTTTTCGGATGGCACGAACGCGACCGTCGGCGCAGCTTCGGCTTGAGCCTGCAGGGCGGCGCGATTGGCGTGCTGCTGATGACCGTCTTCGCCGCGTTCCGTCTCTATCATCTGCTTCCGCCCACAGCCGCCTTCGCGCTGATGCTGGTCCTGGTCGCGGGTACTGGCGTGCTCGCCGTGTTGCAGGACGCCCTTGCGCTCGCGGTGCTCGGCATCCTCGCAGGCTTTGCCGCACCGATCCTTATTTCGACCGGCAGCGGCGATCATGTCGTGCTGTTTTCGTACTACGCCCTGCTCAATTTGGCGATCTTCGCGATTGCCTGGGTGCGGCCATGGCGCGCGCTCAACCTGCTCGGCTTTGTCTTCACGTTCGCGATTGGCACCGCCTGGGGCGTGCTCAGCTACCGGACCGAATTGTTCGCAAGCACCGAACCCTTCCTGCTGATCTATTTCGCGATCTATCTCGCCGTTCCGATCCTGTATGCACGCAAGCGTGAACCGACGCAGCGCGATATCGTCGACGGCACGCTGGTGTTCGGCAATCCACTGATCGCGTTCGCGCTGCATGCAGGCTTGCTTGATGGCGCGCGCATGCCGCTGGCGTATTCGGCGCTCGCGCTCGCTGCAATCTACGCCCTGCTTGCATGGCAACTGATGCCGCGCGAGCGCATGCGCGTGCTCGGTGAGTCCTTTGCCGTTCTGGCCGTCGGCTTCGCAACGCTGGCCGTGCCGCTGGCGCTCAGCGCGCGCTCGACCGCCTGCACGTTTGCGCTCGAGGGCGCTGCGCTGGTCTGGCTTGGTCTGCGCCAGCAGCGCGTGTTGCCGCAGGTGAGCGGACTGCTGCTGCAAGCACTCGCCGCGCTGGCTTTCGTGTTCGCACTCTCATTCGGCACGCATGGCAACGAAGCGACACCGCTCGCCAACAGCGTTTTCATCAGCGCCGTATTGATTGCTGCCGCCGCGTTCGTCAGCGCGTGGCTGTACGCACGTTCGGCCTCGCGCACACCGTTGGCCTTGCTGCTGTACCTGTGGGGACTTGCGTGGTGGCTCGGCGCGGGCCTGCACGAAATCGACCGCTTTGTACCGGAGCTGCTGCAAGTCCAAGCCTTGCTCGCGTTTTTCGCGTTGAGCGCAGCACTTGCGGCTCTCGCATTCGCGCGCACCGCGGCGACCGCGACGGCGTGGACGTCCGCCCTTGCGCTCGCCATCGCGGTTCCCCTCGTATTCCTGTTCGGCGATGCGGGAGCGCGCCCTTTCGCGGGTTGGGGTCTCGCCGCATTTGCGACCTATGCCACGGCGGGCTACTTCGCGCTGCACGCGCTGCGTGAAGCGCGCGGCCCGGTTACCGCGTTCGCGCAGATGGGCTGGGTATGGACCTGGACCTTCGCCTTCGCACTTGCGCTACGCCAATTCGGCCAGGATGGCCATCTCGGCGTGGGCTGGCTCGATGCGCTCACCACACTGCCCCTGCTCGCCGCGTGGGCGATCACGCTCATGCGTCCGCTGTGGATCGCGCCGCCACTGGTTACCCGATTCGATGAATATCGCGGCGTACTGCTCGGCCTGCAGGCGATCGTCGTGTCTTGCACGTTCGTCCTGCTGTTCTGGGAGGCGGGCGACAACGCGCCGTTGCCCTTCATCCCGCTCCTCAATCCGGTCGAACTGGTACAGCTCGGCATACTCGCCTGTGCAGCACGTTGGCTCATCGATTCCGCCGTACCGGTCGAACTCGCACAACGGCGCGGCGCCGTGCTCGCCGTCGCTGGATTTGCGTTCATCACGGTCGCAACGCTGCGCGCGGCGCATCATCTGGGCGGCGTCGCATGGGATGCGCAGCTGTGGGATTCAAACCTGGCGCAGACATCACTGACCATGGTCTGGAGCGTGCTCGGTGTACTCGGCTGGGTGCTCGGCTCGCGCCGCGGTCAACGCGTGCTGTGGCTGGCCGGCGCGGTGTTGATGGGCGTCGTGCTCGCCAAGCTGCTGCTTGTCGATCGCATGCATCTGGGCAACCTGTTCG
>JBBRZD010000057.1:0-13210 GCA_038237055.1 Lysobacterales bacterium | reverse complement strand
TGGTGGCGACGGCAGGAAATTCGGTCGCAAGTGGTGTGAGTGCGCCAGGGCGATCGGTTCGTTATCCATGCGCGCCACGAACGAAACGGAGCCCGCCTGAAGCGCACCGCCTGTATCTGTGGGAATGAGGTGCGCGTAGCCAGAGACGTAGGTGAACCGATCGCCCACGGACATGCGTCGGAAATGCATTTCATTGGCAAATGACGGCAGCGCGTACACGTGATTGCCTTGCGGACCGAAGGAAAGGTCGGGTGCACCGTCGTGTTGCAGACGCTTGATCGCACCGCTATCGCTCAGGCTCAGCACCGTGACGAGGATCCGGCCATCGGCGAGCATGGCCATATCCGCGGCGTGCATGCAGCCGCTGTCTTCGGTGATGGTTGCTTTACCGCCATCGCCCAACGATAAGTCGAGCTGGCCGTCAGGGAGCAGGCGAGTGAACGACATCTGGCTCTCAGTGTCGGCAATACCGCAAATGAACGAGTCGCCGGCGAGCACGATTCGGCCGTCGGCCTGAATTGCCATCGCAGCGAGCTCCGGCGCCCTAAAAAAGGAATAGTCAGCTTGGTCGAACGCGATGGCTACGTGGCCGTGATCACCAAACGAGTCATCGGCGCGTCCGTCATGTTCGATCCGCGCAAGCAAGAATCCTCCAAGGTCCTGGCCGACGAGGAGGATGCGATCGTCGGCGGTCAGCGCAATCGTCAGGAGCGTCGCCACGCTGGGTTGGCCCGAAGTGTCGAGGTGCAGCTGGAGCTTTCCTTGCGTGGCGAAGAAGGGGTCGGGACGGCCGTCGCGATCGAGTCGTGCAATCGCGAAAAGCCTTTCGATCGAACCCGTTCCTGCCACGTCGCCAGCAATGAGCAGCTTTCCGTCGTCCTGCAATTGCACGCGGCTCGCGCGCGCAAACTCGTTGCTGTCCGCGTTGAAATGCAGCAGTGTTTTGCCGGCACCATCACCGAACGTTGCATCCGGCGATCCATTCGCGTTGAGGCGCGCGATTGCGAACAAACTGGAGTTTGCCCCTGGGAGGGGGGCAGGCCGACTCGTGCCGACCGCTACGATCCTGCCAGTATCATCGAGAGCGAGGTCGTTGCAGACGTCGTAACCGTGATCGAAATCAATGACAGCATGACCGTCTGCGCCGAACGCAGGGTCTAGCGTGCCATCTGGCATGAAGCGACTGACGACAAAATTTGCGTCGAACCCTCTGATGTACCCCGAGGTGACTGGAACGAGCGTTTCACAAATCAGGATCTTCCCGTCCGCCTGCGCCACCGGTGCCGAGACGACCGCGGAGTCGAGATTGGCGATGTTCGACAAAGCATATCCCTGCATACCGAACCGCAGGTCGAGATCGCCTTCGGATGCGCCGGCAGCCCCCAGCGAGAGTGCGACGAAGAGGCACGACGTGACTCTGAGCAAAGTGTTCAAGCCGCGATTCCAATTCGACGTAACCGCTCATGCTAGTCGAGTGCGGGAATTCCAACAACCAACGGAAAGACGCGCGTAATGGCGGTGCGCGGCCTTATCAATAATGGATCTTTTTCCTACTTGCGCAGGCGCGCGAGGATCTGTGCCCGCGCCTCGCGCAGGATCGAATCGCGATCGAGGCTCTCGACGATCTCGGTGACCACGCGCTTGGGTCCTTTCTCGCCCCAGGATTTACCGGCAATCAGATATTTTTCCGCGGCACGGCCGACCAGTTCGGTCGCGTACCAGGCGAGTGCGCCCTGCGCGCCGGCGGTGACGAGGGTCGACATGCCGGCGCTGAGGCCCTTCAGTGCGGACGCGACCAGGTGTACGCCCCAGATCGCGCCCATCAGCGCGGCGAGCTGTGCCGTGATGACCGCAATCAGCGTGCCGGCTTCGGTCTTCGTCAATGGCAGGCCATAGACGCGGCCGAGGTGCATCACGAGCGCCGCATCGAGCGCGCCCGCGGCAAGCAGGTCCGCAACGGGAATTGGATTGAGTGCGACGGCGAGGCTCTTGGCGATGCAGTACTGGTGGATCACCGTCGTGGCGAGTTCTCGGCGTGCGTCGGCGATACGCACGCCAACCTGATCGGAGACGCGACCGGCGAACAGGCTTGCGTTGAGTGCAGCGAGCGTCTTGCCTTCGCGTTCTACCACCGCTGTGAGGCGTTCTCTCAATGCATCGAGATCGGGCATGCGCTCGACCAGTTCGGCGTGTTCGCTGCCGGTCGCATCCACGCGCAGGCGCTTCAACGGCGCTGGCTGCGCACTGATCGCGACCACATCGTCTGCGCGCACGATGCCGGCCGCGTGCTCCCGCAGTCGTTCGAGCAGACGCTCGCGCTCGTCGTCGCCGTAGCGGTCGGCCTTGTTCAAGGCGAGCAATAGCGGGCGCTCCGTGCGCGCGAGCAGTTGCAGCGCATCGCGCTCGCGCTGGGTCATGTCGCCATCGACGACAAAGACGACCAGATCGCAGACGCTTGCGACCTCGAATGCAAGTTTCTCGCGCGCTTCGCCATCGAGTTCGTCGATACCCGGCGTGTCGATCAGGTGCACGCCGCTGCCCGCGACTTCACGCCAGCTGCGCTGGTTCGCTTCGCGTGTCGTGCCGTGCAATACGCCGACCGCGAATGCATCCTCTCCAAGCAGCGCGTTGGCGAGAGCGGACTTGCCGACACTGACCCGACCGAAGACCGCGATATGCAGCTCTCCGCGCTCGAGCTTGCCGAGCATCGCTTCGAGGCGTGCGAATTCTGCGGCAAGGCCACTGCGGATCGACGCGGGAATCTGCGGATCGTCGAGCAGCGTGCGCAGGCTTTCGGTGGCCTGTGCGTTGTGAGCATCGCCGCCTGCTGTCGTCATCGCGCGCGCCGGCACACTTGCGCGCGCGAGATGCGCGCGAAGGCCTTGCCAGAGCGAATCGAGACTCTTCATGCAGCAATATACTTTGCCGTAAGAGCGGCTTTAGCCGCGATGCGTGTAGCCCTCCCCTTCAAGGGGAGGGTTGGGTGGGGATGGGGTTCGACGGGCAAAAAGTATCGCGGCGTCCGCCGCCCCTACAAAATAAATGTCATTTGGCGGTCAATGCGAGATGTCCATGCACCGGCACATCTGCACCGACGTCGGCCCAGTCGCTGCCGTTGCCAAGTCCGAAATCTGCGCGCTTGAGCGTTGCGTCGACTTCGAGGGTAGCGGTGGTCCCGGTTTCGACAAATTTCACCTTCAACACAATCGGCCTGGTCTGGTCGCGGATCGTCAGGCTGCCTTTGGCCTCGACAGTGCCGTCGGCTGCTTTCGCGAACGACTCGGTCACGAAGTGCGCTTTCGGGAATTTCGTGGTGGCGAAGAAATCGCTGCCCTTGAGCGAATCGTCGCGATCGCCGTTGCCGGTGTTGGCGCTGGCCAGATCGACTACCACGTCAAATTTCGACTTCGACAGGTCGGCCGCGTCATACGCGATGGTCGATTCGAATTTCTTGAACGAACCGTTGAACGCTTCCTTCTGGTAACTCCCTTTGAAGGTAAGCGAACTCTTCGCTGCGTCGGCTTGCCAGTCGCGTGCAAGCGCGCTCGCGGGCAGCAGCAGGGAAGCGAGAATCAGGGTGCGCAACATGGGAAGTGCTCCTTGGGGCGAGAAAGGGACGGAGGCATTTTCTCTCCGCACGTTCGATACGTCATCTTGATCCGGAAGAAAATGCCTCCGTCCGCTTTTTCGCAGGAAGCATACGTCGCAGCACATCGTCGCGGTTGAAGAAATGGTGAACGAGCGCGGTGGCTGCGTGGCCTGCAGCGGTCAGGATCAGCAGCCAGAACAGCCATTCGTGCGCGACTTCGGCGAACGCCTTGATCGCGTCGTCCTTGCCGCCAGTCAGACTCGGTATCTGCACCAATCCCCACCAGAATAGCGGACGCAGGCTTGCCGCCGAATCGAACAGCCAACCGGAAAGCGGCACGGCGAACAGCAGCGTGTACAACAGCGCGTGGCCGATGCGTGCGCCGATCACCTGCGAACGGGGCATGGTTCCTGGCTCATCAGGGCGACGGTCGAACGCGCGCCAAAGCAGACGCAGAAGTGCAAATGCAAAAATCGTCAGGCCAAGCGACTTGTGAAAGGTGAACAGCGGAATCACGTTCGGCTTCTTTGGCAATTGCACCATGACGAGTCCAATCGTCCCTTGCACGAGAATCAGCAGCACGACCGTCCAGTGGAAGAACTTGGCCAAACTGCCCCAATGCGTCGCATCGCTTTTCAATGCCATCTCAGTGCTCCTGCGATTTCGGTGTCGCTGCGGTGCTGTCGCGAATGCCTTCGATCTCCAGACGCAGTTCCACATCGTCGCCGACGACATCCTTGTACCGCGTCATGCCGAATTCAAAGCGGTGAAGCGTCGCTGTCGCTGAAAAACCGGCCTTTTGCTGGAATGCATACGGATCGTTGCCGATACGGTTCAGCGTGAATGCGACATCGATCGGTTTGGACTCGCCGCGGAACGTGAGTTCGCCATGAATCACGCCGTGCGTCGCGTCATTTTGTTCGATGCTGCGACTGACGAAATGCGCCGTCGGCCAACGCGCTGCGTCGAGGAACTGACCGGATTTCACCGTGTCGCTCCATTTCGTGTCGCCCATATCGGCCGCAGCGAGATCGATCACGACATCGACGCGGCCTGTGTTCCAGTCCTTCGCATCGAACTGGAACCAGCCGTCCTTGATTCGAAGCCGGCCGAGTGGATGCGAGAACTTCTGGTGATCGCCGCTGAACCAGATTTGCGTGTGGACCGGATCGAAGCGCCACGTTTCCGGTGCGGCCGCGACCAGCGAGGGGAGGGCGCATGCCGCAGCGATCAGGCCGCACGATTGTGCAACCTGCCAGCGCATGCTGCGTCTGCGAAGGCACTGCGGATGAAAAGACCGGATGGTTGCGATGGCGTTGCGCATTCCGCCAGCTTGGCAAAAACGCATGAGCCGCGCCAGCACCGTGGCGTGAACAGTGTTTCCCGTTGGTGTCACCGATCGCCACCGTCGGGTGCACCATTGCGGACAGCGTCGAGAGCGAGCCGCGCGACACGCTCGATACGGTCGCGCGCAGGCGCCGCGAGCAGCGCTCGCACGCGAGTCTCGACATCGGCAGCGTCCAGTGTTGATCGCTCGGCCAGCGTATCGGCAAGCGCATGGCCGAGGCTGTCGAACACCAGTCCGTATGCAATCGCGTGCAACACGCCGCCGCCGAGCGTACCGAGGCCGGGAAATGCCTTCATCGCATTGCCGGCGATCGCGAGCACGAGCGCCGTCGTGTTGCGCACCGTCAGGCCGACGCGCGAGAGCAGGGCTTCGACGTCGAGTTCGCGCACCGCGACGCCGTTGATGCGCGCAAGTTCGCGCACCAGCGCGGTGCCGAGCGCACCTTGGATGAGGATATCGCTGCCCGGCGCGACCGCGGCCATGGCGCCGACAATCGCGCGGCGCGTGTACTTGGCGACCGTCGCGGACGATTCGCGTGCGGCGGTTGCGCGCGCGAGTTCGTCGCCGCGCCTGCCGACTTCTGCGAGGACGGCAGCCTCACGTGCGGGTTCGAGACTGTCGCTGCCAGCGGCGGTCATCTGCGCCAGCGCGTCGAGCAGCGGAGAAATGTCCGGCGAGCGTTCGCGCTCGACGCGCTCGCGACGCCCGTCGGTGAGCGTGCGTTCGTAACGTTCGCTGCCCCCTGCGCTGATCGCGACAATGACCCGTGTGCGCTGCGCGTAACGCTGCTGGAATCGCTGCAGCAAGGCGTCGCGCTCGTCCTCGTCGTAGAGATCGATCTTGTTGAGCACGAGTGCAATGGGTTTCCCAAAACCCGCAAGCCAGCCGAGCTCCGCGTCTTGCGCGCGCGTCAGATCTGCGGCGGTGAGATACACGACGGCATGTGCGCGCAATGCCTCGTCGCGTGCGAGCTGTTCATGGATCGCGCCGTCGACCTCACCGCTGCCGGGCACATCGGCGAGGATCAACTCGCGTCCATCCGGCAACGCGCCGCGATGATGCTGAACATGACGCGTCGTGCCACCGCGCACGTCGATCTCCGGCGCGGCCTGCGGTGCGAGTGCGCGGATCAGGCTCGACTTTCCGGTCGAGATCTCGCCGAACAGCGCGACATAAACGTCACCCGTCAGGCGCCGGCGATCGAGTTCCGCGAGTTCCGCTTCCAGAGCCGCCGTCTCCACGCCGCGATTGCGCAGGTGATCGATGCGCGTCTCGACATCCGCACGCGATCGCGGTGTCGCTGCAATCAATGATGTTTTTTTCGTTGGACGCGCGAG
The DNA here is from genome assembly GCA_038237055.1 of Lysobacterales bacterium. Taxonomy (GTDB): domain Bacteria; phylum Pseudomonadota; class Gammaproteobacteria; order Xanthomonadales; family Rhodanobacteraceae; genus Dokdonella_A. The sequence continues at coordinate 6,936 of JBBRZD010000057.1, read as the reverse complement.
GCGCCAAAGCAGCCAGCCAAGCGCACCGAGCGCGAGCGCGCCGGCGACGATCAACGGTGCGCGCAACCAGATCGGCATCGCGCTGAGGCGCTGATAGAACTCGAGCAGGCTGTTCAGCGTCGAGATGACTAGGCCGAGCAGTAGTGCCGCTCCCAAAACGAGCGCGGCGAGAAAGATCAGGCGAAGTGGCAGGCGTGGTTGCGGCATGGAGCGATTCTAGCGGTGATGCGTGCGGCGCGCGTCGTGATCGAAACCTTGCGCCTTCGCTGGAGTCGCACCGCATCCAGGCACGATTGGGGATTGGATTCTCAAGTCTTCAATCCAGCTTATCAGGGCGATGCGGGTGTCGGTCCCAATCTTGAAATTGCGCCGATCGATCAATTGGGACTGGGATAGCCACGCATAGCGGTGCGACCCCGCTCTTTTCCGATTACTCTTCGCTGTACACGCGGCGCGAGACTTCACAGCCCGCGCAGCGCGCGTCTTCAGGAGGAAATCGCATGAGCAGATTGCTGGCATTGCCGTTGCTCGCGTGGATCGCCGTCGCGACGGCTGCGCTGCCCCCGGCGCCGCCGCAGTTCGTGCCGCTTGGGGTTGCCGATGGATTGCCATCGAGCGTGGTCTACAAGACCGTGCAGGATCGCGACGGCTTCGTCTGGATCGGCACGCAGGATGGACTCGCGCGTTACGACGGCATCGGCTTCCGCACTTTTCGTCATGAACCTGCCGAAGCCGGCTCGCTGACTTCAAACGATATCTCCAGCTTGCTGGTCGATCGCGACGGTCGCCTGTGGTGCGGCGGCGAAGCATCGGGCTTGAATCGGCTCGAAGCGGACGGCAAGACATTCACGCACTGGACGCACCGTCCGAACGAGCTCGGCACGCTCGGCAGCGATGACGTCTTCGCGCTTGCGCAGGATGCATTCGGCGCGATCTGGGTCGGTACCTATCTTGGCGGCCTCAATCGTCTCGAAGCCGACGGCAGTTTTCTTCACGTCGACCACGATACCGAAGACCCGCATAGCCTGCGTTCGAGCACCGTCTACGCGTTGAAGCCGGACACGCGCAATCGCCTGTGGATCGGCACCGACGATGGTCTGGACGTGCGCGAGGCAGACGGCAACATCGTGCATGTCGATCTGCCCTTGCTGGCGCAACGTCCCGGTCCGGCTGTCGTCATGAGCTTCCTGCAGGAAGACGACGGCAGTATGCTGGTCGGTACGCTCAAAGGTTTGTTTCGTGTCGACGCGGAGCTCCACTACCAAAGCGAGCTCGCAGCAACGACACCCACGTTGAAGGTGTCGGCGCTCGCGCGCGAAAAATCCGATGGCGGCTTGTGGCTGGGATTACTGACCGGTCTTGCGCACCTCGATGCGTCCGGCCTGCAACGCTACAGCACCGAAGAATCCGCACCAGGCGCGTACCCGGGCTCGCGCACGATGGACATCCGCTTCGACAGCGAAGGCGGCATCTGGTTCGCTCTGTTCGACGGTGGTATCGCGCGCCTGCCGCCACACTGGCGCAATTTCGTGGCGTTCCGCCATGTGCCAGGCGATGAAGCAAGCCTGACGCGTTCGCGCGTGAAGGCGCTCGGCGTCGATGGCGCGCGTGCGATCTGGGCGGCAAGCGGCAACAACGGCCTCGACCGCATCGATCGCGTCAGCGGAAAGATCGAACGTTGGGGCGAGCGGCTGCATATTGCAGGTCAATTGCTCACCGCCGTTCTGCCCGACGACAACGACTATCTCTGGGTCGGCTTTCAGACGGGCTTGCGTCGCTACTCGTTGAAGACGCTGGCGGCGGTCGATATTCCAGTGGATCTGACGCGAGCGGACGCCTTGCCACCGGGTTATGTCGACAATCTTGCGCGAGCGCCGGATGGAACCTTGTGGGCGAGCGCGCACGGTGGTGGCGTCGTGCATGTTGTCAGCGACCCGCCGAATGTCCAGCGTCGCTACACGCCGGCGCAAAAAAACCTGATCGACGCCGACATCGCGATGCTGGTGCTGGATGCGCAGGGTAAGCCGTGGCTCGCAACGGCGAGCGGCGTTGAGCGCTATGACGCGGAACACGATCGTTTCGTCGATGTCACCGGCATTCCGCACGAATCGTTCCGTGCGGTCGCGTTTGCTCCTGACGGCGCGCTCTGGACGCATCGACTCGGCGCGCTCGAGCGCTATCGCATTGGCCCCGACGGTGCGCAGCTGGAACAGCGCTTCGATGGCAGCAACGGCTGGCCCACGTTCAATGCCGATGCGCTGACTGTCTCGGCCGACGGTAATGTGTGGGTCACCTCGCCGCGCGGCTTGTGGCGCGCCGACCCCAAGACGCAGGCGCTGCGCCGCTTCGATGCCCACGATGGTTTGCCGAGCCAGGAATTCCAGCCCGGCGCACTCGTCGCCGCGGCAGATGGAACGTTGTATGCGGGCACGCTCGGTGGCGCGGTGGCCTTCGATCCCGCGGCGCTTGAACTCGGCACTCCTCCGCCACCGCTGCGCATCACAGGCTTGAGCGCGCGACGCGGTGCAGGAACCCTGCAGCTCGACGCCGCCCGCACGATAGAGCTGGCACACGGCGATCTGGACTTCCGCATCGAGGTGCGTGCGCTGGCATATGCAAATCCGGCTTCGAACCGCTACCAGTTCAAGCTCGGCGGATTCGATCGCGACTGGTTCGATGCGCCGCGCGGCGAACGCATCTATTCGCAACTGCCTCCAGGGACGTATCACCTGCATGTGCGCGCAGCAAACGCGGATGGCGTATGGAGTGAGTTGGCCGTGCCACTGCTGGTCGACGTGGCGCGCGCGCCGTGGAAGACGCCGTTGGCCTACGCGTCGTACGCGCTCGCTGGGCTGCTGCTCGCGATTTCAGCGTTGCGCGCGTACCGCATGCGGGTGCGCCGCAGGCTTGCGCTGGCACTTGCGGAACAACACCGCTTGAGCGTGGAGCAGTTGAGCGAAGCGAAGTCGACTTTCCTCGCCACGATGGGACATGAAATCCGCACGCCGATGACGGGGGTGCTCGGCATGAGCGAACTGCTGCTCGGCACCGGTCTCGACGAGCGTCAGCGCGGCTACACCAATGCTATTCGTCAGTCCGGCGAACTCATGCTGCGCGTCGTCAACGACAGTCTCGATCTCGCGCGCATCGAAGCAGGCAAACTCGCACTCGAATCCACCCTGTTCGATCCGGCTGCGCTGTTGCGCGACGTCGCTGCGCTGGAGCAGCCGCTGGCCGAGCGCAAGGGGCTGAACCTTGTCCTCGATATCGCGACCGACGTTCCGGCAGGCGCGATTGGCGATGCGTTGCGGGTCAAGCAGATATTGCTGAACCTGGCCGGCAACGCACTCAAGTTCACTGAAAGTGGAAGCGTCACGCTCGGCCTCGAACGTGGCGCGCAGGGTGCGCTGCGGTTTCGCGTCGTCGACAGCGGGCCGGGCATGAGCGAGGTGCTGCGCACGCGCTTGTTCGCGCGATTCGCGCAGGCCGACGGCGTCGCACGCCAGTACGGTGGCAGCGGCCTTGGGCTTGCGATCTGCCGCGAACTCGCGCAATTGATGGGTGGCCGCATCGAGGTCACGAGCACGCTCGGTCTCGGCAGCAGCTTCATTGTCGAACTGCCGCTACCCGAGATAGCTGCGGATGAAATCAATTGGATCAGGACGCCTGCAGTGAACGTCGCGACGACGACGGCTGCAAGTCTGCGCATCCTGCTGGTCGAGGACGACCCCACTGTCGCCGATGTGATCGTCGGCCTGCTGGCGCAACTTGGACATCGCAGCACGCACGTGCCCAACGGACTGGCTGCGCTGGCTGAATTGCAGTGCCGCCCCGGCGATACGGTGCAGGCTCGCTTCGATGTCGCCATGGTCGATCTTGATCTGCCCGGCATCGATGGCTTGCAACTGGCGCGAATGCTGCGCGCGCGCGATCACGCCGACTTGCCGCTGATTGCGGTGACCGCGCGATCCGTCGGCAACGAGGAAACCCTGATCCGCGACGCTGGCATGGACATTCTGTTGCGCAAGCCGATGACGACGAAGTTGCTCGCAGAAGCGCTTGCTGAGGCGCTGAAAGCGCATCCATCGAGCGCGTCCCCGTCGGGTTGAGGACTGCGCGCGCCGTCGGCGAGAGAAAGGAAAACCAGCTTGAGTTCGACGCCGATCAGGTCCGCGGACGCATTCAATGTGCTCGATCCGCTTCTCGTTGCGACAACACGGAAATACCGAGCGCGATCAGCGAGAGAAGGCGCGCCGTTGCAGTGTGCCGGCTCATTTCCAGTCCGTCGTGCCGGACGGGATGTCACTTATTGGAACAAATAGTTCCTTGTAAACGCAATGCACAAATTGAGTGCGCGACGGCCGGATCGAATGATCGGCGCGACAAGCATCTCCTGCCGAGGTCGGTATTCGTCCGACGGAATATTCAAGCAGCACGCACTGCAAATTTTCCGAGCGGCCACTCGCTCACGGTGAACCAGACTCCGATCGCAGCGGACACGATCGCAGGAACAAGGAAGAAAAGCGGATCAAGCGAGAAATTGTCATGCGCGATCGTCTGTATGAGCAACAACGTGGAGCTGCCAATTGCGAGCATCGCAACGCACAGACCTGCCAGCCAACGGAAGCGCGCTGTCAGGCCACCCAGCGCAAGGAGAAGAAATGCCGCGCAAACACCAAGCAGGCCCCATGGAATCAACCAAACCGCCATCTCCAGCAGCGCGCCAAAGAAGTCGAGCAACGATGGCGCGGCAATGGCGTTGCCAAGAATCGTGAAGGCGCCAGCGAGGATCATGCCGGGCAGCAGCAAGCCCATGCTCAGAATGTGCAAAACCGGTCGCATGAAATTCACCGCCGGATACCTTTGGGAACGTTGCCGCGAATCACCTGAGTTTACCGAAACCTTCTTCATCGCGTCGCGCGAAAGAACAACCGTAGTCCGTTGTCGGGTTCGGAGTGGTCTGCGCGGGGGCAGCGGCGGATGCTCGTGGTCGTCTCACTGATGGAGACAAAGCAGGACCGTTCCATCCGAGTCGAGAATCTGCCCGAAGTAACCGTGTTCGGGGTGCGTCTCTGATAGACCGAACGGCGACTGATACCACCTGAAGCTGCGGCCGACATCCGCAACGCCAATGATTATCCACGTGCGTTTCCTCGGTTTCGCCTGCGGGTTGGCGGTTGAATCAGGCCGCCGGTTACGGTCCGATGGGCGGCTCCCAGAGTTCCACTTTGTTGCCCTCGGGGTCGATGACCCAACCAAACTTGCCTTGCTCTGACTCGTCTGTGCGGTCCACTACGTTGCAGCCTTCGTCTTTGAGTACGGCGAGAAGAGCATGCAAATCAGCCACTCGAAAGTTGACCATGAAACTGGCGGTTCCGGGTTCCAGGTAGGTCGTGTCGCTTTTGAATGCGCTCCAGATGGTTTTGCCTTTCTCGCTTCCGGGACCGCCCCAATTGAAAATTGCACCACCCCAATCGCTTATATCCAATCCAAGGTGATCTCGGTACCAAGCGCCAAGCGCTTGCGGATCATTCGATTTGAAGAAAATTCCGCCGATTCCCGTTACGCGTTTCATGTCTTCTCCGGTTGGACCAGAAGCCCCTGCTGCGATGTGCCGAGACCATGGAAAAACTGGTCGCGATCTTGCTCGCAAGCAGCAAGGCGAGCAAGGGAGTCGGGGCTGCGGGGACTTGACCGCTGATTGCGCTCATGTTGTGCTGAGCGCCTTGTCTTCGTTGCGCTGCCTCCGGCCGCGCGCAAGCCACGTCGAGAGGCGCTGCAGCGGATTGAATTCCGCCACGCTCGGCTTTGGTTCGTAGGGTAAGGGCGCCTCTGAGGAGGCTGCTCTGTGGATGACTCTCGAAACGCTCGGCATGTCGGACGGGTGGTGGGATTGTGGCGTTACCCGGTCAAATCGGTGGGCGGGGAGACGATGGCTGAGGCCGACGTGTCCTGGCATGGCTTGGCCGGCGACCGCCGTTGGGCCTTCATCCGAAACGGAGTGACGCAGAGCGCATTCCCCTGGCTCACGATTCGCGAGCGCCCCGATATGGGTAACTACGTTCCGTCGTTTGTCGAGCCCACTCGACCCGACAATTCGCCGACGCGAGTGCGCAGTCCATCAGGCATTGACTTCGACATTGCGGATCCGGCACTCGGGGCAGAGCTCTGCCCGAACGGAGTGCGATTGATCAGGCAAAACCGTGGCATCTTCGACACATTCCCCCTGTCCCTGATTACGACCCAGACAATTGCCCGGCTCGGTGAAACCGTTGGCGCTCAGCTCGATGTCCGGCGCTTTCGACCGAACATCCTGGTGGAGGCAGCCGACGATGCGCCTTTCTCGGAGGACGATTGGGTGGGATGCGTGCTTCGCATTGGGGAGCTGCGCATGCGCGTCGACAAACGCGATGGTCGCTGCGTCGTCATCACGATCGATCCGGCCACGACAGAGCGCAATCCTTCGATCCTTCGCGCGGTAGTCGGCGATCGTCAAGGCTGTTTGGGTGTCTACGGCTCGACCGTGGACCCGGGCCGCGTCGCGCTGAACGACCCGGTGCTGGTCGAGTCTTCTGCATGACGACTGCTGGGCTGCTTGAAACATTCCGCGGCGAGTCTGATGCCGCCTGACGAGGTCGTGGAAACACCGGCGCCGATCTTGCTCGGGCGAGGCGACGGAGTTGGCTGGTCGATGCGATGGCCGGCAGCAAACCGAAAACCCACGGCAAAGCCTCATGCGCCCGGAGTTCACGGGAATTGTCAGGCATATGCAGGCCTGTGCTCAGTGCAATGGTTTACCTGATTAGTGTCGAACCTCAGCCGAAAAAATTGTTGGCTTGACGCAGTATCGGCTCGGGGCAAGGAGCACAGAGCACCATGGCGCGAAGAAGTCGCGGCACGAACTCGCGTAGGCGAAAACGTCGATTGAAGCGGTAG
>JBBRZD010000056.1:0-13321 GCA_038237055.1 Lysobacterales bacterium | reverse complement strand
TCGGCGATGCGGAAACCGTCGCTGGTCTCGCGCATGACCTCAATGCGCGCGCGCGCCATCCGTGACAGCGGCGTCTGATACAGCAGCACGCAGCTCGACGCTGCACTGCCGCGGCCGACGCGGCCGCGCAGTTGATGCAGTTGCGCCAAGCCAAGGCGCTCGGCATTCTCGATCACCATCAGGCTTGCGTTCGGCACATCGACGCCGACTTCAATCACGGTGGTCGCTACAAGCACGCGCGTGTCGCCGCTCTTGAACGCGTCCATGGAAGCCGCTTTGTCTTTCGGCTTGAGTCGGCCATGCACAAGGCCGATCTGCAGCCCTGGCAATGCGGCGGTGAGTTCCGCAAAAGCGACTTCCGCCGCTTGCGCGTCCAGCTGATCCGATTCCTCGATCAACGTGCAGACCCAATAAGCCTGCCGGCCTTCGGCGCAGGCCGCGCGGATGCGCTCGATCACTTCATTGCGACGTGCAGATGAAATGGCGACGGTCTGAACCGGCGTGCGACCGGGGGGCAGTTCATCAATCACCGAAACATCGAGGTCGGCGTACGCGGTCATCGCCAGCGTGCGCGGGATCGGTGTCGCCGTCAGCACGAGCTGGTGCGGAACGGCGTCACCGCTACGACCCTTGTCGCGCAGGCTCAAACGCTGGTGCACGCCGAAGCGATGCTGCTCATCGATGATCGCGAGGCCCAGCTGCTTGAACACGACCCCTTCCTGCATCAGAGCATGCGTGCCGATCACGATCGGCGCGCCGGCTGCGACCGCTGCGCGCGCAGCTTCCCGCGCCCGTCCAAGCACCTTGCCCGCCAGCCAGACCGGCTCGACGCCGAGCGGCTGCAGCCATCTCTGAAAGAGTTGCCAATGTTGTTCGGCCAACAGTTCGGTCGGCGCCACCAGCGCTGCCTGATAGCCGGATTCCATCGCCGCGAGCGCCGCGAGCGCCGCGACGACCGTCTTGCCAGACCCCACATCGCCCTGCACGAGGCGAAGCATGGGCATCGGTTTTGCCAGGTCAGTTTCGATTTCCGCAACAACGCGTTGCTGCGCCGCCGTCAATGCAAAGGGCAGATTCGTGCGCAGCAAGGCACGCAAGCGCCCATCGCCTGCCAGCGCGGGAGCCGCGTGCCTCCGCACCTGCGCGCGCAGGCGCTTGAGGCTCAGGTGATGGGTCAGCAATTCCTCGAACGCGAGGCGTTGCTGGGCCGGATGCCGACCGAGAAGGAGTGCCGCGATATCCGCATCAGCCGGCGGTCGGTGCACCGTCAACAACGCTTCGCGCAGCGACGCAAGTCGGAGCGGTGCGCGCAAATCATGTGGGATCAGTTCGAGGAGGGCCTCTTCCGGCAGGCGCTCCAGCGCTCGCATGACGACATTTGCGATGCGCTTCTGGCCCAGCCCATCGGTGGTGGGGTAGACCGGTGTCAGGCGATCTTCCGTCGGTGCGACGCCCTGACTCGAGATCCGCCGGTATTCCGGATGCACCATTTCCGGACCCTGCGCGCCATGGCGAACCTCGCCGAAGCAGAGCACGCGTGTACCCGGCGCCAGTTGTTCGGCTTGCGCACGATTGAAGTGGAAGAAACGCAGACTCAGCGTCACATTCGATGCATCGCTGATCGCAACGCGCAACTGCGGTCGAAAACGGAACCCGCGTTCGACCGCTTCGACGATGCCTTCCACTTGCGCGCTCTCGCCGACACGCAGATCGCGCATCGGCGTGATCCTCGTGCGGTCCTCGTAGCGAAGCGGCAGGTGGAACCATAGATCCTGCACATACGCCAGACCTAGTCGCCCCAGCGCCTGCGCGAGCGCTGGCCCTACGCCGGTCAGCGATATCAGCGGCGCCAGGCTTGTGTCTCTGACAGCGACAGCAGGATTGTCGGCGTGAGGCGGCATGCAGCGACGACCCTAGCCGCCGATGTCCAAACAGCCGATGGAGAATCCTCTCGCCACGTGCAGATGAGGGTTATCCGGCAAGGACCATGATCGCGTCGATTTCGACGCTCGCACCGCGAGGCAGCGCGGACACGCCAATGGTCGAACGCGCCGGATACGGCTGCGTGCAGTACTCGGCCATCACCGCGTTGACCGCAGCAAAGTCACCCAGATCCATCAGGTAAATACCTATGCGCACGATGTCGCTGGACGAACCACCGGCTGCGGCGCACACGGCCATAAGGTTGTCAAAGACGCGGCGCGTCTGCGCGGCGATGTCGCCGCCAACGAGTTCGCCCGTCGCCGGATCAAGCGGAGTCTGGCCGGATAGATATACGGTCTGGCCTTCGCGCACGGCCTGGGAATAAGGACCTATCGCCTTCGGCGCGTGATCGGTGTGGATGATCGTGCGAGACATTTGATACCCGATGATGGAAAACGGAAACAGAGGATAGCAATGGCGACACGCATTTGCTTGCAGCGCATGCTGTCAAACCCTGTACCCAACTCAGAGCGGATGCCGGCGCACCGCCGTGACAACCTGCAAGCGGCGCACGCGGCGCATCACGTCGGCAAGATGCTTGCGACCTCGCACTTCGATCGTGAACAGCATCGTCGCTGTTATGCCATCGCGTTCCTTGTACTCGACGTTCTCGATGTTAGAGCCCGCCTCCGCAATCGCCGCGGCCACCTGGGCTAGCACGCCGGGCTTGTTGGTGACTTCGATGCGCAGTTCAACCTTGTAGTCACCCTGAACGTCGGCGTCCCACGCGATTTCGACGCAGCGTTCGGGCGACTTGCGCAACTCCGGCACGTTCGGGCATTCAAAGCGATGCACGACGATGCCCTTGCCGGCGGACAGATAACCCATGATGTCGTCGCCCGGCAGCGGATGACAACAGTTGCCGAAGCTGAGCACGCCGCGCTCGGCGCCGGTGATCATGATTTTTTCGCTGCTGCGCAGGCGTGCCGCCTGCGAGGGCTCGCCCTTGCCCGACAGCAGGGACTGGGCAACGGTGTCGGCGACGCGATTGCCGAGCGCGATATCGGCGAGCAGCTCCTCCAGGCGCTTGAACTTGTGCTCGACCAGGTAACGGTCGAGCAACGCATGCGGGATCGATTCGAGCGAGGCGCCTTGCGCATCGAGCGCACGATCGAGCATGCGATGACCGAAATCCACGGCATCCTCGTGCTGCAGCCGTTTGAGGTGATGACGGATCGCCGTGCGCGCGCGTCCGGATACAACCCACTCGAGCCATTGCGGACTCGGATTGGCCGATGGTGCAGTGACGATTTCGACCGTCTGGCCGCTGACCAACGGCGTGCGCAGCGGCACGAGTTTCTTGTCAGCTCTCGCGGCGACGGCATGCCCGCCGACGTCGGTGTGCACGAAATAAGCGAAGTCGAGCGCCGTCGCATTGCGCGGCAGGGCGAGAATCTGGCCTTTCGGCGTGAACAAATAGACCTCGTCCGGAAACAGATCGATCTTGACGTTTTCGATGAACTCCAAGGACGAGGGCATATCCGACTGCCGGTCGACCAGATTCGAAACCCATTCGCGCGCCCTGCTTTGCGCGTTGTTCGAAGGCATCGAGTCGGTCTTGTAGACCCAGTGCGCGGCTACGCCACGCTCGGCGATCGTGTCCATCTCCTCGGTGCGGATCTGGATTTCGATCGGCGCGCCGAACGGACCGAACAGCACGGTGTGCAGGGATTGGTAGCCGTTCGCCTTCGGGATCGCGATGAAGTCGCGGAAGCGCCCTTCCAGCGGCTTGTACAAGCCGTGCGCAGCGCCGAGCGCGTTGTAGCAGTGCGGCACACTGTCGACCACGACGCGCAGACCGTAAACATCCATCACTTGCACGAACGATTTGTGATCGGTGCGCATCTTTGAGTAGATGCTGTAGGGCGATTTGATCCGGCTGACCACGCGATGCCTGATCTGTTCGCCTTCGAGGCGTGCATTGAGCGCAATCTCGATCCGTGTCATCGCCTCGCGCCGATTGCCGAGCACGGCGCGGATGCGTTCGGCGATAACCCTGTGGCGATCCGGATGCAGCGCTCGAAAGCCGAGGTCCTGCAGCTCAGCCTTGAAGCGATTCATGCCGAGGCGTTGCGCGATCGGCGCATAGATGTCGAGCGTTTCGCGCGCGATGCGTCGGCGCGCGTCGACTTCCATCGATCCAAGCGTGCGCATGTTGTGCAGGCGGTCGGCCAGCTTGATCAGGATCACGCGCAGATCGCGCGCCATCGCCAACAGCATCTTGCGGAAGCTTTCGGCGGCCGCTTCCTGCCGGCTGCGGAAGCGCACCTTGTCGAGTTTGGTCACGCCATCGACGAGTTCGATCACGACACGCCCGAACTCGGCTGCAATCTGCTCGGAGCTCAGCGCGGTATCTTCGAGGGTGTCGTGCAGGATCGCCGCTATGATCGTTTCCGCATCCATGCCGAGCTCGGCAAGGATGCTGGCGACGGCGACCGGATGGGTAATGTACGGCTCGCCGCTCTTGCGCGTCTGGCCTTCGTGCGCGACTGCGCCGATTTCGTAGGCCTTGCGCACCCGCGCCACCTGCTCGGGCGGAAGGTAAGCCGCGAGCTGATGCTCAAGCGCCCGCACGTCGGCGGGAGGCTGCCTCACCGCCGGCGCCCGCGTTTGCTGGGGCGCTGTCGTGGCCATGTCGTAGAGCAGCGCTCAGGCTGCTCCGTCAATCTGACATGGGCGACAATGGCTTTTCATCAGAGGTCGTCGCCACCCTTGCCCAGATCGTCATCCACTTCCGCGGCGGCCCATTCCAACGCTTCACGCTCGGCCTTCTCGCGTTCCTGCTTGTCGATCTCGTCGATGAGCGTCTGATTGACCTTGCGCTCGGCAATTTCACGCAGCGCAAGCACAGTCGGCTTGTCGTTGTGGCCTTCGACCGTGGCCGTGGCACCCTTCGCTAACTGGCGAGCGCGCTTGGTCGCCATCAGTACGAGTTCGAAGCGGTTGTCCACGACTTCGAGGCAATCTTCCACGGTGATACGGGCCATCCAGCACTCTCCGGAACCAAAATTGAAGCCAATTCATGGCTTTAGCAATCTCTCATTGTAACGCGGAGCTTTTGTGCAGCGCAATGACGCGTTCCATGAGCCAGAGCGCGGTTACGTGCACGCAGCCCCCCATTTCGCGTAGCCTTACGCCGCGGAAGGGAATAGCCAGCTGCAGCAGGCGACGAGCTCTGCGCGCCCACGAGAACAATAAAAGCCCATGCGACCCACATCGATACAGCCCACGCTTCGTGCGGGCCTGCTTGCCTTGAGCGTCACCCTCTTCGCCGGTTGCACGATCGCCAAACCGCGCACCGACGATCCATGGGAACACTTCAACCGCAAGATGTACGCGTTCAACCACGCCGCCGACAAGGCTGTGATTCGCCCGGTGGCAGCGGGCTATCGCAAGATCACCTCGTCAGACATGCGCCGGATCGTGGCGAATTTCTTCGCCAATGTCCGCACGCCGATCACAATCGTCAACGACATCCTGCAAATTGACCCGCGTTCGGCAGCCCACAATGCCGGTCGCTTCGTGATCAACTCGACGGTGGGATTCGCCGGCTTCTTCGATCCAGCCAGCGAACTGAAGCTGCCCCCTAACGAAACCGACTTCGGCGTGACTTTGGCGAAATGGGGCCTGCCCGAGGGACCCTATCTCGTGCTGCCTCTGGTCGGCTCGACCAGCGCCCGCGATTTCTGGCGACTGCCGGTAGACAGCTACTTCGATCCGCTCGCGTGGTACGCGAAGGAATACGATTTGCGCCTGCATGCGGAGCAACTGCCGAGCATGATGTACTTGATCACGCTACGTGCTCGTGGCATCGACGCCGAAGGTATGCTGGAAGGCGTGTACGATCCCTACGTGTTCTATCGCGATGCCTACCGGCAGAGACGCCTGTACGACATCTACGACGGCCAGCCGCCCGCCGATGTCACGGAGCAGTTGCAGGGCACGAGCGGCGTGGACGTCGACAAGTTGCTCGATGAGCAGCACGCCTACGAAAAGAAACAGGCCGACAAGGACGGCAGCCAGCACTGAGGCGGCGCATTCTGTCCTCAGTCGATGCCGAGCAAAGGCTCGGCATCGCACAGGTGCGCCAAGGCGCGCAATCCGGCCGGAACTCCCGTGAAGTGCAAGGCGATGCCGCGCGTTTGTGCGCGCGCGGACCACGCCAACAATACCGCCAGCGTCGCGCTGTCGACGCCTTCGATCCCGGTCATATCGATCGTGACCTCGCGTCCGCTCCCCTCAAACAACTCGCTGCTGAGCGCGAGCGCGGCCGACGCTTCGGCGAAACCGAGATGACCGGCAACGCGAAATTCGCCGCCATCTCCGCGCTCGATGCGCAAAGCAACAGCTGTCACTGACCGCCCTTCTGGTCTTTTTCCATCGACTCCAACGCCTTTTCGCCCTGCGTTTCAAGACGAGTGATCAGGGCATCGATGCTCGACTTCTGGATTTCCGCGCCAACTTGATTGCGATAGTTGGTGATGTAGGAAATGCCTTCGATGACCACGTCGTAGGCCTTCCAGTCGCCAGCCTTGGTCTTTCGGAACGCGTAGTCGACAGCGAGCTTCTTGCCGTCGTCGAGGGTGACTTCCGTGCGCACGATCGTGCGCTTGTCGCTCATCTCACCCTTGGTCGGCAGCACGCGCACGGCACCGCGCGTGTAATTGAGCAGGCCTTCAGCGTAACGATGGGCGAGCGAGTTGTAGAACGCCTTGGCGAAACGCGCGCGCTGTTCCGCCGTCGCCGTGCGTGCGTACTGGCCAAGCACGAGGATCGACGCGTAGTCGATGTCGAAACGCGGAAGAAGGATGCCGTCGATGAGCTTGATCAGCTTGTCGTGATCGGACTTGAGTTCGTCCTTGTGGCCATCGACCGCCTTGCCTAGGTCATCGGCAATACTCTGTACGACCGTGTCGGGCGTCGGTACCTCGGCACGTACCGAGGCTGTCGTCGCGACACCAACAAAAAGAACGAAGGCAAAACCCATCGTACGCAACAGCATGTGGAAGCTCCTTGGATTGGGCATGTATCGATTCAATGCTTGGGGGGATTGGACGTTGCGGCAGGTTCTTCGACTGGCTTCGTTCCGGCAGAGCCGGGCGCGGCTGCATCGGGCGCTGGCTTCTGCGGAGAACCGTTGACGAGGAACTTTCCGATCAGGTCCTCTAGCTGCATCGACGATTGCGTCAGCACAAACTCGTCGCCATCCTTGAACATGTCCGGCGAACCACCCGGCTGGATGCCAACGTACTGGTCGCCCAGTAAACCGCTGGTGAATATGGCAGCAGCGGAATCGTCCGGAATTTCGGTGAAATGCTTGTCGATCGAGATGCGCACCTGTGCATCGAGCTTGGTCGCATCGAGCGCGATCGACTCGACCGAGCCGATGCGCACGCCTGCAAGTTTGACCGGAGCGCGCAATTTCAATTGGCCGATGTTGGTGAAGCGCGCCTTCAGGAAATAGCTGTCGCCCTGGCGGAAATTCGCCAACGAGGTCGTCTGCGTCGCGAGGTACGCGAGCGCGGCAAACCCGAACAGTATGAATAGGCCGGTGCCGATCTGGTAGGAACGTCGCTGCTGAGTCACGTCACAAGCCTCACATCAGAAAAGCAGTCATTACGAAATCGAGCGCCAGCACGGCGATCGACGAAAACACGACCGTGCGCGTAGTTGCATAGGCCACGCCCTCGCTGGTCGGCGGCGTCGTGTAACCCTGGAATGTCGCAATCAGTGTGCATACCGCGCCGAAGGCGACGCTCTTCCAGACGCCGTTGATCACATCCGTCCACACGTCCACGCTTTCGGTCATGTTGGACCAGAAGGTGCCGTTGTCGATGCCGAGCCAGCTGACGCCCACCGCGTGCGCTCCGAGAACGCCGAGCGCGTTGAACACGCAGACCAGCAGCGGCATCGCGACGATACCCGCGATGAACCGCGGCGCGACGACGTACTCGAGCGGATCGACTGCCATCATTTCCATTGCAGACAATTGATCGGTTGCACGCATGAGACCGATCTCCGCAGTGATCGACGTTCCTGCTCGCCCCGCGAACAGTAGTGCGGTGACCACCGGTCCGAGCTCGCGATACAACGCGAGTGCCACCACCGTGCCGCTCGCCGCCGTGCTGCCGAATTTCGCAAGCACGTAGTAGAGCTGCAAGCCGAGCACCATGCCGACGAACAAGCCGCAGGTCATGATGATGACGAGGCTCATCGCGCCGACGAACCAGATCTGGCGAACGGTTTCCTTGAAGTGGCGCAGGCTCCGCGGAATCGCGGCGAGGATCTGCAGCAGAAACAGCCCGCAGGCGCCGACCTGGGCGAGCGCGTCGCCGATCATCGAGGGCTGCTGCGGCGAGGATTGCTTGCCTGCTTCGCTCATGCCACACCTGTCGTCGAGCGCGTGTCAGTGGACGACGCACGCGCCGGAAATCCGAGGTCGACTGCGTAGTCGCGCGCCGGGTACTGGAACGGCACCGGGCCATCCGCATCGCCGCCGAAAAACTGTTTCGTCCATGCCGATTCGCCACGCGCGAGTTCGGCCGGCGTGCCTCGCGCGACGACCTTGCCGCTCGCGATCAAGTAGATCAAGTCCGCCGCGCGCTCAACCGCCGCGAATTCGTGCGCGACCAGGACGCTGGTCAGGCCAAGCGTGTCGTTGAGCGTGCGGATCAACTTGAGCACCTGGTTCAATGCAACTGGGTCGAGACCGACGAAAGGCTCGTCGTAAAGGATCAGCATCGGGTCGCGGATCATCGCGCGCGCCAGCGCCACACGGCGCGCCATGCCGCCCGACAACTCGCTCGGCATCAACTCCGCTGCTCCGCGCAACCCGACCGCCTGCAGCTTGGTCAGCACGATGTTGCGCACGAGCTCTTCCGGCAGCTTCAAGTGCTGGCGCAAGGGGAACGCAACATTTTCGAACACACTGAAGTCGGTGAGCAGTGCGGAGTTCTGGAACAGGAATCCAATTTTCTCGCGCAGGGCGAACAAGGCACTACGCGACAGTGTCGGCACGTTCTGGCCGTCGACGTGGATCGTGCCCGCATCCGGCATCAGCTGGCCGGTGATGTGGCGAAGCAGAGTGGTTTTGCCAGTGCCGCTCGGGCCCATGATCGCGACGATCTTGCCGCGCGGAATATCGAGTTCCAGACCATCGAAGATCGTCTTTCCACCAAGCACTGTACGCAAACCGCGCACTTCAACGAGAGCGGTATCGGCAGGCAGAGGAGTGGCGCGGGCTTCGGTCACGGGAAAGGACTCAATCGGTATTTCGCTGACCGTCCTGCCCTCGAAATTGAGGTAAGACAGCTACTGACGCGTCGCTAAGCTCGATACCTTAGCCGATGGCGAGGTGGAGCGGCCAGTTGCGCCGTCGCGCATTCAATCTGCCTTCAGCAGATCGTCGATCAGCGCCGCATGGCGTGCAAGTTGCGCCTTGCGACGCAACCGCTGGCAGGCAACGATAGCGCGCAGATCGGTCAGCGCATCCGCGAAGTCGTCGTTGACAACGAGGAAATCGAAGTCACAGGCGTGCGCGATTTCACCGCGCGAGTCACTCAGGCGCCGCGCAATGGCCTCGGCGTTGTCGGATGCCCGCGTGCGCAGGCGCCGTTCCAGCTCCGCGCGCGACGGCGGCAGGATGAACACGCTGACGCAGTCGGTATCGCGGGGTCCGGCGGTTGTTGTCAGCTTGTCGCGAATCTGACGCGCGCCCTGCCAGTCGATCTCCAGCAGCACGTCCCGACCTTGCGCCAGAAGCGGCTCGACCGCCGCTCGCGCCGTGCCTTTGAGATCGCCATGCACGTTTGCGTATTCGTAAAACGCATCGGCCGCCACCATGCGCTCGAACACGCCGCGCGAAACAAAATGATAGTGCCGACCGTCGACTTCACCCGGTCGCGGCAGGCGCGACGTGTACGACACCGACAGACTGATGCCGGGTTCGCGCTCGAGCAAGGCATGCACAAGGCTGGTCTTGCCCGCGCCCGACGGGGCGGCAATGATGAAAAGGGTGCCGCTCATTCGAGGTTCTGCACCTGTTCGCGCATTTGCTCGATCAGCACCTTCAACTCAACCGCCGCATTGGTCGTGCGCGAGTCGGCGGACTTGGAACCAAGCGTATTCGCTTCGCGATTGAATTCCTGCATCAGGAAGTCGAGACGGCGACCGACGGCTTCCTTGAGGCCGAAGATACGACGCGCTTCGGCGATATGTGCGGTCAGGCGATCGAGTTCTTCGTCGACGTCGATGCGCTGCACCTGCAAGACAATCTCCTGCTCGACGCGCCCGGGTTCCAGCGGCATCTTCAGTTCGGCCAGTTTCGCATCGAAGCGTGCGCGCAGCGCCGTGCGTATTTCCGGCAGATACGTACGCACGTCAGCGACGATACGCTCCATGCCGTCGAGGCGTTCGCGCATGAAACCGCCAAGGCGTTCGCCTTCGCGCGCGCGCGTAGCGACCATTTCATCGAGCGCGCTGTCGAGCAGCTCGAGCGCGGCTTCGCGCAGGAATTCCTGATCGGTGTCGCGATCGAGCAACACGCCGGGCCAGCCGAGCAAAGACGCAAAATCCACATTGAGCTGCGGGAACTGCGCAGCGAGCGCCTGGGCGGTGTCCGCGAGTCGCGAGACCAGCGCCTCGTCGACGACGATTGCGGATGCGTCGGCGAGTGCCGGCTTGTAGCGCAGACCGAGATCGACCTTGCCACGCGACAGCTTCGCCGCGACGCGCTCGCGCACCATTGATTCCAGGCTCCGCAATTCTTCCGGCAGACGCAGGCCGAGTTCGAGATAGCGGTGATTGACCGAGCGCAGCTCGATCGCCAGCGTGCCGTGCCCGGTATCGGCTTCGGCGCTGGCAAAGGCAGTCATGCTACGCAACATCGACGTTTCCACGGGAGCCAAGGGGGCGCAATGGTAAGCTCCACGGCCCATTTGCCAAAGCAAATCCTCGCATGATGGATTTTCGCCCATGACTACGGTATCTACGACGGCGGCCCCGACGACATCAGCCCGCCCCTCCGGCCGCGCGTCCGACCAATTGCGCGCTGTCAGCATCCAGCGCCACTACACCCGCCACGCCGAAGGCTCGGTGCTGGTCGCATTTGGCGACACCCAAGTGCTGTGTACCGCAAGCATCGAGGAAAAGGTGCCACCGTTTCTGCGCGGCAAGAACGAAGGCTGGGTCACGGCCGAATACGGCATGCTGCCACGCGCTACCGGCACGCGCACGCAACGTGAGGCTGCGCGTGGCGGCCAAGGCGGTCGCACGATGGAGATCCAGCGCTTGATTGGCCGTAGTTTGCGCGCCTGTATCGATCGTCAGGCTCTGGGCGAACGCACGATCACGCTCGACTGCGACGTCCTGCAAGCCGATGGCGGCACGCGCACCGCTGCGATCACCGGCGCCTATGTCGCACTCGTCGATGCGATCCGCTGGCTGACAGCGCGCAAGCTGATAAAACGCGATCCGCTCTTCGGCGCGGTTGCTGCGGTTTCTGTCGGCATCTACAAAGGCATGCCGGTACTCGACCTCGACTACGCCGAGGACTCGGACTGCGACACCGACATGAACGTCGTCATGAACGATGGCGGTGGCTTCATCGAGCTGCAAGGCACAGCCGAAGGCCACGCTTTCCGGCGCGAGGAACTCGACGCATTGCTGGTGCTGGCCGGCAAGGGTGTGGCCGAACTTTGCGCAAAGCAGCGCGAAGTTCTGGCCGAGGGCTGAGCGCTATCCCCAATGTCATGTCGATTTTTCTCGTCATCCCGTCTTTCTCGTCATCCCGGCGCAGGCCGGGATCCAGCGTCTCAAACATCGATTGCTGCCAAAGAACTGGATCCCGGCCTGCGCCGGGATGACGAGCAATTTTCCCCACTTCCCATTGCCCTCTCGTGAACCGCGTCGTTCTCGCCAGCAGCAATGAAGGGAAACTCGTCGAGCTGCGCGAGATCCTCGCGAGCGTCGACATCGAGCTGATCGCGCAATCAGCGCTCGGCATCGCCGACGCCGAGGAAACGGGTGCCACCTTCGTCGAAAACGCGCTGCTCAAGGCGCGCCACGCGGCACGTGCAGCCGGCCTGCCCGCGCTCGGCGACGATTCCGGCATCTGCGTCGACGTGCTGGGAGGCGCGCCCGGCCTCTATTCCGCACGCTACGCAGGTGGGCATGGCGATGCGGGCGCAAACATCGCCAAGCTGCTGGCGGAGCTCGACGGCATTGGCGAGGCACAGCGCAACGCCCATTTCCATTGCTCGATCGTGCTGCTGGCCTCGCCCGATGATCCCGCGCCGCTGATCGCGGAAGGGCGCTGGCATGGCCGCATTCTGACTGCGCCACGCGGTGATCACGGCTTCGGCTACGACCCGGTGTTCTTCGACCCGGAGCTGAAGCGTGGCGCTGCTGAACTCGACACAAGCACGAAGAATCGCGTCAGTCATCGTGGTCAGGCGCTGGCGAAATTGCGTGAGCTGATTTCGCGACAATCGTATTGACGTGTGAGCGTGTGCCCCGCGAGTCGCACACCGCATACAATCGCGACATGCCAATGATTGCACCACCGTTGTCGCTGTACATCCACATCCCGTGGTGTGTGAAGAAGTGTCCTTACTGCGACTTCAATTCGCACGCGCAGAGCGGCGCGTTGCCGGTCGATGCGTATATCGATGCGCTGCTCGCGGACCTCGATCGCGACCTGCGCGAATTCGGTGAGGCGCTCGCGGGCCGGCCGTTGCACAGCATCTTCTTCGGTGGCGGTACGCCGAGTCTGTTCGCGCCGGACGCGATCGCACGCATCCTCGACGGCGTCGGCGCACGTCTCGACCTGCCGCGCGGCATCGAAATCACGCTGGAGACCAATCCTGGCACGGTCGAGCATGGTCGTTTCGACGGTTATTTGCGCGCCGGCGTCTCGCGCCTGAGTTTCGGCGTGCAGAGTTTCGACGACGCCAAACTGGCGAGACTCGGTCGCATTCACTCTGCGGCAGACGCGGAGCGCGCGATCAAGGAAGCGCAGGACGCAGGCTACGCCAATCTCAATCTCGACCTCATGTATGCGTTGCCAGACCAAACTCTGGCAGGCGCGCTCGCCGATATCGAATGCGCCATCGCGCTCGCACCCGCGCATGTTTCGCACTACCAGCTGACGCTGGAGCCGAACACGCTGTTCGCCGCGCAGCCTCCGCCTCTGCCGGACGAAGACAGTGCGTGGGACATGCAGGAGGCGTGTCAGCAACGCCTCGCCGATGCCGGCTATGCGCAGTACGAAGTGTCCGCGTACGCACGCGACAACCAGCGTAGCGTGCACAACCTCAACTACTGGACCTTCGGCGATTAC
>JBBRZD010000055.1:0-13486 GCA_038237055.1 Lysobacterales bacterium | reverse complement strand
GGTCATCGTGCGTTCGCGCGATTCGCGCACCACGACTTCGACGACATCGCGCACTTCGCTGGAGTCGGCAGTCGCACTGACCGGCCGCTTGTAGGGATCGAGGATTTCGAACTTGACCTCGGTGATCGCTGGCAGGATCGCGCCACGCCAGCGACGCGGCCGGAATGGGCTGATCGGGGTCAGTGCCAACAGCTGCGAACCGAGTGGCAGGATCGGCCCATGCGCCGACAGGTTGTAGGCGGTGGAGCCAGCGGGCGTGGACACGAGGATGCCATCGCAGATCAGCTCCTCGATCTTGGCGACGCCATTCAACGACACGCGCAGATGCGCGGCTTGCTTGGTCTGTCGCAACAGCGACACTTCGTTGAACGCAAGCGCGGTTGCACTGCTGCCCGATTCGCTGACAACCTCCATCACCAGTGGCCGCAAGACCGTTGGCTGCGCACGCGCGAGACGTTCGGGCAATTCGCCGAGAACAAGCTGGTTCATCAGGAAGCCGATCGTGCCAAGCTTCATGCCGTAGACCGGCAGCGCACGCGCCATGTGCCGATGCAGGGTGCGCAGCATGAAGCCGTCGCCACCCAGGGCAACGATGACGTCGGCAGCTTCCACCGGCGTGTCGCCGTATCGAGCCGCAAGCGTGACACGCGCCGCCTGGGCTTCATCGGTCGGACTCGCGACAAAGGCGATGCGCTGGCTCATCGATTCTCCACTTCGTCAAAACGGCGCCGCGATAGTGTGGCGCCTGCCAGCGAAGCTAACACGATCGCCGGCGTCAGGCGGCTTTCGATGCGGCCTGCACCAACTGCGCAAAGCGGCGCAACGCCACCGACGCGATCGGATAGTCGACCGGTTGCGTACGGATTTCGTCGAGCATGCCGAGCGTGAACTTCAGCGTCGCATCGCCACTCGCGAGCCACTGCGCAACGGGGTGCTCAACCTTGTCGGTCGCGCCCGCGAGTATCTGGGTGGCGAGTGCACGATGCTGTGTCGCCAGTTCATCACGCAGCGAGCCGCGTGCTTGCGCGTGCCAGCGACTCTCGACCGACAAACTCTCGATCTGCCGACGCAGACCGTCGATATCAAGCGCCTGGCCGAGTTCGAAGAACACCGACGCGACACGTTCGAGTGAATTTCCACTTTCGAGCGCCACCTCGACGATGTCGAGCGAAACGCCGAGCACCGGGATCGCGGCCAGCCTCTGAGCCAACTCAGCGGGTATGTCCATGCCCTGCCACTTCTCGACGTCGACGTCGTAGTCGGCACGACCCGTCGAGGTCAGCACGCGCGGCACTGCTGCGCGCAGTTGCGCAACGCCGGGCGCGTACCGATCGACGATGCCCGCGATATCGAGATTCGAGCCGCGGTGGTTGAGCATCCAGCGCGTGAGGTTCCGCAGCAGGTCCCAGACCTTGAGCAACGCATCGATCTGCACGGTTTCATCGATCTTGCCGTCGAGTGCCTCGATATCGGCCCAGATACCACGGGCATCCATGACTTCGCGGATTGCCGAGTACGCTTTCGCGATAGCCGCTGGCGGTTGGCCGGTGTCTTCCTGCATGCGCAGGACGAAGGTCGCATCCATGCGATTGACCATCGAATTCGTAACCACGGTCGCGATGATCTCGCGCTTCAGGCGATGTCGCTGCATGTGGTCCGCATAGGGCACACGCAAGGGCTCAGGGAAGTAACGCACAAGCTCCTTTGACAGATACGGATCTTCCGGCACGTCCGAATCGAGCAGTTGCTGGAACAGTTTGATTTTCGAATACGACAGCAACACCGCCAGCTCCGGGCGCGTCAGGCCTTGGTGGCGCGTCTTGCGCTCGGCGAGTTCCGAATCCGACGGCAGGAATTCGATCTGGCGGTCGAGCAGGCCTTCGCTTTCGAGCGTGCGGATGAAATGCGCGTTCGCGCCGAGACGATGCACCGACATGTGTTCCATCACCGTGATCGCCTGGTTCTGGCGATAGTTATCCGACAGCACCAGGCGCTCGACCTCGTCGGTCATCGCTGCGAGCTGCGTGTTGCGTTGCTCGGTCGTCAGCTCGCCGCGCTGCACGGCGTCGTTGAGCAGAATCTTGATATTGACTTCGTGATCCGACGTATCCACGCCAGCCGAGTTGTCGATGAAATCCGTATTGAGCAGTACATGATGCAGTGCTGCTTCAATGCGGCCTTTCTGCGTGAAACCGAGATTGCCGCCCTCGCCCACCACCTTGCAGCGCAGATCCCGGCCGTTGATGCGTAGCGCATTGTTCGCGCGATCCCCCACATCCGCATTGGTTTCCGCTTCCGCCTTCACGTAGGTGCCGATGCCACCGTTCCAGAGCAGGTCGACTGGCGCTTTCAGGATCACGCTCATCAGTTCGTTCGGCGTCATCTGGCCCGTGGCCTGATCAATGCCGAGCACCTGGCAGATTTCCGGCGAAACGGGAATCGTCTTCGAGCTGCGCGCGAACACGCCGCCGCCAGTTGAGATCAGCTTGGCGTCGTAGTCGGTCCAGGACGAACGTGGCAGTGCGAACATGCGTTCGCGCTCCTTGAACGATGCAGCGACATCGGGATGGGGGTCGAGGAAAATATGGCGATGATCGAAGGCGGCGACCAGACGAATATGCGTCGACAACAGCATGCCGTTGCCGAACACGTCGCCGGACATGTCGCCAATGCCAACGCAGCTGAAATCCGCGCTCTGGCTATCGCGTCCGAGCGCGCGGAAATGGCGCTTCACCGACTCCCATGCGCCCTTAGCGGTAATCCCCATTTTCTTGTGGTCGTAACCGACCGAGCCGCCGGAAGCAAACGCATCACCGAGCCAGAACCCATGCTCGTTGCTGATCGCATTGGCGATGTCGGAGAACGTCGCGGTACCCTTGTCCGCGGCGACGACCAGGTAGGGATCGTCACCATCGTGGCGAACCACGTTCTGCGGGTGCGCAATCTTGCCGTCCACGAGGTTGTCGGTGATGTCGAGCAATCCGTTGATGAACATCTTGTAGCAGGCGATGCCTTCGGCGAGCACCGCGTCGCGTTCACCGCTCGCCGGTGGATGTTTGACGAAGAAACCACCCTTGGAGCCAACCGGCACGATGACGGTGTTCTTCACCATCTGCGCCTTGACCAGCCCGAGCACTTCGGTACGGAAATCCTCGCGTCGGTCCGACCAGCGCAGGCCTCCTCGTGCAACAGGTCCAAAGCGCAGATGCACGCCCTCGATGCGCGGACCACAGACCCAGATCTCGCGATAAGGACGCGGCTTAGGCAGGTCCGGCACTTTGGCGGAATCGAACTTGAAGCTGATCGTGTGTGACGGCACGCCGTCCCTGGTCTGGAAATAACTCGTACGCAGAGTCGCGCCGATCACGCCAAGGTAAGCGCGCAGGATGCGGTCCTCATCGATGCTCGCGACATGGTCGAGCAGCACCTTGATGGTCGCAACAATCGCGCTGATCTGTCGTGCACGCGGTGCCGCGCGCGCCACGACGAGATCATCGATCAGCTTCGGGTGCGCTTTCTGTACGTCCTCCGCGATGAGCGTGCGCAGCTCCTTGGCAAGACGCTGGCTCGCAGCTTCGACCTCGGACTTGTCGACGTTTTCGCGTTGCGGATCAAAGCCCGCCTCGAACAGTTCGACTAGCAGGCCGGCGATTGCCGGGTAACGATTGAGGGTTTCCTCCATGTAGGTCTGCGAAAACGTGACTCCGGTCTGCAGCAGATATTTGCAGTAGCCGCGCAGCACGCTGACCTGGCGCCAGTCGAGCTGTGCACCGAGGATCAGCTTGTTGAACGCATCGTTCTCGGCGGCGCCGCGCCAGGTGCGATCGAACGCGGTCTGGAATGCTTCGTGCACTTCGTCAATGTCGAAATCGCAGCGCGTCGCCGGCTGCACCGCGATGTCCTGGATATAAAGCGGACCACCCTGCACGTTGATTTCGTGGAGTTGCTCGGTCAGTACCTTGAGCCCCATGTTTTCGAGCAAGGGGATGACTTCCGACAGCACGATCGCGCCGCCGTGGCGGAACACCTTGAAATGCAGGATGCCGGGCTTGCGCTGCGAACGGTAGAGATTCAGGCGAAGATCATCTACATCCTGCAGGCTCGCAGCCATCTCGACGTCGATCGCGGCGGCCTCCGGACCAACCTCCTCGATGTAACCAGCGGGCAGCAGGCGCGCAAAACGCGTCGCAAGCTTGAGTCCCTTTTCCTCTCCGTAGCGGTGCACCAACGCTTCGCGCAGCTCGTCGTGGCGGCTGCGCACGATGTGTTCGACCTTGCCTTCGAGATCGGCAACGTCGTGGTTCGTGTGATCGCCAGGCCTCGGCCGAACGACGATATGCAGGTGCGCCAGCGGCGATTCGCCGACTTGGATAGCGGAATCGATGTACTCGCCGTGGAAAGCCTGTTTGAGCATTGCCTCGATGCGTTCGCGCACTTCGGTATTGAAGCGGTCACGCGGTAGATAGACGAGGCAGGAATAGAAACGTCCGTACTTGTCGCGACGCACGAACAGGCGCGTGCGAGGACGTTCGCGCAAGGCAAGGATGCCCATCGCGATGGTGAACAACTCTTCCTCGGTACACTGGAACAATTCGTCACGCGGCAACAGCTCGAGTACGTGGCGGAGGGCTTTTCCCGAATGCGATTCGCGCCGCAAGCCGGAACGCTGCATCACCGCCTCGACTTTGCGTCGCACCAGCGGCACGTCCTGCGGTCGCGCCATGTAGGCATTTGTCGTGAACAGACCGAGGAAGCGTTGCTCCGCGATCGCCACGCCGGCATCGTCGAAGCGCAACACGCCGATGTAATCCATGTAGCCGGTACGATGCACGCCTGCACGTGCGTTCGTCTTGGTCAGGATGATCGCGTCCATCGAACCCGATTGCGGCAGGTTCTTGGCGGCCAGCGTGCGCAGTGAACGCGGCGCAAGCGATCGCTCGGAACCGCGCAGAATACCGAGGCCGGAACCTTCGACCGCTTGCAGCACTTCGTCGTTGCCGATCTTCGCAACCTGGTATTCACGGCAACCAAGGAAGGTGAAGTTGTCGTCGGCGGCCCAGCGCAGGAAGTCCTGCGCTTCGGCGACGCCGGCCGCATCCACCGGTATCTTGCGACTGGCGAGGTGGTCGGCAAGGCTCAACATGCACTCGCGCATCGCTTTCCAGTCGTTCACGCTGGCGCGCACGTCTTCCAGCGCATCGATGATCGTTTGCTTCAGAGTGTCGAGTTCCGCCGCCTCGGACGCGCGGTCGATTTCGAAATGCATCACCGCCTCGGCATGGCCGGCAGCATTCTCGGGTGCGGCCAAGCTGGTCAGATGCCCCTTTGCATCGCGCTCGACCCGGAACACAGGATGGATCACCGAATGGATCTGCAGGCCGGCTTTCGCGATTGCCATGCCGACAGAATCGACCAGGAACGGCATGTCGTCAGTCACCACATCGACGATCGTGCGCGAAACATCGAATCCGCTTTCGCCGGAGACCGGATTGAACACGCTTACTTTGGCAGCACCCGCATGCCGTTCGTGCACGAAGTCGAGCACTCCTTGCACCAATGCAGCCCAGTCGGCGGCGCTGCGCAAAGCCAGGTCCTCGGCCGGCACGCGGCGCAGGAATTCGATTGCAAATGCTTGTGCATCGCGCAGTTGCGCACCACTGAGGCGGCTGGCCTGATGAGCGAGAATCGTTTCGACGGGCGTGCTGGAGACTGCGCCTTGAGCGGTCATGAAGAGGTCCGAAGGGGAAGGGAACTTGACCGCGAAGGATACGCCGCAGCATCGCAGTAATCCACATGCACCCCCCGCAGATCGAGCTGTGGAGCCATTTGCACGACTCGTTGATTGCGTCGCTCACGCATCGCTGCAATGTTCGCTTCGTTGGTCTTGCAACGCCTCGCTTCGTTGTGAAGCCTTGTCATCATCAGCCACGGTGACTTTCGGCGGGTGACTGTTTCTGTACTGGACGGTATAGTCACGCCCTCGCGTTTGCAGGCCGCCGATTTCTCCGTCCTCGGAACCGTCCGCCGCACTCTGCTTATCCAATCCAAATACAACAGGAAGACTTCATGATGAAGTTGCATAGCGGGCTGACCGGTGTCGGTGCCGCCATGATCGTCAGCCTCGCAGCAGGCTGCAGCAAGTCCCCGCCTCCACAACAGCAGATGCCGCCGCCTGAAGTAGGCGTGGTGACTGCAAAAGCCGAAGCGGTGCCACTTGTGCAGGATCTGGTAGGCCGCCTATCCGCGGTGCGTAGCGCCGACGTCCGGGCACGCATTCCAGGCGTGTTGCAGAAGCGCGTCTATACCGAAGGCAGCGACGTGAAGGAAGGCGAGGTTCTGTTCCAGATCGACCCCGCCCCGCTACGCGCAGCATTGAATGCGCAGACGGCCAATCTCGCAGCCGCGCAGGCCACCTATCAAAACAATCATGTTGCCGCCGATCGCGCGCGTTCCGTCGCGCAGAAGGGGTTGCTGTCGAAGGCTGATGTTGACAACGCTGCCGCCGCCGAACGCACGGCGAGCGCGGCCGTGAAGCAGGCGCAGGCAAATGTGGAGTCGGCCAGAATCAACTTCGGCTATGCGAACGTAACCGCACCGATTGCCGGCCGGGCCGGCAAGCAGCAGGTCACCGAAGGCGCGCTCGTCGGACAGGGCGAAGCGACCTTGTTGACAACGATCGACCAGATCGATTCGCTCTACGTCAATTTCACCCAGGCCGTCGGCGTGCTGGACGATGTGCGCAATGCGGCCACGGGCGGCAAGGTGCAGCTGTTCGAGCAGAACAAGGCGAAGATCGAACTGCACTTGCAGGATGGCAGCGCCTACGCTCAGCCCGGCACGCTGGATTTTTCGGATACGGCCGTCGATGCCGCCACCGGAGCCGTGACGTTGCGCGGCATCGTGCCCAACCCACAGCATCGCCTGCTGCCCGGCATGTACGTGAACGTGCATTTGACCGTCGGCGAATACAAGCATGCGTGGCTCGTTTCGCAGCTCGCTGTGCAGCGTGATGGTCAGGGCGCGTACGTATTCGTCGTCGGTGCCGATGGCAATGTCGCACAAAAACGCATCACCACTGGCGCGCTCAATGGCGCCAGCTGGATCGTGACCGACGGCCTCGCCGATGGCGACCAGATCGTTGTCTCTGGCGTGCAGAAGGTCCAGCCCGACAAGCCCGCCAAGGCGGTGCCGTGGAAAGCCGAATCCGATCCCGCCCACCCCGATGCTCCGGCGGACGCCAAGCACTAATCATGGAGTATGCGATTCGCGCAGCGCGAACCGTCGTCGCGTAGCGCCCGCAGATTGACGCGGCACGCAGCCACGACGGCTGCTTCGCGATTCCGTTTCAGGATGAGCGCACTCAGGACCTAGACCATGCCCAATTTCTTCATTGACCGTCCGATATTTGCGTGGGTGATTGCGATCCTGATCACCCTCGGTGGCGCGATCGCGATCAGCCAGCTCGGCGTCGAGGCCTATCCAACCGTCGCCCCGCCGCAGGTCGCCGTGAATGCGGTCTATCCGGGCGCCGACGCGAGCACGGTGGAAAAGACCGTGACCCAGGTCATCGAGCAGCAATTGACCGGCGTCGACCATCTCCTGTACTTCGGCTCGAGCTCCAGCAGCAGCGGTGGCGCGTCGATCACGCTGACCTTCGAACCCGGCACGGATCCCGACACCGCTGCCGTACAGACCCAGAATCGCGTGTCGCTGGCGCAGTCGCGACTGCCGACCGAAGTTATCCAGCAAGGCATTACGGTCGCCAAGATCAACCCGGGCTTCTTGATGGTCGGCATGCTCAAATCCGACGACGGTTCGCTGGATACCTACGCCTTGAACAACATCGTCGCGACCAAGGTGCTGGACCAGATCCAGCGCATTCCGGGCGTCGGCAACGCGTTCCAGTTTGGTTCCGAATTCGCGATGCGCATCTGGCTCAATCCAGACAAGTTGCACGGCTATGGCCTTTCCGCGGCGCAGGTTCTCGCGGCCGTGCGCGGGCAGAACGTGCAGATCGCGGCCGGTTCGGTCGGCGCCGAACCGTCGACACCGGGCATCGGCTACACCGCGACCGTGCGCGCCGAAGGGCGTTTCAGCACGCCGGAAGAATTCGAGAACATCCTGCTGCGCGCAAACAGCGACGGCACTACGGTCCGCCTCAAGGACGTTGCGCGCGTTGAGATCGGCCCCGCCAGCTACGGCTTCGCCCTGAAGTACAACGACACATCAACGGCCGGCTTTGGCGTGCAGTTACTAACGGGCGCGAACGCGCTCGGCGTCGCCGACGCGGTGAAGGCGAAGCTTGCTGACCTGCAACCCAGCTTTCCCAAGGGCGTCTCCTGGTTCATTCCTTACGATACCTCGACCTTTGTCCACGTCTCGATCGAGGAAGTGGTCAAGACCCTGTTTGAGGCGATCGTGCTGGTGTTCCTGGTGATGCTGATATTTCTGCAGAACCTGCGCATCACGCTGATCCCGACCCTGGTGATTCCCGTCGCGTTGATGGGCGGTTTTCTTGGCATGTACGTGCTCGGCTTCAGCATCAACCAACTCAGCCTGTTCGGCATGGTGCTGGCGATCGGTATCGTCGTCGACGACGCCATCGTGGTGATCGAGAACGTCGAGCGCATCATGGCGGAGGAAGGATTGTCGCCGAAGGATGCGACGCGCAAAGCGATGGGGCAGATCACCGGCGCTGTGATCGCAATTGCCGTCGTTCTTGCTGCGGTATTCATTCCGAGTGCCATGCAAAGCGGCAGCGCCGGCGCGATCTATCGCCAGTTTGCGCTGACGATCGCGGTATCGATGGGCTTCTCTGCGTTCCTCGCCCTCGCCTTCACGCCCGCGCTGTGCGCGAGCATGCTCAAGCCGATCCACGACAAACGCAAGAACATCGTATTCCGCGGGTTCAATCGCAGCTTCGATTGGACCCAGAATACCTACACGGGACAGATTCGCGATGCGGTACGTCACGCGCCGATCTGGTTCGGCGTTTTTATTGTGATCACCGTGCTGTGCGGATTCCTGTTTACTCGCCTGCCCGGCAGCTTCGTCCCGGAAGAGGACCAAGGGTATCTGCTCGGGATCGTGCAATTGCCCCCAGGCGCGACTATCTCGCGCACCATCGAAGTAATGGAGACGCTGCGCACGCTTGGCCGCAAGAATCCCGCGGTTGAAGGCGTCGTCACTGTGTCCGGCTTCAGCTTCGTCGGTCAGGGCGAGAACGTCGGCATGGCGTTCTATCGACTCAAACCGTGGGGCGAACGTACGGATAATTCCAGCGTGCTCGCGCAGAAGCTCAACGGCGCGAATTTCGGAGCCATCAAGGACGCGCAAGTGTTCGTGCTCAACCTGCCGACGATTCCGGGCCTCAGTCAGTTCGGCGGTTTCGAAATGTATCTGCAGGATCGCAGTGGCGCGGGGCACGATGCGTTGATCGCAGCGCGGAACGCGTTGCTCGGAGCAGCTGCGAAGTCGCCGACGCTCGCTGGGGTCCGTCCTAATGGTCTGGAAGACTCGGCGCAGGTCAATATGCGAGTCGATCGCGTGCAGGCGCAGTCGATGGGCGTCTCGCTGAGTGACGTCTACAGCGCGATCCAGCTCATGCTGGCTCCGATTTACGTCGACGATTTTTTCCACGAAGGCCGCGTGCAGCGCGTGATCATGCAGGCCGATTCGGCATTCCGCATGTCGCCGGATGCAATCAGTCATTACTATTTGCCGAGCACACTGGCCACCGGCGTGACCGGTACCGGTGCGGCCGATCGCTCGATGATTCCGCTGTCGAACCTCGTGCATACCGAATGGACGATGGGCTCACCCAGCCTGACGCGCTTCAACGGCTACGCCGCGATCCAGATGAACGGAGGTCCCGCGCCGGGACGCAGCTCCGGCGAAGCGATGCAGGCAATGACGGACATCGTCGGCAGCAAGGATTTCCCGAAGGGCTTCAGCGCACAGTGGAGTGGACAGTCGCTGCAGGAAATCGTGGCGGGCAACCAGGCGCCGCTGCTGTTCGCACTGTCGATCCTCGCCGTATTCCTCTGCCTCGCAGCGCTCTACGAAAGTTGGTCGATTCCCTTCGCGGTGATGTTGGTGGTCCCTGTTGGCATCACTGGAGCGTTGGTCGCGACCCTGATGCGCCATCAGTTCGACGAGAACCTGAACAACGATATCTTCTTCAAAATCGGCTTGATCACGATCATCGGTCTGGCTGCGAAGAACGCGATTCTGATCGTTGAATTCGCTGTGCAGGAGCAGAAGGCCGGACGCAATCTCGCCACCGCCGTGGTCGACGCGGCGCGCCTGCGATTGCGTCCGATCCTGATGACCTCGTTCTGCTTCATTCTTGGTGTGCTGCCGCTGGCGATCTCATCGGGTGCCGGCGCGAACGCGCGGCACGCGATCGGCACCGGCGTGATCGGTGGCATGGTCTTCGCGACCTTCCTCGGCGTGCTGTTCATCCCGATCTTCTATGTAATCGTGCGCCGCCTGCTGGGCGACAAGATGGAATCGCCGGAAGCAACGCTCGCCGCGACCTCGACGACGCATGAGCGTGGTTGACGCGGGCCGCGCCGCACTTGCGGCGCTCGCCCTCCCCTGCTGCGCAGCCTGCGCGCACGCCGATACGAGCTACGGCGCTGCCCGCTGGCTGCTCTATCGCGACACGAATCCGTTCGTCGCAGCGAGCGGACTGCCGTTTGCGCCGCCCGCTGTGGCGCCAGGGAGTTGGCATGTCGAAGCCGTGCTCTCGGCAAGCAACACCGAGCTTGCATTCGATCGGGGCAGTGAGCATCTCGTCTACGACGCCGAGATCCACGAAGGCCGCATCGCAATGACGCGCGCCTTCGGCGAGCATTGGCTGCTGCGCGCAACGATCGCGAACGCCAGTATTGGCAAGGGATTCCTCGACAGTTTTCTTGAGGACTATCACCGTACTTTCGGCTTCACCAATGGCGATCGCGGCAAGCTCGGTACGGACGGCCATACGATTTCCTATGCTGATGCATCCGGTCGCGAAGTGCTTCTCGATCGCAGCGTGAGCGCGGTCACGCCGCTGATGGTGGATCTTGCCTGGCGCGCCCCTGCCGATGGCCACGAATGGCTTTACGGGGCGACGCTGAAAGTGCCGACCTCACATGGAAGTCAGTTGATCGATGATCGCGCAACCGATGTCAGTCTCTGGCTTGCCGCACAGTCGACGGATGCAAAGACAAGACTGCCGTGGGGCGCTCGCATGGGCGTCATGCAACGTGGCGATACCCATCTGCTGCCCCAGCGAGCGAAAGATCAGGTGCCGTTTGCCGATGCGACGCTTGGCTATGTGGTGTTGCCGGGATGGGATGTGGCCGCGCAACTGCAGTGGCATGGCGCGCTATACGACTCGGATATTCCAATGCTCTCGTCGGCGGCAAACCTCACACTCTCATCGGCATGGCATACGGCGGCCCGCTGGACGCTGCGCGCAGGCCTGGTCGAAGACGCCATTCCACGCCATGCGCAGGACGTGACATTTTTCGTAGACGTTTCCATCGCCGGCATATCGCTCTAAGCAGCGGATCGACCGGTACTCTCGTCGCCGGTTCAGGCCATCCATCTACAATCGCAGCGATGACGCGCAACGTATTTCTCGCAACGCTGGCTCTGACGACGCTGCTGGCTGCGCCCGTCGCATCATCGCGGACGATTTTCCGTTGTGTGCGCGATGGCACGGTAAGCCTTGCGACTGCGCCCGAGCCGGGTTCGCAATGCTTTGCCAAGACACTCGACGACAACGCAGCCGCATTGCCGAACCTGTGGGGCGCGATGGGCATCGTGCGTGGCACGCTCTATCAGCGCATGCAGGACGGCAAGACCGTCTACAGCACGCGCAATCTGCCGGGGTCGACCAAGGTGCTTGCTTTCAGCGTCGCCACTCCCGCGGGCTCGCCGGCGCATGTCGGCCTCGGCAAGATCGGTCAGCCGCGCATGTCCGAATTCCCGCGCGAGTTCAAGGTCGCTGCAAAGAAGACCGGCGTCGACGAGGCTTGGCTGCGTGCGATCGCTCATGCCGAAAGTGCCTACGACGCGACCGCGGTCTCCGCGAAAGGCGCAAAAGGCGTCATGCAATTGATGCCTGACGTGATCAGCGACTACGGCATCAAGGATCCATTTTCGGCAAAGGAGTCGATCATGGCCGGCGCGCGTCTCTTGAAAGTATTGGAGACGCAGTATGAAGGCGACCTCAACCTGGCCGCTGCCGCCTATAACGCCGGCGTCGGCGCCGTCGCCCAATACAACGGTGTACCGCCGTATATCGAGACACAGGAATACGTCGCAAAGGTGCAGGCCCTGCATGCGCGCTACCGCAAGGCGATGGGCCGCGCACCGTTGCCCGCCCAGCTCGAACCCGCGCAATAGATACGCGCGCACAGCCAACGTACGGCGCAACCCGCTAGAATTGTGGTTTGACCTTCTGGCACGTCAGCAATGAGCGCGATCGAGCAACGCATCCTCGAGAAGACCTGGTTCTACCGTTTCCAGCTGCCGAGCGGAAAGATCACATCGACCTACGACGATGGTGCGCTCGACGGCATCCACACCAGCCGCCTGGCGATGTTGCAGCAGGTCATCGATGGCCGGTTCGGCGGATCGCTTGCAGGGCGCAATGCGATCGATATCGCCTGTCACCAAGGCTGGTTCGCGACCAAGTTGGCGCTATGGAACGCCGATGACGTGCTCGCGATCGATGCGCGCGCAGAGCATGTCGCCGATACCACGTTGATTCGCGATGCGCTGGGCTTGTCGAACCTGCGCGTGCAGCAATCCGACGTGCACGCGCTGGAACCGGCCAAACTCGGCCAGTTCGACCTCGTGCTGATGCTCGGCCTGATTTATCACCTGGAAAATCCGATCGGCGCACTGCGCCAGGCGCATGCGTTGACGCGGCAGGCCTGCGTCGTCGAAACGCAGGTCGTGCCCGGCATGAGCGGCATGGTCGACTACGGCAGTTACCGTTTCGTGCGCCCACTCAAGGGCTCGTTCGGCATCATCGACGAAACCGACGACACGCACGGCCCCGAGGCCAGCACGACCGGTATCTGCCTGGTGCCCAGTCTCGAGGCATTGCTCTGGATCATGCGCAAGATTGGTTTCGCACGCGTCGATGTGATCGCTCCGCCCGCCGATGCCTACGAGCAATTGCTGCACGGAAAACGCGTGATGGTGGTCGGCTACGTGGACTAGCTAGCCGCGACACCAGCACGACGCATGCACGCAAATACACCGCCTGTCTCAATTTGTCATGCAATGTCGTTTATATGTGTACTGCCCGTCTCCCGGGCCACGGAGTTGTACACATGCCCCATTCTCGCGTTCTGCACGCACTCGCGTATTGCGCCGTCCTGCCCTTGCTCGCCCTCGCACGACCTTCTACTGCCGCGATCACGATTGATCTTTCCTATGTCAATCAGCAATCGGTAGAGTTCCAGCTTTTCAAGGGATTCGT
>JBBRZD010000054.1:0-13547 GCA_038237055.1 Lysobacterales bacterium | reverse complement strand
TGCACATCTTCAGGCTGGGCAATCCGTCGAGCACGTCGAGCTTGGTGATGCACAGGCCACTGATGCCGTTGATCGCGACCGCGCGCTTGAGTGCGACCAGGTCGATCCAGCCGCAGCGGCGTGGGCGACCGGTAGTGGCGCCGTATTCCTGACCGCGATCGCGGATACCCTGGCCGACCTCGTCATCGAGTTCGGTCGGGAACGGGCCACTGCCGACGCGCGTCGCATACGCCTTCGCAATACCGAGAACGTAGTCGATCGCGTTCGCGCCGACTCCCGTGCCAGCGAGTGCGCCACCGATCGTGGTGTTGCTCGACGTGACGTAGGGATAGGTGCCGTGATCGATGTCGAGCAGCGAACCCTGCGCGCCTTCATAGAGGATCTTCTTGCCCTGCTTGCGCAGCTCGTGAAGGATGCCGGCGATGTCCGATTTCATTGGCTCGACGTATTCGCCGAACGCGAGCGCATCATCGAGCGTCTTCTGGAAATCGATCGCCTCGACCTTGAAGTAGTTCGTCAACACGAAGTTGTGGTAATCGAGCGTGCTGCGCAGTTTCTCGGCGAGTTCAACCGGATAGCGCAGGTCGGCGATGCGGATGCCACGACGCGCGACCTTGTCTTCATACGCAGGACCGATGCCGCGACCGGTGGTGCCGATCGCCTTGCCGCCAGCGGCTTTCTCGCGCGCCTGATCGAGTGCGATGTGGTACGGCATGATGATCGGTGTGGCCGGACTGATTTTCAGGCGCGAGCGCACTTCGACGCCGTTCGCTTCGAGCTCGGCAATTTCCTTCTGCAGCGCACCCGGATGCAGCACGACGCCATTACCGATCAGGCACAGCGCGTCGTCACGCAGGATGCCGGAGGGAATCAGATGCAGAACGGTTTTCTTGCCCTTGATCACCAACGTGTGGCCGGCGTTGTGGCCACCCTGGAAACGCACGACTGCACCGATGTCCTGAGTCAGCAGGTCGACGATCTTGCCTTTGCCTTCGTCGCCCCATTGCGCGCCGAGGATTACGACTGACTTGCCCATTTGTACTTCTCGCTCCGATTCGATGCCCCGCGACGGGGTCACGCCAGTGGTATGCGTCCTGTTCCCGCCTCTAGACGCGATCAGTCGGACAGCCTTCGGTGGAAGGTGAAATTGTAGTGGCAGACGGAGCGTGGCACATCATCATTGTCGGTTTTCGTGCGCAAACCAGTTGCTGCACGCGCCGCTCGGCGACGCCGGGAGTCTGCTATGGAGTGTCGCTCGCCTCGTCAGGCGCGATCGCACTTGAGGCGTCCCGTAGTCGTTGCACCCTCGGGCGGTCGAACGCAGGCAATGGCACGTCCGCGACGGGGGTGTCACCCAATGCCGGAAACATCGTCCGGAAGTGCGGGATGTCCTCTGCCGAAGAATCGCTCACCACGACATCGAACGTCCCCGTGGACATGCCAGTCGCGGCCTGATCGATCAACGGAATCATCGGGCCCGCGCGGAACTCTCCCTCCTGGCGCGGACGCAGATGCGCTTTCACATGCCCGACGTACGTCACTGTATGGGCTGGCACCATGAAGTCCATGAACAGTGGTACGAGGAAAGACCCGACGAATGGAAAAGCGGCGGCGCTTCCGCCCACGCTCAACAGTCGATAGCGTCCGGGCTCCAACGCCATGCTTATCGCATAGAGGTCATCGTCCGAGCTGGCCGCAAGCACATCGTCCTTTCGGTTCACCCGGAAATGCAATGCGTCGGAAGTCTTGGCCGCGCCAAGATTCTTCACATTGATGAAAGTCGGAAGCGGTACGTAACGACTGTCGTCGCGCGACAAGTCGAACGTCATCAGCACGACGGATTTGCTGCCCAGATCGAGTGACGTCGACTTCTTGTCCAGCGCCATCGGATTCACGCTCACGCATCCCGACAGCAGTCCCAACAGGGCTGCAGTGAACCACCTGATATTCATGCTTGCCAATCTCCCGAATTCTTCAAGCATATGCGAGGCGCCGCCGACCTAACGTGCATCCACGATGCGCCGCAGCCAGGTTGCGCCCTTTGATTCTCATGGGCCAGCATCAGTTGCCGACGGTTTCAATGCACGATCTTCAACGCAATCAAACCGATCACCACCATGCCGCCGCCAATCATGCGCAGCGTGCGTTGATCGATTTGCTGCAACTGCTCGGCCATACGCTTC
This sequence comes from Lysobacterales bacterium, assembly GCA_038237055.1. GTDB lineage: Bacteria > Pseudomonadota > Gammaproteobacteria > Xanthomonadales > Rhodanobacteraceae > Dokdonella_A. The sequence continues at coordinate 11,364 of JBBRZD010000054.1, read as the reverse complement.
CACAAGGAAGGTGATGCAAACAGGAACATACCCTCGATCACCAGCACCAGGCACAGCGCTGCTGCAAACTCACGCATGACGGACTATTTGCTTTCCTGCAGGTAGCGCAGGAATTCCGATTTCTGGTCGAGCACAAGCGTGCCGTTCGGCACCGCAAATGCTTCGCGATAGGCTTCGAGGCTGCGGTAGAACGCAAAAAATTCTGCATCCTTGCCGTACGCGGCAGCATAAGTCTGCGAGGCTGCGGCATCGCCTTCGCCGCGCGTCTTCTGCGCATCGCGGTAGGCTTCGGCATTGATCACCTGTACCTGGCGATCGGCATCGGCGGTGATGGTCTTGCCGGTTTCCGAACCTTCCGCACGCAACTTGTTGGCCACTTTCTTGCGCTCGGATTTCATTCGCTCATAGACCGAACCGATCACGGTGCCATCTTCGGGCAGGTCGATGCGCTTGATGCGCAAGTCGACCACCTCGATGCCCATGCTCTGGGTCTTCTGGTTCGCTTCGGAGACCAAGTCCTTGGCGAGATCCGCACGTCCGCCGGAGACGAGTTCGCGCAGGGTGCGCGAGTTGATCGCGGTGCGCAGGCCTTCCTTGACGATCGGCACAACACGTTGCTGCGCCGATTTTTCATCGCCGGCAACGGACACATAGAACTTCGCAGCGTCGACGATGCGCCATTTGACGAAGAAGTCGATGTTGACGTCTTTCTTCTCCGACGTGAGGTAGCGCTCCGGCGCCGACTCGAGCGTCAGCACGCGCTTGTCGAAGCGGCTCACTTGCTGGATCAAGGGCAGTTTGACGTGCAGGCCCGGCGCATAACCGGTACGCACGATGCGGCCGAACTGGAGCAGGATCGCCGTCTGCCCTTCGTTGACGACAAACACGCTGTTCGCAGCAACGAAGACGGCAAGCAACGCAATCAACAGGGATGCGAAGCGCATCAGTGGGCTCCTTTCGAATCGGGACTTATCACGGTTGCGGCACCCGCAACACCCGGACTGACGCCGTGCGCATCCGTGCCGAGCGGCAGCGACAGCACGTTCTTGCCGGAGGACAGATCGATGACCTTCGGTGTATGCCCGATCACCTGCTCCATCGTTTCAATGTACAGGCGCTTGCGCGTGACCTCCGGCGCTGCCTTGTACTGCGCATCGACAAGATTGAAACGCTGCGCATCACCTTCGGCGCGCGCGATGCGCTCGCTCTTGTAGCCTTCTGCTTCGGCACGCGTGCTCGCTGCGTCACCGCGTGCTTCGGGCACGACCTTGCTCGCATAGGCCTTCGCTTCTTCCTCAATCTTCTGCTTGTCCTGCAGGGCGCGGCTCGCGTCATCGAACGCGTCCTTCACTTCCTGCGGAGGACGGACGTTCTGGAAATTGAGTTCGGTCAGCGTAAGACCTGTCTTGTACTGATCGAGCGTCGCCTGCAGCAATTCGCGCGCCTTCACCATCAACTCGGCGCGCTGGCCAGAGAGGATCGTGTCCATGTCGCTGCTGCCGATTACCGTGCGTACCGCGCTCTCGGCGGCCTGGCCGAGCGTCTGGTCCGGATCGCGCACGCCGAAAGAAAAGGCCTGCGGATCGCTGACTTGGTACTGCACATTGAAATCTACCAGCACGATGTTTTCGTCGCGCGTCAGCATGCGCACCTGGTCGGTGGTGTTCTGCACGCCGATGTTGACCTTGCTCACCGATTCGATCGGGCGCGGGAACTTGAAGTTGATACCGGGCGTCATCAGGCGCGAGAACTGACCAAAGCGCAGGACCACGCCGGTTTCTCGCGCATCGACGCGCACGACGCTGTCGATCGCGAACCACGCGATCAGGATGCCAATCACCGCGATGCCCGGCCCGCCCGCACCGCCGCCAAAAACTCGATTGAAGAAATCGCGCGCGCGCTTGATCAGCGCGTCGAAGTCGGGCATCGAACCGCCACCACCCCCACCGCCGCTGCCACCATTGTCTTTCCACGGATCACGCTGCTTGCCGCTGCCGGGTTCATTCCATGCCATTGTTGCGTTTCCTCGCTTTCGCACTTGCGCGCGCGGGCGCAAGCCACGCCCAGGATTCAATAAATGCGGATGGTTCGGTCACCGCGGCAACCGCAGACCGAAACGACGCGCCAAGTGGCGCCGTCAATGCGGGGTTGTCGCAGGATTGTAGGTAGGGGCATCGGCTGCGGCAAGCAAGGGCTCATCGAGCAGGCGTTCCCGCAACCAGGCACCATCGCCATGCGGCAGGCCGAACAACGGCTCGATTAGGGCACGTGGCGCGTCGATGCGGATTTTCCAGCCTTCCTCGTCGGCGCTTTCGTCGGCGACCAGCCCCTGCGCATGCAGGCGCGCGCGCAGGCGACCGGCGCTCGCGGGCAGATTCAGCTCGGCTGAGATGCGCTGGGAACCCAGGCGCCCGGCAATTGCCTGCAACAAGCCGTCGATGCCGCGGCCTTCCTTCGCCGACACCCAAGCCCGCGGCACTTCGCCGCCGTTGACGGAGTCGACACGCGCTTCGGCGCCGTGCGTGGCGCCGCCGTGGTCGACAACGATAGTGGAATCGTCGCTGCCGATTGCGCCTTCACCACCCATCAAATCAATCTTGTTGTAGACGAGTACTTGCGGCAGATCGTCGGCGCCGATTTCCTTGAGCACTTCTTCGACATCCGCGATGCGATCGTCGCGCTCGGGATCGGACGCATCGATCACGTGCAGCAGCAAATCCGCGTCGCGCGCTTCGGCAAGCGTCGAGCGGAATGCGGCGACGAGGTCGTGCGGCAGGTCGCGGATGAAACCGACGGTATCGGCCAGCACGATCGGTCCGCAGTCGAGTCCGTCGACACGGCGCAAGGTCGGGTCAAGCGTCGCGAACAACTGGTCCGCGGCGTAGACGGAAGATCCGGTCATCGCATTGAACAGCGTGGACTTGCCCGCGTTCGTATAGCCGATCAACGCAACCACCGGCAGCGAATTGCGCTGGCGCGCGCGCCGCGCGGTCGCCTGCTGCGTCTCGACTTTCAGCATGCGTTTCTGCAACTGCTTCACGCGATCAGCGAGCAGGCGGCGATCGAGTTCGAGCTGGGTTTCGCCAGGACCGCGCAACCCGATCGAACCGCCGCGCTGGCGTTCCAGATGGGTCCAGCCGCGGATCAAACGCGTCGACATGTGCTTGAGCTGGGCGAGCTCGACTTGCAGCTTGCCTTCGTGCGAGCGCGCACGCTGCGCGAAGATGTCCAAGATCAAGCCGGTGCGGTCGACTACGCGGCACTCGGTGAGTTTTTCGAGGTTGCGCTCCTGCACCGGACTCAACGCGTGGTTGACGAGAATCAGATCAGCATCGAGAGCATGCCGATGCTGCCGCAGTTCCTCAGCCTTGCCGGTTCCGACGAAATAACGCGGATTCGGGCGGTCGACGCGTGCGGCCAGTGTGCCGACCACGGTCGCGCCTGCGGATCGCGCAAGTTCGGCGAATTCCTGCAGCGCCAGTTCGTCATGCACGCCCGGTGCCTGCGGCAGGAGCAGCAGTGCACGTTCGCCTTTCTTCGATCGTTCGAACAGGGGGAATTACCTCAATGTGGACGTCTTGAATGCGGCCGCGCGAGCCGGATTCAAGATCGCCCGCAGTAATCCGGGTTCAGACGCCGGTTTCGTCCGGTGCGTCGACCGGATTCGCGCCGCTCGACATATGCGGCCCATCGCTCGGCGCGTGCGGCGCATCGCCACCGTGCAGCACCCCATCCGGGCCGGTCACGCGCACGTTGCGCGAGGGGACGACGGTCGAGATAGCATGCTTGTAGACCATCTGGCTCACCGTATTGCGCAGCAGTACGACGAACTGATCGAACGACTCCACCGTTCCCTGCAACTTGATGCCGTTGACGAGGTAAATGGACACCGGCACGCGCTCGCGCCGCAGTGCGTTGAGAAATGGATCCTGCAATGACTGCCCCTTGGACATGGTCTTCTTCTCCAGCAACGAAATCTCGAATCGGTAAAAGTCACAACGCAAGCCACTAGCCCCCATGCGTCGCGCCGATTCAACCATTGTTCAGCTTATCTCGATCTTAACAATTTGTTCCTGCGAAGAAAATGGCCTCGCTCACACTATCGGGCAAGTGAGGCGCTCGCAGGAAGAAATTGGTTGATCGAATGCGCGACATCTTCGTGCAACGCGTCGCGATCTGGCGCGAACCACCGGGCATCGACCTCACTACGCAGCCATGTAATTTGACGTTTTGCGAGCTGGCGCGTGGCAAAGATCGCTCGATCGCGGAAGGTCGCGGCGTCAATCGACCCTTCGAGGAACGGCCACGCCTGCCGGTAACCGACCGCACGCATCGCCGGCAAATCCGCGTCGAACGCCGCGTTCGCCCGCAGGCGACGCGCTTCATCGAGGAATCCGGCCGCAAGCATGGCGTCGAATCGCTGCGCAATTCGCGCATGCAGGGGCGCCCGATCGGTCGGCACAAGGGCAATCTTCAGTACGCGCCAGGGCAGGCGTTCCTGCAAGCCACCCTGCAATGCGGACAAGGGCTTGCCAGTCAATCGGATCACTTCGAGCGCACGCTGGATGCGTTGCGTGTCTCCGGGACGAATACGCGCCGCAGCCACCGCGTCCACCGCCGCCAGGCGCGCATGCATCGCCGCCCAACCGATCCTTGCCGCCTCGGCGGCCAATTCAGCACGCACGACGGGATTGGCGTCGGGCAACGGCGAGAGACCCTGTTCGAGCGCCCGGAAATACAGGCCGGTGCCGCCTACCAGCAGCGGTACGCGTCCCGCATGCGTGATGTCGGCCATCGCAGTCAGTGCATCAGAGCGGAAATCCGCTGCCGAATACGCTTGCGCAGGCTCACGGATATCGATCAGCCGATGCGGATAGCGAGCGAGGGTCGCAGCATCCGGCTTGGCCGCACCGATATCGAGGCCGCGATAGACCAGGGCCGAATCGACGCTGATAAGTTCCACCGCAAAACGATCGGCGAGCGCACACGCAAGTGCGGTCTTGCCCGACGCAGTCGGTCCCATCAGAAAAATCGCGGGAGGGCGCTGGTCGTCGCGATCCATCAAGCTCTCAACGACCATGATGCCGACCGATCGCGCCCGCCGCGCCATGCCATCTCATCTACAACCTGTTGTCTGCAAACGACCAACGCCGCTTTCAATGCCAGCGCCGGCGCCACCTGGTTCCCTCTTCAGGGTGCGGCTGCGGAAACATCTACCCCGCGCAACGCATGTCGCTTGGGCAGCAGGGACGTATCGAGCAGGCCTTCGATTCGCGCAAACACTTCGGCGCGCGAGAACGGCTTCTTCATGAAATCGTCCGCACCGATCTTCTGCGCGTAAAACTGCTCTGTCGCCTGCTCGTTGCCGCTCATCATGATGATCGGAATGTCGCGCGTCGCCAGTTCACGGCGCAACTGGCGCAACGCCGCGAATCCGCTCATTCCCGGCAGGACGATGTCGAGGAAGATCAGATCCGGACGCTCCCCGTTCGCGATTTCGATGCCTTTTTCGGCATCGAGCGCCTCGAGAACGAGGTAACCGTTCTGCTCCAGCATGCGCCGCAGCACCGCGACGATCGTGGTGGAGTCATCGACCACCAATACGCGCATGCCGCCGCGCGCGTTGAGGCGCGGTTTGCCGCGTCGCTGTGATTGCGCCGACTGTATCGATTGCGGCGTTTCACCACCGAAACCGAACACTCGCTTGATAAAACCCAGGATATCCATAGCCCGCCCCCCGACGTGCCCGAAACGACCGCTAGTTTCACGGTTGCGCGCCGTGCTTACAAGCCTGACCGTGACAAAAGACACGTGACAAGTCGCAAACAGCCAAATCGGCGTCCGATTCGAGACCGCCAACAGACGAGGAACGCCCTGCTGGACGCGCGACTCAGCGACGGCGTCCGAACGTATAATTGCCGGATACGGGCCGTCCGGCGCCCAAGCGAGCCGCTCCATGACACAGATGATGAAGGCATTGGTCAAGCGCGAAGCCGCGCGCGGGATCTGGATGGAACAGGTGCCGGTCCCCGAGATTGGGCCGAACGATGTACTGGTCAAACTCGAAAAGACCGCCATCTGCGGCACCGATCTGCATATCTACAAATGGGACGAGTGGTCGCAGCGCACGATCAAGCCGGGCCTCGTGATCGGTCATGAATTCGTCGGCCGCATCGTCGAAATCGGAAACGGGGTGCGTGGCTATACGGTCGGTCAGCGGGTGTCGGCCGAGGGCCACGTGGTCTGCGGCGTTTGCCGCAACTGCCGCGCCGGCAAGCAGCACCTGTGCCCAAACACGGTCGGCATCGGCGTTAGCCGCAATGGCGCGTTCGCCGAATACGTGGCGGTGCCCTCCTCCAACCTGTGGCCAATCCCGGATCAGATCCCCTCGGAACTTGCGGCGTTCTTCGACCCCTACGGCAATGCCGCGCACTGCGCGCTCGAATTCGACCTGATCGGCGAAGACGTGCTGATCACCGGCGCTGGCCCCATCGGCATCATCGCAGCCGGCATCTGCAAACACGTTGGCGCGCGCAACGTGGTCGTCACCGACGTCAACGACTATCGCCTGAAACTCGCCGCCGACATGGGTGCGACGCGCGTGGTCAACGTATCCAAGCAATCGGTGAAGGAAGTCGTCAAGGACCTGCACATGGAAGGCTTCGATGTCGGCCTGGAGATGAGCGGAAACCCGCGCGCATTCAACGACATGCTCGACTGCATGTACCACGGCGGCAAGGTTGCCTTGCTTGGCATCTTGCCCAACGGCGCCGGCATCGACTGGGAAAAGGTCATCTTCAAGGGCCTCACCCTGCACGGCATCTATGGCCGACGCATGTATGAGACATGGTATAAAATGACCCAAATGGTACTGACTGGCTTTCCGCTGCAGAAAGTACTTACCCATCAGATTCACATCGACGATTTTCAGAGAGGCTTCGACCTGATGGAAGCCGGCAACTGCGGCAAGGTAGTTTGTTCGTGGAATTGAGCGAAACGATATCCGGCTCGACAGATGATTGAATTGGACATCGAACCGCAATGCCTACCCGCCGCATCCGCGACCTGATCGAAACTGCGCTTGCTGACCTCCCGATCGCGCCATTGCTGGTTGCATTCAGTGGCGGCCTGGATTCGACCGTACTCCTGCACGCGCTTGCGCAATCGCCGGGTGCGAAAGAGAGAGGCCTGCGCGCGGTACATATCGACCACGGCTTGCACGACGAGAGCGCCGCTTGGTCGGAGCATTGCCGTCGATTCGCCGCATCAATCGGCGTCGAGATTCTCGTGCGCGAAGTTCGCGTTTCGCGCACGTCCGGACTCGGCCTGGAAGCAAGTGCTCGACACGCCCGATATGGCGAAATAGAAACCCTGCTCAAGCCAGGCGAAATCGTCGCGCTCGCACATCATCGCGACGACCAGACGGAAACCGTATTTCTCAAGCTGCTGCGGGGAGCGGGGCCGGAAGGTCTTGGCGCGATGCGGCCGCTACGCACGCTCGGGCGCGGATTCGTCTGGCGGCCGCTGCTCGCGATGCCACGCGCCGGGTTGCGTCAATATGCCGAGCAGCATGATCTGCTCTGGGTCACCGATTCGAGCAATGCCGATCCGAGTATCGATCGCAATTATCTACGCATGCAGGTCATTCCGCGTATCGCAGCGCGCTGGCCGGAAGCGGAAAGCAGCATCGCGCAGAGTGCAGCATGGGCGCGGGCCGCGGCGGAATTCATCGATGTGGAAGCCGATCGCGCTCTCGCGCGCATCCAGGGTCTCGAACCTTCGACGTTGAATTTTCGCGAATGGCTGCAGTTGCCGATCGCATTGCGTGATCCGGTACTCAGGCGCTGGCTACGTTCACTCAACTTGCCCGAACCGACGCACTATCAGGCCGCCGAACTCGTGCGCCAGATGGGAGAGGCCAGCGAAGATCGGCAGCCGTGCGTGCGCTGGCCCGGTACCGAAATGCGCCGCTATCGTGATTTGCTGCACGCGTTGAAGCCGCTGCAATTGCCGCCTTTCGATTGGGAAGCAGGGTTCGACGGCAACCCTCTTTTGCTGCCGATGGATCTCGGCGCACTGCGGCTGATCCACAGCGCGCCCTCATCGGGCACCGTGCCGCCGCTGCTTGTCCGCTTTCGCCGCGGCGGTGAAAGTCTGCGTCTGGCCAGCGGCGGGCGCACGCGCGAACTGCGCGACCTGTTTCAGGAAGCAGGTATTCCACCGTGGCAACGCGGACGTCTGCCGCTCGTATTCGAACCGAACGGCGTACTCCTGGCCGTGGCTGATCTATGGACCAGCGAAGCAGGCCGGCAATTTTTCGAGCCCTACGGTGCGCGCCTGGAGTGGATTCCATTGACCCAACTGGATATTCAAACACGCGCCGCATTTGATCTTGTCGGCAGCCTGAGCTAGCGTTCGCTTCCATGGCCAAGCTCAAGTCCGCCGCAGAAACATCGCAGGTCGCCCAGTTCGAGGAATCACTCGACGCGCTCGAACAACTCGTTGTGCGCATGGAACAGGGTGAACTCAACCTCGACGATTCCCTGCAATCGTTCGAACGTGGCATCGCGCTGTATCGCAACTGCCAGGGCGCACTCGACCAAGCCAAGGTCCGCGTCAGCCAATTGCTCGATCCGACCGCGCCGGCCACTGCGCAGCCATTCGATCCCGATACACCCTGACCGTGAAATTGAGTCCTGCCCTGCTGGCGCTGTCCGCACGCGCCGACGCTTCGCTCGCGCGCGTTCTGCCTGACGCGGAGCAGCCGCCGATCGAATTGCACCGCGCGATGCGCTATTCGGTCCTTGGCGGCGGCAAGCGCCTGCGCCCACTGCTCGTCTATGCGACCGGTGCCGCGTTCAACGCGAACCCTGCAATGCTCGATGCTGTTGCCGCGGCCGTCGAGATCATCCATGCCTATTCGCTGGTCCACGACGACCTGCCGGCGATGGACGACGATTCGCTGCGTCGCGGTCGTCCGACCTGTCATATCGTGTTTGGCGAAGCGATGGCGATCCTTGCCGGCGATGCGCTGCAGGCGCTTGCATTCGAAGTACTCGCCAACGATCCGATGCTGGATGTCGATGCCGCCACGCGTCTGGACATGTTGCGCACGCTGGCGATTGCCTGCGGATCGCACGGCATGGCCGGCGGCCAGGCATTCGATCTCGCCGCAGTCGGCAAGAAGCTCGACGCGGCGGAACTTGAGCGCATGCATGTCCACAAGACCGGCGCACTTATTCGTGCATCGGTGCGGCTCGGAGCACTGGCAGCCGGTTGTGTTGACGCATCGACGCTGGCCGCGCTGGAAATCTACGGCCACTCGATCGGTCTTGCTTTCCAGATTCGCGACGACCTCCTCGACATCGAAGCCGAAACCGCGCAGCTCGGCAAGACGGCTGGCAAGGATGTCGCGGCGAACAAGCCGACTTACCCGGCCATCCTCGGTGTGGATGCATCTCGCGCCCAGCTCCAGGCCCTCACCGAGCGCGCGCTCACGTCTATCGCCACGCTCGGAGAAACGGCACAGACCTTGCGCGATCTTGCGCGTTTCGTCGCGCTGCGCGGCAGTTAGCAATCACGCTGATTTCTTCGCGACAAGTCCTTCGATGGATTTGACGCGGGCGCTGTCGGGAAAAACCTGGGCATCGAGCGTGTGTTCCGCCATCTTCAGATGCTCGGCGAGCACGCCCTTGAAAACACTGCGAAGGTCGGTCGTCGCTCGCACGTCACGTCCTTCGTAGAGCGCGCTCGAAGCAAGGCCCGCAAAGTCGCCACCGACACGACCGCCCTTGACCGCGCCGCCGGCGAGGAAAGCGGCGCCACCACTGCCGTGATCGGTTCCCAGCGTGCCATTGACGGCGGCCGTGCGACCGAATTCACTGACGACGACGACAATGCTGCGCGCCCACGCATTGCCGAGCGCTTCGCGCACAGCGCGCAGTCCGGTATCGAGTTCGCCGAGTTTGCGCGACAGGATCGGACCCTCGTTCGCATGCGTGTCCCAGCCGTCGTCTTCGACGAACGCGATGCGCGCACCATCTTCGCGTGAGAGGAATCCGCCGACAGCACGCAACGACTGCACCAGGCGCGCATCGCCACGAACGAGTACTTCATTCTTTGAATCCGAGGTTCCACCTTCGGCCTGCGCGAGTGCGGAACGGAACACCGGGTCGAGGCGCTTGTCTTTCGCATAGAGCACGCCAAGGCGTTGCAGCAACACCGGGTCGATCTGCGTGGGCAGCGGTGGCGACCACGTATCGACGTGAGCGGTCCCACGCGTCATCAGTGGCATCACAGCGGCGGCGACGACGGCACGCTTGCCTGCGAGCGCGCCGACACAGCGGTTTAGCCAGCCTTCCTGCGCACCGTGCGGACGGTCGGTGCCGTTCTCCACGCAGTCCTGCGCATCAAAGTGCGAGCGCCCCCAATATGGCGGGGCTACCGCCGCGATCGGAAGAAATTGTCCGGCCGCATAAAGCTGATCGGAGTAGGAAAGAGACGCATGCAGCGCCCATGTGCCATCGAGTCGATGCATCGGTGATCCAGCAGACGCCTCGGGCGAGAGCGCGCCGCGCAGACGTGCATAGTTCGGATCGGCATACGGAACGAGGGCATGCAGCCCATCGAGCCCGCCACGCAGCAGCACGACGACGAGGCGCGCATCGCCCGCACCCGCGGCGTCACCTGCGAGCAGGCGCACGCTTGGCAAGAGGGCGCCACTCGCGCACGCGAGCGCGACATGGCCGAGGAATTGTCGACGGCTGTGCATCATGCTCTCCACTGGAACGCGGGTGATGCGAACAGGGTCGCGAGCGCCTGCGTCGACGACCCGGCCCAATGCATCGCTTCAGAGGTTTCCTCATCCAGGTGTGGCCCCAGCGCATCGCCCGCGCGCAGTGCGCTTGCGGCATCGGCGCCGGCATGTCCCGCGAGTGCGACGGCAACCTGCAGGCGCTTCCATATCGCATCGCCTTCGAGCCATGCACCGCCCTGATCAGGAAAACCCGCAGGCGAGCGCGGCTTGAGTTCGGGCTCGCCGAGGCGTTCGAGCAGGGCAGCGTATTGCGTCAGACGCAGCGGATCGATCGTGGTGCCAACCGCACGCAAGGCGGACACAATGAAGTCCTGCGGCGATTTCAACTTTACCGCGTCTGCGTTCCATGCCGCGTCGCTGTCGATCATCGCGCGGCACACTGCGCCGATGTCGCCATCGTGCGCGAGCCACGTGCGCGTCATGTGCGCAATCAGCGTGGGAGCGGGCGCGTCGGACACGAAGTGACGCGCGATCTTCGCCGATACGTGCGCCGCGGTGCGCGGATGCATCGCGAGGTCGGCGAGCATCGCACGCCCCTGCTCCATGCC
>JBBRZD010000053.1:0-13701 GCA_038237055.1 Lysobacterales bacterium | reverse complement strand
TGTGCGTAGTCGTAGTCGCTGACGATATCGGCGCTCACCGCGATGAAGGGCGACGCGCCGATCACGCTCAACGCATGCTTCATGCCGCCGCCGGTTTCAAGCGGCGTCGGACCTTCGTAGCTGTAGTGGATGCGCATGTGCCAGCGCGCGCCATCGCCGAGCGCGGTCGGAAATTGGGCGGTCAGATGGGAGGTGTTGATGACGACGTCGCGTACGCCGGCTGCGGCCAGCTTTTCGAGGTGATGCTCGATCAGCATCCGCCCGCCAGTTTGCAGCAGCGGTTTTGGCGTGGTGTCGGTTAAAGGACGCATGCGCTCGCCGCGTCCGGCGGCGAAGATCAGCGCGTAACGGATCGTCATGCGCCTACCTCGCTTACGAGCGTGATGTCGCGACTGCCGCGTGCGCGTTCGAGCAGGGCGACAAAGGCGGCGAGTTCCGGATAGCGTTGCGCGACCGAGGTCACGTAGCGCCAGACCAGCGGCAAGTCGGCCAGATACTGCACCTTGCCATCGCGGTACCAGAGCCGGCAGAAGATGCCGAGTACCTTGATGTGGCGCTGCAATCCGATCAAGTCGAACCAGCGTCGGAATTTCGCAGTATCGATATCCGCCGATATCAAGCCTGCATTTAGCAGTCGCCGGCGTTGGCCTTCCATCCAGCCCTCAACGCGCGCGGTGTCCCATTCGATGTAGCAGTCGCGCAGCAAGGAGGCGAGATCGTAGGCAATCGGCCCAACGAACGCGCCCTGGAAGTCGATGATGCCCGGATTGCGCAATGCTGGCGTTTCGATGCCGCGACAATCTGCGTCGACGATCAGCAGATTGCGGCTGTGGTAGTCGCGATGCATGAAAGTCTGCGGTTGTTCGGTCGCCGACCGTGCGAGGAACGCAAATGCATCAGAAATGGTGTCGCGATCGTCGTCGGTGGCAGCGAACGCGAGATGGCGTGTGAGGAACCAATCCGGCAGCAGCTCCATTTCCATGAGAAGGAAGGCGCGATCGAACGAAGCAAGCCCGGTCGTGTCGACATGCGTCTGCATGCGAACGAGCGCGACCAGCGCATCCGCGTACAACGCATCCGCGCTGCCGGCGTTCAATTCGGGCAGGTAGGTACGTACGCCGAGGTCTTCCATCAACACGAAGCCCTGCGCATGATCGATGGCAAATATCTGCGGCGCATGCAGGCCGGCAGCACGCAGGCGCGCGCCGATGTCGAGCCAGGTTTCGATGTCCTCCATGCCCGGCGGCGCATCCATCACGATGCGCGTGCCATGCGCACCGCTCACGCGCCAGTAGCTGCGGAAGCTCGCATCTGCCGATGCCACGTCGATCGTCAGGTCGGAGTCAGAAAGCGCGACTTCAGCGAAAGCGCGTCGAGCATTCGTGCGTTCCGGGCTGGTGTTCACGACGTATCCTGGGTTGCGACGGCCGCAGTCTAGCAAGCTGCGCGCGTGAGCCGTGCTGCCTTCGACGGCAGCCGGGGATTGGGCCGTTTGACCCGCGATCGGCTAAACAGTACTATTTCGGTCCTGATTCAATCGATTCACGGCTGCCATGCTCCGCGTCAGCAAACTCACCGATTACGCGACCGTCGTGATGACCTGTCTGGTCGCCGCGGGCGATGGTGTGCTCAGTGCGCAGGCCCTGGCCGAGCGAGCGCATCTTGAGGTGCCCACGGTGAGCAAGCTGCTCAAGCAGCTGGCGCAAGCCGAACTGGTCACGTCGACGCGCGGAATCAATGGCGGCTATCGCCTTGCACGCATGCCCGAACGCATCACGATCGCCGACATCGTGACTGCGATGGAAGGCCCGATCGGAATGACCGAGTGCAGCGCGCAGGCAGGCTCCTGCGATCACGAACCGCACTGTGGCGTACGCGTGAACTGGCAGCGCATCAATCAGGCGATCGCAGGCGCGCTCCAGGGCGTGACGCTCGCCGACATGGTGAAGCCGCCAGCGAAACGCGCCGCAATTCCGTTGCGCGTCGCAACGGCTTGAATCAACTCGAGGCAGCCTCGCACCATGGCCACCGAACGCATCCAGATCGAGACTGAACTTCGCGAACGTGCGGCAGCGCCTGCGGCTGCCGGCAACGAGGCCGTCACTGCGGCGCTCAATCGCCGCTACGACGCCGGTTTCGTCACCGATATCGAAAGCGAGAGCCTGCCACCGGGCCTCGACGAAAATACCGTGCGCGCGATTTCGGCGCGCAAGAACGAACCCGAGTGGATGACCGAGTGGCGTCTCAAGGCGTATCGCCACTGGCTCACGATGACGCCGCCGCACTGGGCGAAGCTCTCAATCGAGCCGATCGACTTCCAGGCGATCAGCTATTTTTCGCAGCCGAAGAACCGACCGAAGTCGCTTGCCGATGTCGATCCGAAACTGCTAGAAACCTACGACAAGCTTGGCGTGCCGCTGCATGAACGCGCGCGTCTCGCGGGTGTTGCGGTCGACGCAGTGTTCGATTCGGTTTCGGTCGGCACCACGTTCCGCAAGGAACTCGCCGCCGTTGGCGTGATCTTCGGATCGATCTCCGACGCGATCCGCGAACATCCGGAACTGATCCGTAAATACCTCGGCAGCGTCGTGCCAGTCGGCGACAACTATTTCGCCGCGCTCAATTCCGCGGTGTTCTCCGATGGTAGCTTCGTATTCGTGCCCAAGGGCGTGCGCTGCCCGATGGAGCTCAGCACGTATTTCCGCATCAACGCGCGCGACACCGGCCAGTTCGAACGCACGCTGTTGATTGCCGAAGAAGGCGCGAGCGTTTCGTATCTCGAAGGCTGCACCGCGCCGATGCGCGACGAGAACCAGCTGCATGCAGCGGTGGTCGAGCTGGTCGCACTGGATGACGCATCGATCAAATATTCCACGGTGCAGAACTGGTATCCCGGCGACGAGAACGGCGTCGGTGGAATCTACAACTTCGTGACCAAGCGCGGCGACTGCCGCGGCGCGCGCAGCAAAATTTCCTGGACGCAGGTCGAAACCGGTTCGGCGATCACATGGAAATATCCGAGCTGTGTGCTGCGCGGCGACGACTCCGTCGGCGAGTTCAACTCGGTTGCGCTGACCCATCATCGCCAGCAGGCCGACACCGGCACCAAGATGATCCACATCGGCCGCAACACGAAGTCGAAGATCGTTTCCAAGGGCATCAGCGCCGGCCACGGCCAGAACACCTATCGCGGCCTCGTGAAGATCGAGAAGGGTGCGGACGGCGCGCGCAACCACACGCAGTGCGACAGCCTGTTGATCGGCAAGAAATGTGGCGCGCACACGTTTCCGTACATCGAGGTCAAGAATCCCGGCGCCATTGTCGAACACGAAGCGACCACATCGAAGATTTCGGACGACCAGTTGTTCTATTGCCGCTCCCGCGGACTTGGCGAGGAAGACGCGGTCTCGATGATCGTCGACGGCTTTTGCAAGCAGGTCTTCAGGGAACTGCCGATGGAATTCGCGGTGGAGGCGAAGAAATTGCTGGAGGTTTCGCTGGAGGGTGCGGTGGGATGAGAATGAAAAAGAACCGCATGACGCTTGCCGGAGACGCCGATGGTCGCATCAAGTGAATTTCCGCGTGTTTCGCGCAAGTTCGTGGTCGGCGAAGAACCCGGCATGGTCGAAGAGTATGTGCAGTTCAGCATCGACGAACGGCTGGACATGTTTCTCAAACTCAGACAACGCGTGATCGAGGATCGCTATGGAACTGATCCAGGATTTGAAAGAGTTCATTCGATTGCTCGACGCGAATGATGTTCGCTACCTGATCGTCGGCGGTGCTGCCGTCAATGCACTCGGATTCGTGCGCATGACGGAAGACCTTGATTTCTGGCTGGAACGTAGTGACGTCAATGCCGTCAACACATTGGCGGCATTGGCGGAATTTGGTTTCTGCGAATTCTCGAAAGCTGATCTTCTCGACCCTAAAGCCGTTCTGATGATCGGTCGAGTGCCGAACCGGATTGACCTGCTGACGTGGATATCGGGTCGCGAGTTCGCCGACTGTTACCCGAGACGGGTGTATGGAAATCTGGGCGGCGTGCGCGTGCCGCTGATCGGGCTGGAGGATCTTCTCATCAACAAGAGAGAGAGTGGTCGCGCCAAGGATCTTGCGGATGTGGAAGAGTTCGAGAAGCGGCAACGATAGGCATGGCCGACCCGGCGAGCGGCGAACCACGTAGCGATTGCACCAATGTCACACGGAAAAACGAAATGCTGAAGATCGAAAATCTCCATGTCCGCGTTGCTGGCAAGGAAATCCTAAAGGGCGTTTCGCTCGACGTGAAGGCGGGCGAGATGCACGCGATCATGGGGCCGAACGGCGCCGGCAAGTCGACGCTCGGCAATGTGCTGGCCGGCCGCGAGGGTTACGAAGTTACAAAGGGCACGGTCGAGTACAACGGCGCGAATCTGCTCGACCTCGAGCCGGAAGAGCGTGCTGCCGCGGGCGTGTTCCTTGCGTTCCAGTATCCGGTCGAGATTCCAGGCGTGAACAACACGTATTTCCTGCGTGCGGCGCTGAATGCGCAGCGCAAGCGTCGTGGCGAAACCGAACTGGATTCAATGCAGTTCCTGAAACGGGTTCGCGAGAAGCTTGCCGTGTTGCAACTGAAAGATGAGCTGCTGCATCGCGCGGTCAACGAAGGGTTCTCCGGCGGGGAGAAGAAGCGCAATGAAATTTTCCAGATGGCGCTGCTTGAGCCAAAACTCGCAATCCTCGACGAGACCGACTCCGGTCTCGACATCGACGCGCTGAAGATGGTGGCCGATGGCGTGAACGCGATGCGCGATCCTGCGCGCGCCTTCCTGGTGATCACGCACTACCAGCGCCTGCTCGACTACATCGTGCCGGACTTCGTGCATGTGCTCGCGGATGGCCGCATCGTCGAAAGTGGCGACAAGAGTCTGGCGCTCAAGCTCGAAGAACACGGTTATGCCTGGATCGCCGAGCGCCGAGTGTTGAATCACAGCCGAGCTGGAGCTGCCTGAGATGGCGAGCGCGCTGCTCGAATCGCTGGTCGGTGAATCGGCTCCTGGCGTTCCAGCCGAACGTCGCGAGGCGGCGGCCGCTTTGTTGCACGACGGTCTGCCTGGTGCGCGCGATGAGGCTTGGAAGTACACCAGTCTGCGTGCGCTCGAGCAACGTCGCTATGTCGACGGCGACTGTGGCGCGGCGATGCGCGCGATTGATTTCGACGCGCTTGCATTGCCGGGCATTTCCACTGCGCGCCTCGTATTTGTAAATGGCGTATACCGTGCTGACCTGTCCAGCGACGCGATGTGCGAAGGGTTGGAGGTCGGCCGGCTCGGCAGTCGGCCGGAAGATCTTGCGGTCGCATTCATTGAGCATAATACGGCCTCGACTGCCGATGGTTTCGTCCGCCTCAACAGCGTGCTGGCACAGGACGGCCCATTGCTGCGCGTCGCTGCAGGCGCAAGCATCGAAGCGCCGGTGCATCTCGTTTTCGTCGGCAGCTCCGCCGAGGACGACGTGGCATGGCATCTGCGCGCACTGATCGAACTGGGTACGGACGCGTCCCTGCGCGTGATCGAGCATCACGTTGGTGCGAGCGCGAATGCGCATCTCGGCAATCTGGTGGCGCGCTACGCGCTGGCGGCTGGAGCGCGGCTGGATCTGCTGCAGGTGCAGGACGCCGCCGACACGATCAGCTTGATCCGGCGCAGCGAATTCCGTCTCGAATGCGATGCGCTGTTGTCGATGCACACGATAGAAGCGGGAGCACATTTGATGCGCCATGATCTCGTCGTCGATCTTGCCGGTCATGGTGCGCGGTTCAACTCGCGCGGCGTATTCGCGCTGCGCGGGCGTCAGCATGCAGATACGCACATGGTTGTCACGCACAACGCACGCGACACCGCTTGCGACATCGTCTGGCGTGGTGTCGCCGACCAGCGCGCACGCGGCGTATTCCATGGTGCGATTACCGTCGCCGAAGGTGCGGATGGTGCCGATGCGCAGCTCAGCAACAAGAATCTGTTGCTGTCACCGCATGCGGAAATCGATACGCAGCCGGTCCTCGAAATCTACGCGGACGAAGTCAAGGCTGCACACGGCGCGACGGTCGGACAGCTCGACGAACGTGCGTTGTTCTACTTGCGTTCGCGCGGCATCCCACTCGATCTAGCGCGACGTATCCTGGTCGGCGCATTTTGCGGTGCAGTGCTCACGGATATCGCGCCGGCTGAACTGCGCGCGCGCATCGATGCCTTGCTTGCCGCGCGCCTACCGCAAGCGGAGACCTTGTCATGAATGCCCTGCACACTCCGGTCGAAGCATTTGACGTGGACAGCGTCCGCGCCGATTTCCCCTTGCTTGAACGCAGCGTGCATGACAAGCCGTTGATCTATTTCGACAACGCCAATACCTCACAAAAGCCGGCGACTGTAATCGAGGCAGTCGATCATTTCTATCGCGATACAAACGCCAATGTTGCCCGCGCCGTGCACCAGCTCGGCGAGGAGGCGACGGCTGCGTATGAAGCGACACGCGACAACTTGGCGCGCCTGCTCAATGCGTCATCGCGTGACGAGATCGTGCTGACCAGCGGCACCACGCAGGCAATCAATCTGGTGGCATACAGTTACGTGCAACCGCGGCTGCAGGCAGGCGACGAAATCGTCGTCACGACGATGGAACACCACGCAAACATCGTGCCGTGGCAGCTGATGTGCGATCGCGCAGGTGCGAAACTCAAAGTCGCGCCGATCACCGAGCGTGGCGAACTGATCGTCGAACGTTTCATCGACTTGCTCACGCCTAAGGTGCGGCTTGCGGCGGTTACGCATGTGTCGAATGTGCTCGGCACGATCAATCCGATTGCCGAGCTCGCGCGCGAGGCGCGCAAGCGTGGCATCCCGCTGCTGGTTGATGGCTCGCAGGCGGTGCCGCATCTGAGCGTCGACGTGCGCGCGCTGGGTTGCGATTTCTATACGGTAACCGGCCACAAGGCGTACGGCCCGACGGGCACCGGCGCACTGTGGGCGCGCAAGGAACTCCTGCGCGACATGCCGCCGTTTTTTGGCGGCGGCGAGATGATCCGCGAAGTGCGTTTCGAAGGCACCACGTTTGCCGACCCACCGCATCGTTTCGAAGCGGGCACGCCGAATATCGCCGGATTCGTCGGTCTCGGCGCGGCAATCGACTACGTGCAGGCGCTCGGCTATGTGCGCATGGGCGCGTACGAGCAAGACCTCCTCGAGCATGCAACACGTGAGCTGAAGGCGATTGCCGGCCTGCGCATTTTCGGCGAAGCCGCGCACAAGGTGCCGGTAATCTCGTTTCTCATCGAAGGCGCGCATGCCCACGATCTGGCGACATTGCTGGATCACGAGGGCGTTGCCGTGCGCTCAGGCCATCATTGCGCGCATCCGCTGATGCAGTTCTATGGCGTGCCGGCGACGTTGCGCGCTTCGCTCGCGTTCTACAACACGCACGCCGAGATCGACCGCTTCATCGCGGCGATCATCAAGGTGCGCAAGCTGCTCGGCTGACGAAGCATCGAAGCCTCGATCCATGGCCGATTCCACGCTCTATCAGCAGGTCGTACTCGAACACTACCGTAACGCGCGCAATCGCGGAACGCTGGACACATGCACGCATGCAGCCGATGGCGCTAATCCGCTTTGCGGAGATCGGTTGCGCATCGAGCTTGTCGTCGATGATGAGCGAGTGGGTACCTTGCAGTTCACTGGCGAAGCCTGCGCAATCGCAACCGCAACGATGTCCATGTTGGGCGAGCTTGTGCAGGGCCACTCGCGCGAAACCATCGCAGTCCTTGCGGATCGCTTCGCTCGACTGATCGAGAGCGGCGACGAAGACGGCACACTCGGCGCGCTCAATGCGATGCGCGAGTTGCAGCGCTACCCCAGTCGGCGGAAATGCGCGCTGCTGCCTTGGGCCACGTTGCGTGCCGCGCTCGCGGGCGAGGCACACACCACCACCACCACCGAAGTGGAGCCGGCATGACGATCACCCTCGAACCCACGCGCCTTGCATTTCGTGTTGCGCAAGCGGCAGACGTCGACGCAATCGTCGCGCTGGTCGAATCCGCCTACCGCGGCGACGCCAGCAAGGAGGGCTGGACCACGGAAGCGGACATGCTCGATGGCCAGCGCACCGATCCGGTCAGCGTGAGCAGCTTGCTCACGAAGCCGGATAGCCGAGTGCTGCTGGCGGAATCGGCGGATGGTTCTCTTCTCGCCTGCGCGCACGTCGAGAAGCTTGGCGACTCCGGCTATTTCGGCATGTTCTCGGTGCGCCCGGCGTTGCAGCGCGGCGGCGTCGGTCGTGCCATGCTTGCGGAAGCCGAGCGCCTCGCGGGTGACGAATGGAAATGCACCGAAATGCAGATGACGGTGATCTCGATCCGCGACGAGCTTGTCGCGTGGTACGAGCGCCGTGGTTATCGGCGCAGCGGCGTGTTCAAGCCGTTCCCGTATGGCGATGCGCGCTTCGGCATTCCCAAGCGCGACGACCTGCGCTTCGAACTGCTGGTCAAGCCCTTGTGAGCGCGATACCCGCCTCGGGCCAGCCATCATGAGCAACTGGGTGCATGTCTGCACGACGTCCGAGCTGCTGCCCGGCGAATACCGCAACGTCTACGATGGTGACACGCCGATCGCCGTGTTCAATCTCGATGGCATGTTGTACGCGATCGAGGACGTCTGCACGCACGACGGCGGCGAACTCACTGGCGGAATCGTCGAAGGCCATGAGATTGAATGCCCGCGCCATGGTGCGCGCTTCGACATCACCACGGGCGCGGTCCTGTGTCCGCCAGCCTACGAGCCGATCGCCAAGTTTCCCGTGAAGATCGACGACGGCGTTGTTTACACACGCGATGATCGCTGTGACTGATTGTCGGTCGATGGCAGCGCGCTGAAACGCAGGGTCACGCGCAAACCGAGTCCATCGCGGCCTCGATCGTAGATGACGGAAGCGCCATGGCGGTCTGCAATGCGGCGCACGATCGCGAGGCCGAGCCCTGAACCTTCGCGGCGACTTCCAGGTGGACGGAAGAATCGTTCGCCCAGGCGCGGCCACCATTCCTCTGAGACGCCGGGGCCCGAATCCTCCACCGAAAGTGCGATCGTGCGCACCTCGGGCACGATGGAAATCGTCACTGTTCCGTTCTCGCCAGCGTAGTTCAGCGCGTTGTCGACGAGGTTGACCAGCGCTTCGCGCAACATTACCGCGTCACCGCTGACGTCGGCGCCGTGTGTCGGTCCTTCGTAGCCGAGATCGACATGCATCGCGATGGCGGTCGGGACGCGCTCGCCGATGTATTCGCGCGCAATTCTGGCGAGATCGACGGCGGTGGCCTGTGTGGCATCCTCAATCGAGGTTTGTGCGCGAGCGAGCGTGAGCAACTGACCGGCAGCGCGCCCTGCACCGGCGGACAAACGTTCGACATGAATCAGCGCATCACGAACGCTGTCGGGGCGCGGATCGGCGAGTGCGCGTTCTGCCTGCAGGCGCAATCCCGCGAGCGGCGTGCGCAGTTGATGCGCGGCGTCGGCGATGAAACGTTCCTGCACATCGAGCAAGTCGCGCAGCCGCGCAAACAAGGCATCGATGGTCTGGGTCAGCGGGCGGATTTCCACCGGGACCGCGCTCTGGTCGAGCGGAGACAGATCGCGCGCGCGACGTGCGGCGATTTGTTCGGTCAGCGGATCGAGCAGACGCAAGCCACGACTGACTCCGAACCAGACCAGCACGAGGACCATTGCGATCAGCAGCAGCACGATCGGCAATGTGCCGATCAGGATTTCTCGCGCGAGCGCGCGGCGTTGACGCAAGGTCTCGGCGACGGAGATGATGATCGTGTCGCCTGCTTCGTCGCTGGCGAGTGCAAGCGTTGCCGCGCGCATCGAATGTCCGTCATGCACGATCGAGTCGAGCTGTGGAGCTGCGCCGACTTCGGGCAAATGTTCGAGTGGTGGAAGGTCGATATTCGATGTGAGCACGCCATGATGCAGGCTGCTTACGGAGTAGTAACCGGGATCGGCGGGGTCGTATTCCATCAGAATGCGCGCTTGCGGGCTTAGTGCCTGCAACCCTGCTTCGCTGCGGATCATTTTTTCGAGAGCACGCGCACCTTCGAGCAGCGAGCGGTCGTAGCTGACGTTTGCGTAGTGCAACGCAAACACGTAGATCAACGCGCCGCTGCCGAGCCACGCCAGAGCCATCGGCAGTGCGAGGATCAGCAGCAGGCGTCGACGCAGACTCGGTTGATTAGGCACCTTCTGCTTCCAGCAGATAACCGAGGCCGCGTACAGTGCGGATGCAAACGCCGCTGCCGTCGAGCTTGCGACGCAGGCGATATACAGCGATATCGAGGCCGTTGTCGGTCAGTGTCGTATCCCAAGTGCACAGCGCATCCACCAGTTGCTCGCGGCTCATAACGCGATCGAGCCGTGCCGCCAGCGCTTCGAGCAGACCGAACTCGCGTGGCGTTAGTTCGAGCTGCGCATCGTCGACCTGCGCACGCCTTCGAGGCAGGTCAAGACGCAGGCGACCCAGTTGCAGTTCGGGCAGACCTTGTGTCGTGCGTCGTCGCAGAAGTGCGCGCACGCGTGCCTCGAATTCACGCAGTGCAAAGGGTTTGACCAGGTAATCGTCTGCTCCAAGATCGAGCGCGCGCACGCGTTCTTCCAGTTCATCGCGTGCGGTTGCGACCAGCACCGGCACGGCATCGGTGCGCGCGCGGAGACGCCGCAGCAGCTCGATGCCGTCGATCTCGGGCAGGCCGAGGTCGAGCACGATCAGATCGTAGGGATGGTCGCGCAACGCGGCGTCTGCCTGGCGCCCGTTGGCGAGACGATCGACCGCGTGCCCGGCGTTGGTCAATGCGGCGCCGATGGCATCCGCGATGGCGGCGTCGTCTTCGATGACCAGGATGCGCATGGGTTGTCGTATTCGTGTGACTGGGCTTGGGAGAATCCTTGCACACTTGCACAGTGGTTGGTTCGCGGGTCGTCGGCAAGAGGGTATTGATGGGCCGGCCGCGGCCGCAAATGGTCGTCCGGCAAGCTGTTTCGCCGCACAGCGCGTTGACGTCCAGACGAGTTTTCGTTAGGTTAGTGCAGGTGCGAATCATTCTCAGTAGCGATCACGTCAATGCGCGCCCTGCATTGCTGGCCGAATAGCAAGGGCATGGCGTGAGTCGAGGTTCCGCGTGGTCGCACAAAGTGCGCGCAGACATACAGCGCATCGCAGGCTTGCTGCCTGCCACGGCTGCTTTGTTGCTGACTATCGAGGCATCTGCGGCGGATTCCGCGCGGACAGTGGCATCGCTCGGCCGCAAGATCTTCCTCGATCCGTCGCCGTCAGCATCGGGCCAGATGACGTGCGCGACCGGCGACAGCCCGGCGCATGCGCATTCGCAGGTCAATGCCGAGCCGGTTCTGTCCGGTGGCGCGAATCTCGACGTGCCCGGTTTCCGCAGCGTGCCTTCGTTGCGCTACATGGCGACGAGCGCCTTCTTCTTCGACAAGGAAGGCACGCCGACCGCAGGCTTCAATCGCGACGGACGTGCATCGAGCCTGCTTGAGCAGGCGGCGCGTCCGTTCCTTGCCGCGCCCGAAATAGCGAAGGGCGACGCAGCAACTGTCGCGGGTAAGTTGGGCGCTGCCAGGTACGCGGACGACTTCCGCAAGCTGTTCGGTGCCGACGTGTTCGACGATGCCGAAGGTCTATTCCTGCGCTCGCGCTTTGCAATCGCGGCGTTCGAAAAGTCGGCGCCAGAACTGCATCCGTCGATTCCAAATACGACTATTTCCTGCGCGGAAAGGTGCGGTTGTCAACGCCTGCGCTTCGCGGCCTTGAGCTGTTCAATCGACCGGACAAGGGCAATTGCGCCGGCTGCCATCCGAGCATGCGCGGCAGCGACGGTTCGCCTCCGCTGTTCACCGACTTTACCTACGACGACTTCGGTCTGCCGCGCAATGCGAGCATCGCGGCGAACGCGGAGCCAGCCTATTTCGATCTTGGCCTGTGCGGTCCGGATCGGTCTGATCGCGTCGATCACACCGATCTATGCGGCGCATTCAAAGTGCCGACCTTGCGCAATGTCGCGACGCGGCCCGTTTTCTTCCACAACGGCCTGTTCACAACCTTGCGTGACACCGTGCGCTTCTACGTTCGGCGTGATACGAACCCTGACGAATTCTATCCGCCCGATGCGAACGGCGGCGTGCAGAAATTCAACGACCTGGCGCGGGCAATGCATCGCAACGTGAATACTCAGGAAGTGCCCTACGACCGCCGCCCAAGCGAAGCGCCCCATTT
The DNA here is from genome assembly GCA_038237055.1 of Lysobacterales bacterium. GTDB lineage: Bacteria > Pseudomonadota > Gammaproteobacteria > Xanthomonadales > Rhodanobacteraceae > Dokdonella_A. The sequence goes on along the minus strand of JBBRZD010000053.1, from coordinate 1,386 downwards.
GAACGAGGCCGCGATCGACGACCTGATCACGTTCATCGGCACGCGCACCAATACCTCCGATCCTGCACGCAACGTGCCGGTATCACCCTGATACTTGTCTGGAGAAAACACGATGTTGCGAACCTCGCTTCCGTTGGCGGCCCTCACGGTCGGCCTGCTTGCCGCCATGCCTGCGCATGCGGATGAAGACAGCCTGCGCAAGGAACTTGACGCGCTGCGCGCCGAAGTCGGTGCATTGCGTGCAGAAGTTAGCCAGTTGCGCAGCGTGCCTGCCCATGTCGCCGCGGCGCCGGCGGGCAATGCGCCCACGGCCGCTGCACCCGCGCTTGCCGATCGTGCGGTCCTCTCGCCATCGGCGCCGGCCGCGGTAGCAACCTCGGCAGCCGGCTCCGGCGATCGCACGCGCCTGTGGGGCTACGGCGAACTCAACTACAACCATCCGACGGGACGCTCGTCCGATACGCAGGCCGATGTACGTCGCGCAGTCATCGGTTTCAGTCATGCGTTCAACGAGGACACCCATGTCTACGGCGAGCTTGAATGGGAGCACGCGGTCGTCTCGGCCTCCGATTCGGGCGAAAGCGAAGTCGAGCAGCTCTACGTCGAGCATCAGCTCAATCCCGCGATCGCCGTCCGCGCAGGCCTGACGCTGATTCCGTTCGGCTTTCTCAACGAACGCCACGAGCCGACCAACTACTATGGCGTCGAGCGCAATTTCGTCGAGACGGCCATCATTCCGTCGACCTGGCGTGAAGGCGGCATCTCATTGCTCGGCAGCACCGACTTCGGATTCAACTGGAACGTCGGCGTGACGACCAGCCAGAACCTCAACAACTGGGATCCGACCGACGCCGAAACGCGCGCGTCCCCGCTGGGGGCGATCCATCAAGAACTGCAGCTGGCGAAGTCGCACGATGTGGCCGTCTATATGGCCGGAAACTGGCAGGGTGTTCCCGGCTTCACAGTCGGCGGCGGATTCTTCACCAGCGGCGTCGGCCAGGGCCAGAAGGATTTCCTCGCCAAGGATGCGCGCGTGACCCTCGGCGAGACGCATGTGCGATGGCAGCCCGGTCCGTTCGATTTGTCCGCGCTGTACGCACGCGGGCGCATCACCGATACGCAAGCGCTCAACCTGAGTTTCGTCGGCCATCCGTATCCGGTGCCGAAGGCATTCTGGGGTGGTTACGTGCAGGGCGCATGGCGCGTATGGCAGAACGGCGATTCATCGCTGGCACCGTTCCTGCGCTACGAGGAATTCAACACGGCAGCCTCGTTCGCGGACGTGCCGCAAGGTCTCGGCGTACCTAGTGCGGAAACGGAACGCGTCACCACCCTCGGCGTGAACTACTATCTCACCCCGGAAGTCGTGTTCAAGATCGACTATCA
>JBBRZD010000052.1:0-13704 GCA_038237055.1 Lysobacterales bacterium | reverse complement strand
AGTGGGGACGATATCCCGGCCGGCGTACGCGTGCAGATCGATACGCCGGGCCTGCGCGAACCGGCTGTCGCATTCGCGGCGCGCGGCCATGCCGGTGCCGCACTCGACCTGCGACCGCGATTGGACTGGGATGTTGTCCAGCTGCGCAGTCTAGACAAGCCGCGACGCCAGGCTATGCGGATCACGCTCGAAAGCGAGGGGCAGGCAAGCGAAGTGCGTCAGGTCGACGTCCGCCTGCACCCACTCGATGACGCACTGTATTTCGTGCGCGAAGGTCGCGATCGCGTCGATCTTGGCTGGGTCTTCGCCGGCTACGTCAACCCGCGCGATCCCGTTGTCGACGCGGTGCTGGATCTGGCGCATTCAATGCAGCCCGATTTCGACTCCCTCGACGGTCTGGCGCGCGTGGGTGCCATCTGGGCCGCGCTCGAGCAACGCGGCCTGCGCTACGCCGATGGCGACCCGGCCCTGAGTCGGGGGCCAGTATTGTGGAGCCAGCGCGTGCGTCTGCTCGGCGAGGTGTGGCACGACCGTCGCGCCAATTGCATTGACAGCAGCATCCTGATCGCTTCAGTGCTGGAGCGACTGGATTTGCGCACTTTCATCGTGCTCGTGCCCGGACATGCGTTTGTCGGTTTCGGCGGCGATGCCCAGCACCGCGGAGCGAATTACCTCGAGACAACCTTGCTCGGAGCGAAAACGGCAAGCGGTCCGTCCGCAAATGCTCAGGGAGGCCCGAATTACGCCTCAGCACAGCGCGCGGGACGCGCGCGCTGGCGCGGCGTCGCCGCCCAGTTCGGCCATCGCCACGGACCCGCCTACGCATTGATCGATATCGGCATTGCGCGTGCGTATGGCATTATTCCGCTGGCTGCGGGGGGAGACGCGGCTGCACCCCCTTCGGGCGGCGATGCACCTTTTAGCGAAGTTCCAATGGCTGCTCCTTCGCCGTCGCATCGATTACACACTGGACAGCCGTGAGTTCAAACAAGAACGACGATTACCTTGAGCGGGTCAAGGCGGAAATTCGCGCGGAAGCGGATTTAGCGCGCGCGCGCGCACCGTTGCCGCGCGTTGACGTCCCTGCGTCCGCCGTCGCCGTATGTGGGCCGGACGGCATCGAACGCAGTCGCCTTGATTACACCATCAGCGAGCTTACCGGGGCGCAATACAGCACCTTCATTGATCAGGCTTTTCGTGCGCTGTTGAAGCGCGCGCCCGACGATGCCGGGTCCGCCATGCAAGTCCGCCTGCTGGCTGCGGGTGCGAGCAAGGCCGAAATACTCGGCAATCTGCGCTGGTCCCCCGAAGGTCGGCGTGTCGGTACCCGCGTACGCGGCCTGCTGCCACGCTATGCGCAGGCAAAGCTCGCCCGCGTGCCGGTGTTCGGCTATTTCGTCGATTGGGGCCTTGCACTGGCCGGCCTGCCGGTGTTGTTACGCCATCAACGTGCTGCGGATACGTCGGTTGCAGCGCGATTTGATGCATCCGTCGACGCACAACGTGGGCATGACCAGCGCCTCGCCTCGCTCGACACAGCCGTCGCGGAACTGGGTGCCGAACGCGACCGCCGCAACGCGGATGCCGAAGCGCAGCGTGAACACGGACGCCGACTCGATGAACTCACCACGCGCGTTAGTGCGCTCGACCAACAGGGCACGACGTTGGCGACAACCTTGCGCCATATCGCGCAACGACTGCATGAGCTCGAACGCCACGCCGTCGTGACACGAACTCGCGGCGATGCAGCGCAGAATCAGATCGAAGCCTTGCACGAACGCGGCAACGCGATGGAAGGCCGTGCCGGCGCAGTCGAAGGACGTGCCGTCACGCTCGAGGCGCGGATTGCTCCTCTGGAGACGCGCGCAGCAGAATTGGATGACCGCCTCGATGCACGCATTGTTCCGCTGGAGGCACGCGCGGCAGCACTCGAAGGCCACCTCGAAGCACGCATTGTTCCGCTGGAGGCACGCGCGTCAGGACTGGAAGGTTGCCACTCCGCGAGCGCGAGTGAAATGATCGAGCTTCGTCATTATGTGCATGCAGCGAATCACTGGATCACCTCGATGCAGAACAGTCTCGTCGGCCTGGAAGAGGCATCGGCGGCGGAGCGTGAGCGCGCGGATGCGCTCGGTGCGGCGCTCGAACTCGACAGCAAGATCGCCGAGGCGCGCACCGCGCGTCATGCGGACTGGACAGCAAAGCTGGCCTCGGGCTTGCCCGCAGCGGCGCGCGTGCTTGATCTGGGTAGCGGCGACGGCACGTGGCTGGAAGCCGTCAACGCGAGCGGCATGGACGCGAGCGGTATCGAGTCCAATCGCGCGCTCGTGGCACACGCTCAAGCGCGCAAATTGCCCATTGCCGCCGGCGATCCACTCGCTGCACTGGCACGCTGTGCGGATGCTGATCTGGACGCGATAACGATCGGCGCATCCACGCTATCGGGCGACGACTCGATCGTTGCGCGCACGCTCGACGAGATTCGACGTGCGCTCAAGGCCGATGGCCGAGTGCTGCTGCGCGTGGAAGATGAGCCGCATCGTTTGGGAGAACTTTTGGGGCCGCGACCCACGAATACGGATGCGCAGCGCTGGGCGGCCCTGCTCACGGCAGCCGAATTCGTCCATGCTGAGGTGCTCTCGGCGAATGGTGCCAACGCGGTGCTCGCGCAGCGCGCGGCGTCGTGATTGCGCCAGCGCACCGCGCATGAGAATTGCCGTGCTGGTTCCAGGTTTTGCTCCACATGACGCCGTCAGCAATGACGCGCTTGGCATGGCGGCAGTCCTGCGCGATCTTGGGCACGAGGTCGGGTTGTTCGCCCAGCATTCGAGCGGCATCAGCGACACCGTACGCGAACCGCAGGAGATCGAGGCATGGCTCACTTCGCCGCGCGACATCGTGATCTACCATTTCTGCGGCGGCTGGGATTTCCCGCTGGCTCTGCTGCGCCGCATACGTGCCCGCCGCATCGTGCGATATCACAACATCACTCCGCCGGAATTCTTTGAGCCGTGGTCCTCCGGGTACGTAGCTGCTTGCGCGGAAGGCCGCGCGCAGATTGCGCAATTCGCGGCTCTCAATTGCGAACTGTATCTCGGCGATTCACCTTACAACGTCGCGGACTTCACCCATTGCGGCGTTGCATCTGAACGCTGTGCGGTGCTCGCGCCGTTTCATGAAGTCGAGCAACTGCGAGCGCTGCAGCCGGATGCACGGCGCATTCCACGTGGTGCACCGTTGCTGCTGATGATCGGGCGGTTGTCGCCGAACAAGGGTTACCTGGATCTCATCGATGCGCTCGGCGCGTGTATCGCTGGCATCGCACCCGACGCGCACCTGCTGCTGATTGGCAAACTTGATCCGACGCTCGCGGTTTACGGCGAGGCGATTCATGCGCGCATCGCCGAACGCGCCTTGGAATCCCGAGTGACGATTCTGCATGACGCGAACGGCGCGGAATTGCGCGCCGCTTGCGCGTGCGCGGACGCGCTGGTCATGCTCAGCCGCCATGAAGGTTTCTGCGTGCCAGTGATCGAAGCCATGGCGCTCGGCACGCCGGTAGTCGCGTTGGCATCGAGTGCGATCCCCTCGACACTTGGCGATGCGGGCGTGTTGTGGGACACAGCGGATCCTTATTTGGTCGCAGCTACCATCGCGCGCATCGCCGCCGATGCCCGGTTGCGCGCGGAATTGCAGGAGCGCGGTCGCTCGCGCTACGCGCGCATGTTCGCTCCCGGCGTGCTTGCGGCAGGTCTCGGGGAAATCATGGAGAACTTCGCCTGATGAAAGCCATCGTACTCACGCCCGTGCTGGCAGGTGCCGACGCAGTCGGCAATGACGTGCTCGCGATGACACGTTTGTTGCGAGAACGCGGCATTGAGACTCGCGTTTGCTGCAATGTTGCGCATGGCGTCGATGAAGTGACGCTCACCCCGGATCAGGCGCTCGACTTTGCCGGGGGACCGAATGATTTGTTGATCTATCATTTTTCGGTTGGTTGGCCGGCTGCGCTCGATATTCTCCGGCGCGCGCGCGGATTCCGTGTCGTGCGCTACCACAACATCACGCCACCGCAGTTTTTTGCTCCCTACTCGGTCGACTACGAACAGGCCTGTACCGGCGGTCGTGCTGAAATTCCAGCCGTCGCCGCACTGAGGTGCGAGCTTTATCTTGGTGACTCCGCCTATAACAACGAAGATTTTCTCGCGGTCGGCGTGGCGCGCGAACGTACGGCCGTGCTTGCGCCGTTTCATCGCGTCGATCAATTGCTCGCCGCGGAAGCCGACCTTGCATTGCTCGATGAACTCAACGATGGCTCGCGCAATATCCTGATGGTTGGCCGCGTGGCGCCGAACAAGGGTCACATCGAATTGATCGATGCGTTCGCTGCCTATGTCGACGCATACGGCGATCCAGCTCGGTTGATCATTGTCGGCAAGGCCGACCCGCGGCTGCAGACGTACCCGGACCGGATTCGCGCGCGCATCGACGAACATCGACTTGGCGGGCGGGTGCGCTGGCTCGACTCGGTCAGCGAAGCGCAGCTGAAATCGACCTATCTCGCCAGCCATGCGTTCATGACACTGAGCCAGCACGAGGGATTCTGCGTGCCGGTGATCGAGGCAATGGCACTCGGAACACCCGTGATTGCGTGCGGTTCCAGCGCGATTCCGGAGACAATCGGTGATGGCGGAATTGTCTGGGGCGAAACGGATCCGTGGCTGTATGCGGCGAGTCTGGCGCGGCTTGGCGAAGACGCGCACTTTCGCAACGCGCTGATCGACACTGCACGCGATCGCTACACGAACGAATTTGCGCCTGCGGTGTTGCGTGAACGATTCTTCAAGGTGCTGGAGCCGGCGCTGTGAAACGCATAGCGATCATCGTGCCGCGCTGCCATGAGAGCCTCGTCGGCGGCGCAGAGGCTCTCGCTTGGCAGTACGCGACCTTGCTTTCCGCCAACTACGCCGTCGATGTCTTGAGCACGACAGCGAGCGACTACGTCACCTGGACGAATGACCTGCGCGAAGGTGTGGAGCGGCGCGAAGGCGTGACGATCCGGCGCTTCCTCGTCGCGCGGGAACGCGGAGAATATTTTCATGATCTGCACCGACGCCTGCTCGCGCAGTTTGCATCGCACGCGCAGGCCGATGCGCCAACGCGCGTGCTCTGGACGGAGGCCTTGCAGGAAGAATTCATCCGGGCACAGGGGCCTGTTTGCCCTGACCTGATCGAGCATTTGACCCGACATGGTGACGATTACGCCGCACTGATTTTTCTGACCTATCTTTATCCGACCACCCAAGACGGCACGCGCGCACTGCGCCATCGCCGATGGGGCCTGGTTCCGACGCTTCACGACGAGCCGCCCGCTTATTTCAGCGCGATCAAGCAAATGGCGGAGCGCGCGCCGCGGATCCTTTGGAACACGCCGGCCGAGCGTCGCCTCGGCGGCCGACTTTGGGGTCTCGAGGACGGCAATATCGTCGCAATGACAGTCGCAACTGAGCGCGTGACGCCCGCACCCGAAGACGCGCCTTACCTCCTCTACTGCGGTCGCATTGATACCCACAAGGGTTGCGCGATGCTGATTGAGGCTTTCGAAGCGTACAAGCGCGCGCAGCCATCGAACCTGTGCCTGCTGCTGACCGGCTCGGACAAACTCGGCTTGCGCGAGTCTGAAAACGTGCGCTATCTCGGCTTTGTCGACGAAGAACGTAAATTGGCACTGATGGCCGGCGCCGTCGCGTTTGTGCATCCGTCGCCTTACGAAAGTCTCAGCATTGTCGCTCTCGAGGCGATGGCACAAGGCACGCCAATCGTCGTGAACGGTCAATGCGAGATCCTCGCCGACCATGTCGCCCTGAGCGGCAGCGGCTTCGTGTTTCACGGCGAGGCGCGGCTGCACGCAGCCATCGATAGCGTGCGCGCGCTTAAACGCGATGAGCGTGACACGCAAGCGCAACGTGCGCGCGCCTACGTGATGGAGAACTACAGCCTTGATCAGGTTCGTGCGCGCTTGATCGCCGAGGTCGAGGCGCTCGCCGCTAACTGAGGTCAGCGCACGCCCAGATGCACCTCGAAGCGCGCCCCGCTGAGCGTCGGCGAATGATCGACGCTGAGTTCGCCGTGGTAGGCCCTGATGATGTCCTGAACGATCGAGAGACCGATGCCGTGTCCCTGCACGCGTTCGTCTCCGCGCACGCCTCGCTGCAAGAGGTGCTCGACCTTGTCGTCGGGAATACCGGGGCCGTCGTCCTCGATGACGAAAGCGAGGCCGGGGCGCTTGCCGCTGGCCGGTAGCGGTCGCACGCTCAGCAGCACGCGTCGCTTTGCCCACTTGAACGCGTTTTCGAGCAGGTTGCCGAGCAATTCCATCAAGTCACCCTGATCGCCATGGAAACGTGCTGCCGGATCGATCTCGAATTCGCACAGAACGCCCTTGCCGGCGTACACCTTCTCCAGACTGCGCACGATTTCCTCGGCGTAGGGTTCGAGTGGGAGGGGTGCGGCAAACGTTTGATGCCCCGATGTCGCTGCGCGCGAAAGCTGGTACGCGACAATCTCGTCCATGCGACCGACTTGTTCAAGCACGGTCCAGCGCAGCGCTTCGCCTTCGCTGCCGGATTCGAGCTGACTGCGCATCACCGCGAGCGGTGTTTTCAGGCTATGTGCAAGGTCGGACAATGTGTTGCGGTAGCGCGCGACGCGATCGCGCTCGGCGTCGATGAAATTGTCGAGGCTTGAGGTCAGGCCTGACAGCTCGGCCGGATAGTTGCGGCCAAGCCGTTCCTGCATGCCATGCTCGACGCGGACCAGATCAGAGGCGACCTTTCGCAGCGGCGCAAGACTCCAGCGCAATACCGCGAGCAACAGCAGCAACAAGACGATCCCCAGTGTGCCGAGCCAGGTCAGCAAGGTGCGCCGATAGACATCGACCTGCTCTCGCAACCTGCTGCTGTCTTCAGCGATGTGGAACGTCACGCGCAGTTCGTTCTTCGCACCAATGTTCCAGCCGACGCCTTCCGACAGCACGAACAAATCACCTTCGGACGTCGATATCGGGCCACGGAAACGAACGTCACCCCGCGCAAGCTGATCGGAAAACGGCAGCTCGCGGCCGGCAGCGGACGGCGAACGCCATTCGTTGCCTTTTGCGCCCACGACTTTCCCGCCGACAATACCTGCGTAGAGCCCCGTCGCGATCGGCTGATCGAATCGCGAGTCGGGACCAACGTCCGGCGGAATCAGCGCTCCAGCGCGATTCGGATCGGAGCTGGCGAGATAAGTATAGAGATAGCCCTGCAGACGCTCGCGAAGTCCGTTTTCAGCAGCTCGATAGAACGCACTGTCGAGCGCTAAAAACGCGAGCGCTAAAAACGCGGCTAGCACAACGCCCGCCGCGGCCAGCGAGCGCGCTTGCAGCGAAAGCGGATGCGCCACTGGCGGCGCGCTCAGGCGTTGTCTACGGTCTGCGCTTCTTCGACCGGCGGTGCATCAGTACGTTCCAGTGCGAAACGATAACCGCGGCCACGCACCGTCTCGATCGGCTTGATCGCGTTATCCGGGTCCAGCTTGCGACGCAGGCGGCCGATGAAAACTTCAAGCACGTTTGAGTCGCGGTCGAAATCCTGCTGATAGATATGCTCGGTCAGGTCGGCCTTGGAGACCAATTCGCCAGCATGCAGCATCAGATATTCGAGCACCTTGTATTCGTAGCTGGTCAGATCGACCGTACTGCCGTTGACACTGACGGTCTGCGCGGTGGTATCGAGGATGACCGGGCCGCACTCGAGAGTGGGGCGCGACCAGCCGCTGGCACGGCGCACGAGTGCATTGAGGCGTGCGAGCAGTTCCTCGACATGGAACGGCTTGACCAGGTAGTCATCGGCACCGTTCTTCAGGCCCTGTACCTTGTCCTGCCACGACGAACGCGCCGTAAGGATCAGGATCGGATAGCGCTGGCCGGCCTCCCGCAGCTGCTTGACCAGCTCCATGCCGGACATCTTGGGCAGGCCCAGATCGATGATCGCGACGTCGAATGGCACCTCGCGACCCAGATACAATCCTTCCTCGCCATCGCCGGCGGAATCGACCGCGAAGCCATCCCGCTTCAGCCGCGCCGCCAGTGTTTCCCGCAGCGGCGCTTCATCTTCCACCAGCAATACGCGCATGTCTGTTCTCCTGAATCGTATTTGTACCCGGATCGGGTCATTGCACTCGATTATTGCTCAGCGGGTACTTGCATTATCCGCACCTGCCCATCGCGCGTAAGCAGTTTGATGCGGTAAACCTTGCGCTTGCCTACATTCAAGGTTTGCACCGACAGCACCTTGCCGTCCGTCTCATGCTGCGCCTGCGATACCGCTTCCTGCACGTTGATCTCGCGCCCCCACACCGGCACCGCTGCTGCACAGCACAGGAGCAGGCCGAGCACCAGCCTGCCCTGAGATACCGATCGCATTCGCATGTTCCGCATGTTCGCCCGACGGTTCCCGGCACGCAATTGCGCCACCAAGGCTGCAGTCTCGGCATCCGGCTTTGAATTGCGGCTGAATTCGACCAAGAAAGAAAGCCCCCGCACTAGTGGGGCAATTGCAATTGGGAAGCGCAACTGCGCCGTCTGGCAGGCGTATTGAGTCCGAAGATAGCCGGCGCGATGGGTTTCCAATTGGATCCCTACCACCTTCAAAGATCCAATGTTCATGACGCCGGCAGCCATGATCTTGGTCGCTCGCCTTTATCTCGCCAACCCGATAGCCGCCACGAAACGAACCCCAAGATGACTGCGGTCAGAAAATCTCGGCGACGCAGCAGCGCAGGCTGCCGCCAGCCTTTTCGATTTCCTCCAGATCGACCTCGCCTATCGCGAACCCATGCCGCTGCAACATGGCGCGCTGCGCGGGCTCGAGTGCTGCCGCTGCGACGGCGCTCATCCAGACGCGATCCGACGCGAGCGTGATGGCATTGCCCGCAAACGCCTGCTTTTGCGCGGAGCTCAGGCGCACGGCGTTCCCGGCATAGGCTCGCGCGATCGCCTCAGGCACTGCCGCATCGGCGAAGCCCTCATCGGCGATGATCGCGGCGCGTCCGGCGAGGATCGCAAGCACGACATTCGTGTGATATTCGCCCGCAGCGAGGTCGAACGCGAATGTCAGGCGCAGACCGAAGGCTTCATGCATCGCGCGCGCACCCGCCAGATCGCAGCGCTCGGAAAGACCGCAATAGCCGATGCCGCGCGCGCGATCGATGCACAGCGCACCGGTCAGTTCGGCGACGAAATCGCCTTGCGTCAAATCGATCTCGCGGTAGCGAAGCACGTTGCGGAAAAAGCCACGTATGTCATCGCGCGCGTCCTCGCGCTGGCGCACCGGGTGACGCATGCGGCCGATGATGAGGTTTCCCCGCGTGGTTGCGAATACGTTGTTGGGAAACATGCCGTCGGGGCAATCCGGCCGGCCGGGAAAGATCATGACAGGGACATCGGCGCCGAGCTGCCGCGCCAGTTCAACATGCTGGCGCAACGCGCGCGTAGTGTCGGGTGCGCGCGAAAGATTCATGTAGCGGTTGTCGGCAGCCGACTCGGCAGCGAGCGTGTCGCTGGCCGGGCTGACCAGGAAAGCGCCGCGCGCAGTCGCAGCGCCGCGCAGCGGATAACGCTCGGACGAGAATTGGGCAAGAAACGCGGCAGGATCGGTGACGAACATTGGCAGGTTCTCAGGCAAGCGCTTGATGGCGGAAGCAGTCGACGACATGGTCGTTGACCATGCCGGTCGCCTGCATGAGGGCGTAGCAGATGGTCGAGCCGACAAAACGGAACCCGCGTCGACGCAGTTCCTTGCTCATGCGATCGGAGACGGGGGTCGTCGCCGGCACGTTGCCGCGATCACGCCAGCTGTTCTGGATCGTGCAGCCGTCAACGAATGACCACAGCAACCCATCAAGGCTGCCAAACTCGTCGATCGCGAGCAGCGCGGCGCGCGCATTGCCACGCACTGACGTGATCTTGAGACGGTTGCGGATCAAGCCCGGATCGGTCAGCAGCTTCTCGATGCGCCGATCGGTGAGCTTTGCGCAACTTGCGATATCGAAGTCGGCGAACGCACGCCGGTACGCTTCGCGCTTGCTCAGCACCGTGCGCCAGCTCAAGCCCGCTTGCGCGCCTTCCAGGCAAATGAATTCGAACAGCGCGCGGTCGTCGTGCAGCGGTGCGCCCCATTCAGCGTCGTGATAGTCGCGCATGGCACCGTCACCGGCACACCAGCTGCAACGTGTTCGATGATCGTCCAGCACGTGTTCGTCCATGCGACCGTCCGTTCGACGTAGGCTGTTCTCGGGTGCGTATGATACGCAGCCCGACGCCACTGCCGTGCGTCTGCCATCGATCGTGACCGAAGTCCCCGCCTTCCGCCGCACCGCGCTTGTCGCGCTCGCCCTGCTCACCCTGATCTGGAGCTACAACTGGATCGTGATGAAGCAGGCGTTGCGCTACAGCGGACCGTTTGAGTTCTCCGCACTGCGCTACGTATTCGGTACCGCAGTGCTGTTTGTCGTCCTGCTCTTGCGCGGCGAATCGCTGCGACCGCCGCCGTTGCTGCCAACGGCGTTGATCGGACTCGCGCAAACGATGGGTTTCCAGGTTCTGGTGCAATCCGCTCTTGTCGGCGGCGGCGCCGGCAAGACCGCGCTGCTCGCCTACACGATGCCCTTCTGGGTCGTGCTGATCGGCTGGCTCTGCTTCGGCGAACGTCCAGCGCTGCGACTCTGGATCGGCCTTGGCATTGCGGCCTTCGGACTGGTGCTGGTGCTCGAACCCTGGCTCGGCCTCGGCGATGCGAAGAGTTCCGCGCTTGCCGTCGCTGGCGGCCTCGCGTGGGCGATCGGCGTCGTATTGTCCAAGCGTCTGTTCGAACGCGGCGGTGTCAGCGCACTGTCGCTGACGGCGTGGCAAATGCTGTTTGGCACGCTAGGCGTCATCGCGATTGCATGGCTCGTGCCTGAGCGCCCGATCGAATGGTCGAACTACCTGATCGGCGCACTCGCCTACAACGCCGTCCTCGCATCGGGACTTGCGTGGTTGATGTGGTCGTATGTCGTGGCGCAGCTGCCAGCGAATATCGCCGGCTTGTCGAGCCTCGTCATTCCGATCGCCGGCGTTTCCTTCGCATGGGCGTTGCTGGGCGAACGGCCGTCGCTGATGGAATGCGTCGGCATCGCGCTGATCGGCGTGGCGCTCGCCTTGGTCAACCTGCGCCGCACATCGAAAGCCGACTGACGCGCATCGATCTCAGTCTCGGTTTACCACGGCAGTGCGTCGAGATCGACATTGCCACCCGACAGGATCACGCCGACGCGGCGTCCGCTGAAACGTTCGCGATTGCACAGGATCGCCGCCAGCGCGATCGCCGATGACGGCTCGACCACGAGCTTCAATCGCTGCCAGATCAGGCGCATCGCAGCAATTGTGTCGTGGTCCGCAATCGGCAGCACTGCGACGACATACTCGGTCAGCAGGTCGAAATTGATCGGGCCGATGGTGCCGCGCAAACCATCGCAGATCGTCTGCGGTTCGATGCCGGTGACGCGCTCGCCACGACGCAGTGATTCGTATGCATCCGCCGCGCCCTCTGGCTCGGCGGCATAGACGGCCATGTCCGGAGCGAGCGAGCGCGCTGCAATCGCGCTGCTGCCGATCAGTCCACCACCGCCGATCGGCGCGATCAGCGCATCGAGCGGACCCGTTTCGCGCAGCAGTTCCAACGCGGCCGTGCCCTGCCCCGCAATCACGCGTGGGTCGGTGAACGGATGCACAAGCGTGGCTCCTGTCTGTTGGCGCACGTCGTCGGCCATCGCGTCGCGAGCCGCCATGGTCGGTGCGCAGCGATGCAGCATGGCGCCATACGCCTCGATTGCAGCGAGCTTGGATTTGACCGCACCCTCGGGCACGACGACATACGCGCCAATTCCACGCGTGCGCGCCGCAAGCGCGAGTGCCGCACCGTGATTGCCGGACGAATGCGTGACGACCCCGCGTTGCGCCTCGGCATCGCTCAGCGACCACACGGCGTTGCACGCGCCACGGAATTTGAACGCGCCTGTGCGCTGGAGGTTTTCGCACTTGAAATAGAGTTTCGCTCCGACCAATTCGTCGAGCGTGCGTGAGCGCAGTACCGGCGTGCGGTGCGCGTGCGCTGCGATGCGCACAGCGGCGGCTTCGATGGCGGCGGCATCAATTCGCGCTGGATCGGGACGATCGAAGGTGGACATCATGCAATCCCGTGATGAAGCGCCGCACGATACACGCCCCCATAAGGTGCGTGCTAGCCTCCCATAGACAATCTCGACCGCACGGCTTCCCAATGACCGACACAGCTGGCGTGAAGCCGACTCTCTTCCTGCACGACTATCTCCCCTCGGCATGGCGCATCGCCGACGTTGCGCTCGAGTTCGATCTCGATCCGGCCGAAACCTTTGTGGCCGCACGCCTTGTTGTCGAACGCGATCCGGCACAACCGAAGAAAGACCTGCAGCTGGACTTGGCAGAACTCGACCTGCTCGAAGTCCGCGCCGACGGCCGCGTACTGGCCAGTCATGAATACGAGTGCTCCAGGAAGGCGCTCACTATCACAGGCTTGCCCGATCGCGCCGTCATTGAGACACGCGTGCGCATTGAGCCGGAACGCAACACTGCATTGCAGGGCCTCTATCGCAGCGGCTCAGCCGACAGCGGCTTTCTGCTCACGCAATGCGAAGCGGAAGGGTTTCGCTGCATCACGCCCTTCCTCGATCGGCCAGACGTGCTGTCGCGCTACAGCGTGACCTTGCGTGCGGACAAGAAGCGCTTTCCGCTCCTGCTCGCCAATGGCAACGCGGACGGAGCCGGCGATCTCGACGACGGCCGCCATTGGGCGCGCTTCGTCGATCCGCATCCGAAACCAAGCTATTTGTTCGCACTCGTTGCCGGCAAGCTCGAACGAATCGAGGACACGTTCGTCACGGCCGAAGGGCGACATGTGGCCTTGTACATCCATGCCGAAGCGAACGCGATCGGGCACTGCGGTTGGGCCATGCAATGCCTGAAGATGGCAATGCGCTGGGACGAAGAGCGCTACGGCCGCTGCTACGACCTCGACGTGTTCCATATCGTTGCCACGTACGATTTCACCATGGGCGCGATGGAGAACAAGGGTCTCAACATCTTCAATGCGAAATACCTGCTTGCCGATCCCGAGCATGCGACCGACGACGGGTTCCGACACGTGCTCGCCGTCGTCGGCCACGAATATTTCCACAACTGGAGCGGCAACCGTGTTACTTGCCGCGACTGGTTCCAGTTGAGCCTGAAGGAAGGACTGACGGTCTACCGCGAACAGGAATTCGAATCGGACCTCGCCTCGCGCACCCTTCGCCGGATCGAGGACGTGCGTGGCTTGTGGCGCGCACAGTTCAGTGAAGACGCGGGACCGCTCGCGCATCCGGTGCGACCGGATCGCTATGATGAGATCAACAATTTCTACACGGCGACCGTGTACGAGAAAGGCGCCGAAATCGTGCGCATGCTCAGTGTCGTGCTCGGTCGCGGCGGATTCCGGCGCGGCCTCGACCTGTATTTCGAGCGCCACGACGGCAGCGCCGCCACCGTCGAGGATTTTCTCGCCGCACTTGGTGATGCGAACAGCGTTGATCTCGGCGAGTGGCTGGCGT
>JBBRZD010000051.1:0-13707 GCA_038237055.1 Lysobacterales bacterium | reverse complement strand
GCTGCAGCGGGCGTTATGTGTGGATCAAGGCCGCTGCCAGACGCGGTGACAAGATCGACTGGCACCGGTGCCGTATTACCGGGGTCCGCGGCACGCAACGCGTCAACGCGCTGCTTGACCGCATCGGCCAGCGCCGGATTGTTCGGGCCGAGATTGGAGCCGCTGGACGACACCGCATTGTCAGCGAACGGCGCAGTTGCCGACGGGCGGCTCCAGAAATACTTTGGATCCGAAAACGACTGTCCGATCAGTGCGGATCCGAGCGGCTTGCCGTCACGCTCAATCACGCTGCCATTGGCGGCTCGAGGAAACATCAGCTGAGCGAGACCGGTCACGACCAGCGGGTAGATGACACCGGTGACGACCGTCAGCGCGACGAGCAATACAATGGCTTGGCGAATGATCTTTTCCATGACTTTCTCCGAGTTTTTCAGAATGTGCCCTGCACCATCTCAAAGGCGCGGGTGCCGCCAGTGTTGCGCGTAACCGTGGGGTTGGTGGAGCTGCCGGTGTGACCACAGAACGCACTATTGTCGGCATAGGTCGCGCCGACGCTGGCGGACCAATGCGGATGGAAATGGAATTTCAGCGTCGCACCAAAGTCCGAGTAATCGGGATCCACGGCACCGTTCGTTAAAGGTGTGGCGAGGCTGGTCGTGATGTCGGTACGGCCGGCGTGAAGCGCGAGACTCCACAGATCATTGAACGGAATCGCCGCGTTCAACTCGATATAGCCAGTGCCCTTGGAATCGTCGCGATACCCTTGTTCGACATCGATGCCGAAGTAATCCGTCAACGAACGCGAATATTTCAGCGTCAACCACTTCCAGGTCAGCGCTGCATTCGCCTCGACCGTATTGAACGAGCGCGACGGTAGACCAACGTCGTCGAGATTGCCCTTGGGATAGAAATAGCTGTAGAGGCCAACGCGCCACGACCAGTCGTCGTTGATCGCCAAACCATAGTTCGCATACAGGTCGAGTTCGAGCGCAGCACCCGGATAGCTTTTGTCGCTGATGCTCGATCCCCAGAAGCCCCCGGAAAAACCGTTCTTCATCGTGAGATCTCCCGCGCCCTGGACGGCGGCGCCACCCCAGCTCTGAGTCAGACCACGAAACATGTAGTCCGAGGTCAGCGCTATATTGGCGGTGACTGCATAGGCGGCGTTGTCGGCGCTGGCATCCACCGTCTGTGCGAATGCGGAACTGGAGAAAGTGGTCGCGGCGAGCAGTGCCGCCAGCCTGGTGAGCGTGTTCATGGTTTTTCCTTGAAATCATGGCTGCCGCTGGTGCGGCACCGTCGTTCAGATGCCGACGTATCCGCCGAGGTAGTAGTCGTCGTTCATGTTTTTCCTTGGCGTCGGGCCAGACATCACCCGCGTTATCGCGGAAACCTGTTTCGTAATTACCGTAGATGCCAACGTCGAGAAATAGTCCCTGTCGTTCGCCGCGCGGCCGATGTCAGGCTCGATCGCCTCCACGGCACGGGACGCATAGACGGTTTTAAAAAGATGGGTACGCATGTGCGGTTTCTCCTCAGGCCAGTCCAAACAGGACCAGCAGCCAGTCGATGAGCTTGATGCCGACGAACGGCACGACCAGACCCGTCAGACCGTAAACAAGCAGGTTTCGGCGCAGCAGTTCGCCGGCGCTTACCGCGCGAGCGCGCACGCCTTTGAGAGCCAGCGGAATCAGGCAGACGATGATCAGCGCGTTGAAAATCACCGCAGACAGGATCGCGCTCTGCGGCGTCGCCAGATGCATCACATTCAGCGCGTTCAACGCCGGATACGTGCCAGCGAAGGCCGCCGGGATGATCGCGAAATACTTGGCGACATCGTTCGAAATCGAGAATGTCGTCAGCGCGCCGCGCGTGATGAGCATCTGCTTGCCGATCTCGACCACTTCGATCAGCTTGGTCGGATTCGAATCGAGGTCGACCATGTTGCCGGCCTCTTTCGCGGCCTGCGTGCCACTGTTCATCGCGACCGCAACGTCCGCCTGCGCGAGCGCCGGCGCATCGTTGGTACCGTCGCCGCACATCGCCACGAGGCGACCTTCAGCCTGGATGTCGCGGATCAGCTTCAGCTTCGCCTCGGGCGTCGCCTCGGCGAGAAAATCGTCCACGCCCGCTTCGGCCGCGATCGACGCCGCGGTGAGCGGGTTGTCGCCAGTGATCATGATGGTGCGGATTCCCATGCGACGCAACTCTGCGAAGCGTTCGCGAATGCCGCCCTTGACGATATCCTTCAGCTCAATGACGCCGAGCGCGCGCGCGTTTTCTGCCACGAGCAACGGCGTGCCGCCCTTGCGCGCGATGTCTTCGGCGACCTTGACCACTGCGGCGGGCAGCGTCGTACCGAGTGCGACGAGGTGGTTCCTGATCGAATCGATCGCACCCTTGCGGATCGAGCGGTCGCCAAGGTCCACACCGCTCATGCGTGTCTGCGCGGAGAACGGCACGAAATGCGCGGCCAGCTCATGCAGCTCACGCTCGCGGATGCCGAATTTTTCCTTGGCGAGCACGACGACGCTACGCCCTTCCGGCGTCTCGTCAGCGAGCGACGCCAGTTGCGCACTGTCGGCAAGCGCCTCCAGTTCGACCCCCGGCGCGGGATGAAACGCGACCGCCTGTCTATTGCCGAGCGTGATCGTGCCGGTCTTGTCGAGCAGCAGCACGTCGACGTCGCCCGCGGCTTCCACTGCGCGACCGGACATGGCGATCACATTGGCCTGGATCATGCGATCCATACCTGCAATGCCGATCGCTGAAAGCAGGCCACCGATCGTCGTCGGGATCAGGCAGACCAGCAGCGCGACCAGCACGGTGATTGAGACCGGATCGCCATGGCCAGCGGCGTTTACTGCGTACAACGAATACGGCAGCAAGGTGGAGCACGCAAGCAGGAAGATCAGGCTGAATTTCGCCAACAGAATCGTCAGCGCGATCTCGTTCGGCGTCTTGCGCCGACTGGCGCCTTCCACCATCGCGATCATGCGGTCGAGAAAACTTTCGCCCGGATTGCTCGCAATGCGCGCGACGACCCAGTCGGACAATACGCGCGTGCCGCCGGTGACCGAGCTGCGGTCGCCGCCGGATTCGCGGATGACGGGGGCCGATTCTCCCGTGACCGCGCTTTCGTCGACCGAAGCGGCGCCGTCGATGACTTCGCCATCGCCGGGAACCACTTCACCGGCCTTGATGACGACGAGATCGCCCTTGCGCAGATCGGAGGCCGAGACCACGGTCACCTGATCGCGCGTTTCGGGTGTTGCGATCTTGTGGGCGACGACGTCACGCCGGGCGCCGCGCAACGCCTGCGCCTGGGCCTTGCCGCGACCTTCGGCAATCGCCTCGGCAAAGTTCGCGAAGAGCAACGTGAACCATAACCAGAGACCGACCGAGAAAATGAAACCGGCCGGCGCTTCACCGTGACCGAACACGGCTTGCAGCCACAATGCAGTCGTCAGGATGCTGCAGACGAACACGACAAACATCACCGGGTTGCGGAACTGCTGGCGCGGGGAGAGCTTTCGGAACGCGGCGGCAATCGCCGGAACCATCAGTTCCTTGCTCAGCGCGCTGGTATGCACAGTGGTCGATGTCATTTGGTTGATTCCTGGTATTCCCGTTCGCCCTCGACGATCGCAAGGCGATGCGCGAGACCCGTTCGCACGGAATGCGGACGTAATGGGATGGATGTGTTCAATGTCGGAACGCCGACAGGTGTTCGGCGATCGGTCCAAGCGCCAGCGCCGGCAGGAACGTCAGCGCACCGATGACGATGACGGTGCACGCGAGCAGCACGATGAACAGCGGCGTATGCGTCGGCAGCGTGCCGGCCGACTGCGGGATGTGTTTCTTCGCGGCAAGCGAACCGGCGATCGCGAGCATGCCGATTGCGAGCGGGAAGCGCGCGAGGAACATCACGATACCGAGCAAGGTGTCGTAGAACGGCGTGTTGGCGGAGAGCCCTGCGAACGCGCTGCCGTTGTTGTTCGATGCGGACGACAGCGCATAAAGGATCTCGCTGAAGCCATGGATGCCGGGATTCGAAATGCCGGCTAGACCCGCAGGCGCGAGCACTGCGATCGCAGTACCAATGACGACCAGTGCACACGGAATCAACACGACCAAACTGGCCATCTTCATTTCGTAGGCTTCGATCTTCTTGCCGAGATATTCAGGCGTGCGTCCGACCATCAGGCCGGCGATGAAGACCGCAACGACCACGAACGCGAGCATGCCGTAAAGACCGCTGCCAACACCGCCGAAGATCACTTCACCGAGCTGCATCAGCCACATCGGCACCATCCCCCCGAGAGGTGTGAAGGAGTCGTGCATCGAGTTGACCGATCCATTCGAGGCCGCGGTCGTCGCGGTGGCCCACAGCGCCGAATTCACAATGCCGAAGCGCACTTCCTTGCCTTCCATGTTGCCGCCCGCTTGCACGGTCGACGCCAGCTGATCCGCGCCCAGGTGCGAGAATGCGGGATTGCCGGCTTGTTCTGCGGCCGTACACGCCAGCAGCAACGGGATGAAGATAACCAGCATCGTCGCCAGCAGCGCCCAACCCTGACGGCGGTCGCCGACCATCTTTCCGAAGGTGTAGCAAAGGGCTGCCGGGATAAGCAAAAGAGACAGCATTTCGACAAAGTTGCTGAGCGGCGTCGGATTCTCGTAGGGATGCGCCGAGTTGACGTTGTAATAGCCACCGCCGTTCGTGCCGAGCTGCTTGATCGCAATCTGCGAGGCGGCCGGACCGAGTGGCAAAGATTGCTCGATCACTTGCGACTCTTTCGTCACTTCCTTGCCCGACGCGTCTTTCTGCGTGTTGCCGTCGGCGTCCTTGAGCGTTTCGGTCGCGGTGGCCGCCTGCAACAGTGGAACGGTCCCGTACGGCTTGAAATTCTGCGGCACACCCTGCGAGGCAAGCACGACGGCCAAAGCCAGCGACAGCGGCAGCAGCACGAACAGTGTGCAGCGCGTCATGTCGACCCAGAAGTTGCCGATGCCGCTGGCGCTCTTGCGCACGAAGCCGCGTATCAACGCGATCAGGACGGCGATGCCGGTCGCGGCGGACAGGAAATTCTGCACGGCCAACCCGAGCATTTGGGTCAGGTAGCTCATCGTCGATTCGCCGCCGTAACCCTGCCAGTTCGTGTTGGTCGCGAAGCTGATCGCCGTATTCATCGACGAGTCGGCGCTGACGGCGCCAAATCCCTGCGGATTCAGCGGTAGCCACTGCTGCGTGCGTTGCAGCACATACACGACGAGCAGACCCAGCACATTGAACACGAGCATCGCAAGCGCATAACGCTTCCAGCTCATGTCCTCGTCAGTTTGAATGCCGGCAAAGCGATACAGCCCGCGCTCGAGTGGAGCGCCGAAACGATTGACCCGATTCGGTACTTCGGCGAAGACGGCGGCCATATAGGCGCCGAGCGGTTTTACCAGCAGCAAGAGCACGACCAGGTAGAAGCCGAGCTGGAGATAGTCATTGGTGGTCATTCGAACCACTCCGGTTTCAACAGCGCGATCGTCAGATAGATCGAGAGCGCCAGCGCGATAAGCGCGGCAAGCACATACAACGTATTCATCGGTGAGTTTCCTCGCGGCACCAGAAGGCGCAGGTCGCGACGTTGCCGGCCGCCATGGCGGCGGACGTTGCGGGCAGGCGGGTCATTTCCGATCCTCCAGCCTGGCGCACAGCTTGATGAAACCGTAGGTCAGTCCGACCACAACCACGAGCAAAACGAGATAGGCAGCATCCATGACGATGAATCCGCATTGAGAGCAGCCATCATTCTGGTGACACGCACGTATCCAGGCTGTATGGATTCACGGCAGCGATATATAGATCGCGTATAGATCGCCGAGGGCGCATTGCGCCGCGCGCGGACATGCCAGCGCACGCGATGGACGCCGCATCGCTGGCCTTTCCATCGCAGGCCTGGGCAAACGGATGCGGCGGAAAATCGGGTCGGAGTCCTCGCCGCGCGATGTTTGCGTGCAGAATATGTCTTCCAATGACTGACACCGGCCGACATGTCCACTCCCCTGCGCGCACTCTTCTGCTTATCGTTGCTGCTTGCGGGTGCCTGCGCGTCGACTCGAACCGGAAAATCGCATGCTCTCGTTGCCGACGGCGCGCGCGCGCAGCTCGCGATCCTCGAATCGACCGACATCCATTCGAACATCCTCGGCTACGACTACTACCGACTTGCCGAAGACAAGTCCCTCGGCTTCGAACGCATGGCAACCCTGGTCAAGGATGCACGCAAGGAATTCACGAATAGCTTGTTGTTCGACGCCGGCGATACGATCCAGGGCACCGCGTTGGCCGACTATCAGGCGATGGTCAAGCCGGTTCACTGCGATGAGAAACTGGCGATCTATCGCGTGATGGATGCGCTCGGCTACGACGGCGGCACCATCGGCAACCACGAATTCAACTATGGCCTGCCCTACCTGGCTCAGGTTACCGATCAACCCATGCATGTCGATGGCGTTGCCGATCGTCACTGCGCAGGGCCGCACTATCCGCTGGTATTGTCCAACGTGTTCAGCACGCGCGACCGGCAACCGATTTATCCGCCGTACGCAGTGCTCGATCGCACGCTGAAGCTGCGGGATGAAGCCGGGCAAGATATCGAAGCGCCGATCCGCATTGGCATCATCGGCTTCACGCCGCCGTCGATCACCGATTGGGACAAGCGCAATCTCGAAGGCAAGGTCACGACGAAGGGTCTGGTCGAAGCCGCACGCGAGTACCTTCCGAAGCTGCGCGCCGAGCATGTCGATCTCGTGATCGCGATCTCACACGGCGGCCTCGACGCGTCGCCGTACACGGACACGATGGAAAACGCGAACTGGTACCTGTCGCAGGAGCCGGGTATCGATGCGCTGCTGCTCGGACATTCGCACCAGCCGTTCCCCGACCCGGGCAACGCCAAGTCGCGCTTCGCCAATATGCCCGATGTCGACAACCAACGCGGCTTCGTGCACGGCAAACCGACGGTCATGGGCAACTTCTTCGGCAAGAGTCTCGGCGTAATCGAGTTGGCGCTGGTGCGGCGCGATGGGCGTTGGCAGATCGATCCAGCCGCAACGCACTCGGAGGTGCGCAACATCAA
The DNA here is from genome assembly GCA_038237055.1 of Lysobacterales bacterium. GTDB lineage: Bacteria > Pseudomonadota > Gammaproteobacteria > Xanthomonadales > Rhodanobacteraceae > Dokdonella_A. The sequence continues at coordinate 6,571 of JBBRZD010000051.1, read as the reverse complement.
GAAATCGGATGGCACGTTTGTCCCGCCGGATCCAGACATTGCGAAACTCGTACAGAAGACACACTCGGCGACGATCGCCTACGTTTCGCAGCCCGTCGGCGACAGCGACTTCGCGATGACGAGTTATTTTGCCGAAGTCGGCGAAGTGACTGCGTTGCAACCGGTCAATACCGCGCAACGCGAATACGTCGAACGCTACATCGCGAAAAACCTGCCGCAATATTCGGGCGTACCGGCGCTTTCGGCCGCGGCACCTTTCAAGACCGGCTTCAGCGCCACCAACGACTACACCGATATCGCGGCTGGTCCCGTCGCGCTCAACAACGCAGCCGACCTCTACCTGTATCCGAATACGCTGACCGCGGTGAAGATCGACGGTGCGATCCTCAAGGGCTGGCTCGAGCGTTCGGCCGGACTGTTCAATCGCATCGACCCGGCAAAACGGGAGTCGCAGGACCTGATCAACCACAAGTTTTCCGGCTACAACTTCGACGTGATCCAGGGCGGCCTGAGTTATGTGATCGACGTGACGCAGGCGCAAGGCGAACGCATCCGCGAGCTGACTTGGCGCGGCAAACCGGTTGATCCAAAGCAGGCTTTCATCGTCGTGACCAACAACTACCGGGCCAGCGGCGGCGGCCATTTTCCCGGGCTCGACGGCAGCAATATCGTCCTGTCCGCCCCCGATGCAAACCGCGACGTGCTGATCGAATGGGTGCGGGAGCGCAAGCATCTAACGCGTGCGCTGGACGGGGCGGATCGGAACTGGACGTTTGCGACCGTGAAGACAGCAGGACCGGTAGTGTTCACGTCAGCCACTGGGAAAATCGATGTCGCCCAAGCGGCCGGGATCGACAACGTGAGTGTCGTCAAGGACAACGGCGACGGCTCATCGAGTTATGCGCTGGATCTTGGCGCTGTGCAGGGCAAGCAGCGCTGAAATTCCGCCTCCCGCTGAAATGGTTTCCGCAGTGCACGTACTTTGAACAGGGAAAGTCAACTGACGTCGCCACCATCCCCACCTAAATCCTCCCCTTGAAGGGAGGACTTCAAAGCAGCGCGCTTTAGCCCTCCGCTTCAAGGGGAGGATTTAGGTGGGGATGGTGTTTCCAACATGCGACAGCATCGCGGCTGAAGCCGCCACCACAGCTTATACAGATCACTTTGCCGAATTCAATTCGTTCTCGACAAACTGCTTCCCGTGTCATCGGCCATCTCGTGTGATCGGCCCCTGGCCTGCACGCGATGAGTTCACCCTGAAATCACTTCACCTGTATCGTGATCTTCTTCGACACCAGCGGCGGATCGAACTGAAGGTGCTTCGCATCGCCAAAATCGAGCTGCAGGGTATGCTTGCCCGGTTCTAGATGGATCGTGTCCTCTGTTTGCGCCTTGCCGTAATGCTTGTGCGTGGCGTCGTTCGGAATCGGCGCATCCAGCGGCGGGAGTTCCTTTGCATCGATCAGCAGATGATGGTGGCCGCTACCGGGGGTGGCATCGGTACTCGGCGCGAGCGCAATGCCTTTCACGCCGAACGTGACCTTTATGTCCTGCCCGACAGTCGCGCCATTCTTCGGCGAAACAATGAAGACCTTTGCATGATGCGGCGCGTGTTCTCGCGTCATTGCTGCGGGTTTTGCGGCGTCCTGTGCGTTGGCAAAGCCGGTTGCGCACAGCAGCGCGACCGCAAATAGCGAGAGTGAGCGCATGGATCATTCCTCCGTTGAAGAGTAGCGCTGCATCATACGCCGGGCGACGCGCGCGCATTGTCATTCTCGCGTTGCGTCCCCACGTGTGACCGTCCTCGTCAATGATCCAATGCACGACATGACTGCCTCATGAGCGAAACCCGATCCGCCAGCGCGTTCTCGATCATCCGCCGCCTGTGGCCGGAGGTGTGGCACTACCGCGCGCGGGTGGGCTTCGCGCTGCTGTTCCTGGTGGCCGCCAAGGTCGCCAATATCGGCGTTCCGTTGATCATGAAGAGCCTGATCGACAAACTCGATCTGACGCCGAAGCCGCTGTTGATCCCCGTCATGCTGCTGGTCGCCTATGGCGCGCTGCGGCTGTCGACGTCACTGTTCCAGGAACTGCGCCAGATCGTCTTCGCGCGGGTTCTTGCGCGCACCTCGCGGCGCATCACCTTGCGCGTGTTCGAGCATCTGCATGCGCTTTCTCTGCGTTTTCATCTCGATCGGCGCACCGGCGGTGTCGCGCGCGATGTCGAGCGCGGCATGAGCGCGACCTCGGACCTCCTCGACTGGACGATCTACACGATCCTGCCGACCCTGCTCGAAGTGGCGATGGTCTGCTCGATCCTCATCGCACGCTTTGACTGGAGTTTCGCGGCGATCACATTGGGCACCCTCGCGGCCTACATTGCGTTCACCTTTTCGATCACCGAATGGCGCCTGCGTTTCTACCGTGCGGCCAACGCAGCGGACACCGAGGCGAATGAGCGTGCAGTCGACTCGCTGTTGAACTATGAAACCGTCAAGTATTTCGGCAACGAACGGCACGAATTCGGCCGTTATGACGCCAGCCTGGTGAAGCTCGAAGAATCCACCGTCAAGAGCCTGAAGACGCTGGCCGTGCTGAACATCGGCCAGTCCGCCATCGTTTCGCTGGGTCTTACCCTGTTGCTCTGGCGCGCAGCGAGTGGCGTTGTTGCCGGCACGATGACGCTCGGCGATTTCGTACTGGTGAATGCGTTCCTGATCCAACTGTCAATTCCGTTGAATTTCCTCGGCATGGTGTATCGCGAGGTCAAGCAGGCGCTGATCAACATCGAACGCATGTTCGTGCTGCTCGACCAGCCGCGCGAAGTGGAGGACGTGGCGGATGCCCCGCCACTGGCGGTCCGCGGTGCTGAGGTGCGCTTCGAGCACGTCGATTTCCACTACAACCCGGACCGACCGATCCTGGCCGAAGTCGACTTCCGCATACCGGCCGGTCATACCCTAGCTGTCGTCGGCACGACGGGTGCCGGCAAGTCCACCCTCGCGCGGTTGCTGTTCCGTTTCTACGACACCAGCGGCGGTCGCATCACCATCGACGGCCAGGACATCCGCGCCGTCACGCAGGCATCTCTGCGCGCCGCCATCGGCATCGTTCCGCAGGACACGGTGCTGTTCAATGACACGATCTACTACAACATCGCCTATGGCCGCCCCGACGCCAGCCGCGAGGAAGTGATCGCGGCGGCGAAGTCGGCGCATATCCACGACTTCATCGAATCGCTGCCGCAGGGATACGAAACCGGCGTCGGCGAACGCGGACTCAAGCTTTCCGGCGGTGAAAAACAGCGCGTCGCAATTGCACGCACCCTGCTCAAGAACCCGGCGATCATGGTGTTCGATGAAGCGACCAGCGCGCTCGACACGCGTACCGAGAAGATCATCCAGGGCGAACTGGCCGGGATCGCGCGCGGGCGGACCAGCCTGGTCATTGCGCACCGACTTTCGACGATCGTCGATGCGGATCAGATTATCGTGCTCGAACAGGGTCGCATCATCGAACGCGGCAACCATGCGCAGTTGCTGGCCGAGAGCGGTCGCTATGCCCAGTTGTGGACACTGCAGCAACACGAAGGCACGGAACGGTCGGTCCAAAGCCCGGTGACCGTCCAAGCCTGACATTGGCCGTCAGTTTTTCCCGATATCGGCGCACAATGCGTCCAGATCGTGCTGCCGAATCCGTCCAGCAACGGCATGGTCCTTGCTTCATGTCACCCGCTCGTCATCCCCGGGACCCCACCTTGAACAATCCCAAAACCCGCACCGTTTGCGTCGTCGGCGCCCCTGCCGATGTCGCTGCGCGAATCAACAACCTGCTCGATGAGCAGCGCACCCGTCTCGACACCCGTTGGCGCCAAGGCGATCACGCCAGTGCCGACCTGCTGGTCATCGACGCCGATTCGGTCTATGGCCACATGGATTGGCTCAAGGCCGCGTCGAGCGGCCGCCTGATCGCCGCTTATACGAAATCGCCGGAGTCGTACGAAAGCTATCTCTCGCTGCGACATCCCGTGGTCGCCGCCGATCTGGTTGCATTGCTCAACCGGGTTGGAGCCCAGTTGAGCGGAGCATCGGATACGCCCAATCCACCACAGGTGTCCGCCAAGGCGCCGGATGCGAGCAACACCACGGAGTCTCAGATACGTACATCGGCCGAAGCAGTAGCGCTGGTCGCCGCGGCGCGGGCAGCGTCCGAGCCGGCTGCGCCAAAATCCCAGCCCGCTGCGCCACAACCCGCTACGCCGAAAATTGAAACGCCTCAGTCAGCTGCGGCGACCCATGCCCAGGCGCCTGCGGCCGGACCGGCGCAAACACCCGCGCGCCGTGGCATTCATTTGCTGGATCTGCTCGAACTGGATGCCCCGCTGAAAGGCAAGCTGCGACTCTCAGCCGATGGCCTTCCGACCTTGCTGCTGGATCCAGGCGAGCGTATGTGGCATTCGCCCTCAAGCTTGAAAGCTCTGTCGGCATGGTGCATCCGCACGCTGACAGCTGACGATGTACACCATGCAGATGACCTGGATTTCGCCAAAGAAGTCGAAACGATGCCCGGTCACCCGTATGCGCGCCTGCAATGGCTCATTCACTTCGTTCGCGGCGACGGTCAACTCGCCCCCAACCTCAATGCGAAGGCGCGCTACAAGCTGTCGCGTTGGCCACAAAGCGAACGCGAGTTCCCGAAGCATTTCCGCATCGCGACGATAATGCTCAAGCAAGCTGGTACATTGGATGAGATTGCCGAACTAGGTGGCGCGACGACCGCTGATGTCGCCAATTTCATCAATGCGTATCACGCGCTCGGCTATATTGAGCAGGAGCACGCCGACAACATGCCGGAAGACGCTCGTCGCGGCGGACTTTTCGGAATGGGGCGCAAGACATTCTCGAATTAGGCACGAATTAAGTTGACGAAAGCGCGAGCGACCACTATTCTCTCGCGCCTCTCTCGGGGCCATAGCTCAGCTGGGAGAGCGCTTGCATGGCATGCAAGAGGTCGCCGGTTCGATCCCGGCTGGCTCCACCAGATCGGTTTTGGTTTTCCTACGTCCCCATCGTCTAGAGGCCTAGGACACCGCCCTTTCACGGCGGACACAGGGGTTCGAATCCCCTTGGGGACGCCAGGAAAGTGAAAGGTGCGATTGGGTCAGGATGATCCTGTTTTGTTTTACGGCACAATGTGCCGGTTGGTCACAATGCGGAGCGGTAGTTCAGTTGGTTAGAATGCTGGCCTGTCACGCCGGAGGTCGCGGGTTCGAGTCCCGTCCGCTCCGCCATTAGTGATTCAACGACATCCGGAGAAATCCGGACGTACACGGAGACCCGCTCGCAGCGGGTTTTTTTGTGCCTGCACATTGGGTCGGATTGAATGGAAAACGCGGCATGCGAGTTCGATATCGAATGGCGCGCCGAGCCGAACTGAGCTTGCGTTCAAAGGCGCATTGCGACTGGCCAGTTGCGAACGCTCAATACCCCGCCGGCACATATCCGAAACGCGCCATCTGTACGCGATGCGCATCCACGATGCGCACAACCTGATCGCGGTTCAAGGCTTCGCGCCATTCATTGATCCCGCCCTTGCGAAAAAAGCGCCCAGCCTTCTCCGATGCTTCGACGAAGCCATGCTTCTTCTCCATCGACGACAGGCTCTGGAACCCCGCGTGCCCGATCGCTCGCGCGATGCGCGCGCGATCCTGTCCGAGCCCGACGAATTTCGCGACCTTCGTGAACTGCTTGGTCGGCTTCTCGATCAGATCCTCGTAACGCAGCACGAAAAACTTTTCGCCGGCCAGATCCGCCCAACTCTTCACGTGCGATGACCACGAGCCGAGTATCTGAGTCACGAACAAGTCGTCGTTCGCAGTCGCCACGTTCTCATTGCCGAGTCGCTCGATGGCCTCATCGATACTCATTCCGAAGTGGTGCGTCATGCTGACCACAACGTCGAGCGGATTGCGGACCACGTAGATAGCGCCTGCGCTGACTTGCCAATTGTGCAGCGTATGTCCATCGAAGCTGCCGGACATGTTGTGCGTCTTCACGAAACGCGTGCCCTGCGCGCGCGCCGCGATAGCTGCATGCACTTGCGGGCGCCAGGCTGCAATTTCCTCGATCGTCAGTTCGGCGCTCACCCGACCTGCCAGCGCTCCGAACAGCTCAGGATTCGCCTCGTCGTCGCAGTAGCGCGACAGTTCGTTGAGCGGAACCGGATCAGCGCGATTGACGGTGAGGTTCGCCAGAAACGCGCGCAGCCAGGTGTTGCCGGATTTCGGATACGAAGCGAGCCAGACAATGTTGCCCATGATGCATTTGCCGATCGACGAAAGCCGGCCATGCTAGGGGCTTGCGCCAACTTCCGGCAAGTCGAGCGCACCGGCGAAGCTTGCTTTCGAGGCCGCCAGCCCCCACCATCGTTGTTCCCCGGGGGCGACATGGTTTCGACGGGGGTTGCGAAGTAGCTTGGAGCATGCCGAGGGCGTCATCTTCCTCGTTAATCCGGTGGCAAAAAACCTAGACGCGAACGATAACGTCTACGCTCTGGCCGCTTAAGGCCTAGC
>JBBRZD010000050.1:0-13753 GCA_038237055.1 Lysobacterales bacterium | reverse complement strand
CGGGCGCAGGTCTCTATCTGGATGTCGATTCAACGGTCGAAAGCACGATCATCATCCTGAACACGGAGGCCACGTTGGCCGCCGACGTCAGTGGAATGGACGGCGTCACCGTAACCGGCACACACAACATGTTCCATGCTGTCAGCGCCTTGTTGACCATTCCGCCCAGCGCCTGGACGGATGGAAGCGCACTCGACATCTTCCCGCTGGGAGACCATGGCGGCCCGACCTTGACCCACGCCCTGCGACCTTTCAGCGATGCCATCGATGCCGGCACCAACTTGCCGGTTGCCACGCAAGACCAACGCGGACCGTCGTTCCCACGCGTCGTAGGCAGCTCGGCCGACATCGGCGCGTTTGAGGTCAATCCGGACATCATCTTCGTCAACGGATTCAATTGAGGGGTTCGCGCCATGAGTCACGCGCGGGAATAGTGACCGCCCTGCTCGCGCGCTCGACCGAGCGCGACGAGCATGTCGAGCAATTGCGGCAAGCGTTTCTTCCACGCGCCGCGCGCGCTGAAACGAGTGGCGATGTCGTCGATCGACAACGCCGTGGCGCTGGCGGCAAGCACGAGGTACTTCCAAGGCAAATTTGGCTAGCGACTGGCGGCAAACTTGCCCGCCACTCGCGCCGGGACAACCGCTGAAGCGTGCGGCTGGGACGTCCGACCACGAGCAAGGGGCCCCGCGCGTTGCCGCGCACCGAAACGTCCGTGCGACAATGCGCGATGTCTCGCTGCGGCCTTACCATGCGCAGCGGGCGCACGGAGAAATGAATGGCCAATCCCCTCGACCACAGCGCCGAACCCGTCAAACGCGCGTCCGCGCGTCCGTCGGAAGCGCTCGCCATCACGATCAATGGCAAGCCTTATTTCCATGACGGCGATCCCGCGATGCCCTTGCTGTGGTTTCTGCGTGACACGCTGCGCCTGACGGGCACCAAGTTCGGCTGCGGTGTCGCTGCTTGCGGTGCCTGCACGGTGTTGGTGGATGGGAAAGCAACACGCGCCTGCGTGACGCCGATGAGTGTTGCCGCGAACCACAAGATCACCACGATCGAAGGCCTGGAAACCGTTGCGCTGCATCCGGTGCAGCAGGCGTGGATCGAGGAAGACGTGCCGCAGTGCGGCTACTGCCAGGCCGGCCAGATCATGGCCGCGGTCGACCTGCTGCAGCGCAAGCCCAAGCCCGGCGACGACGATATCGCGACGATCGGCAACCTGTGCCGCTGTGGCACCTATCCGCGCATCCGCCGCGCCATTCTGCGCGCGGCCGACCTGATCCAGGGTCAGAAAAAGTGAGCGCGATCGTCAACACGGGGCGGCGCCGCTTCCTCGCCGTATCGCTTACCGCAACGGGCGCGCTGCTGGTTGGCGTGCGATTGGCATTCGCCGACCAAGGCAGCGATCTGCCGCCTGAACTACTCGGCGACGACCTCACCGACGTCGGACCCTTCGTGCGCATCGAGCGCGACAACCGCATCGTGATCGGCGCGCGTGGCTGCGAGATCGGCCAAGGCGTGATGACCTCGCTGCCGATGCTGATTGCCGAAGAACTCGACGTCGACTGGGCGCAGGTGCGCGTGGTGCAGTTGCCGTACGGCTACATCGAGACCGACAAAGGACCCTCGAACAAATACGGCGAGCAGTTCGCTGGCGGCAGCACCAGCATTCCCGATGGCTGGAAGGAACTGCGCGAAGCGGGAGCGACCGCACGCTGGTTGCTATTGCAAGCCGCTGCGCAGGAATGGAACCTGCCGGCCGATCAACTGCATACCGAATCCGGTCAGGTAATTGCGGCAGATGGGCGTCGCCTGACCTACGGCGCACTCGCGCGCACCGCGGCCACTATCGCGTTGCCGGACAAACCGCCCGCGCTGAAGAAGCCGGAACAATTCCGCATCATCGGCAAGCCGACGAAAGTCGTCGACGCGCGCGACATCGTCACCGGGCGCACGCTTTACGGCATCGACGAATATTCGGCGAATGCGCTGGTCGCCGTCATCGCGCGTTGTCCGTATCTGGATGGCAGCGTCGGCACGTTCGACGATAGCGAGACGCGCCGCGTTGCCGGCGTCGTCGACGTGATTGCGTTGCCCGGCCCCAAGCCGGACGAACCGTTCAGCGGCCCACTCGCGGCCGGCGTTGCGGTTCTTGCGGAGAACACCTGGGCTGCGCTGCAGGGGCGCGAGAAACTCAAGATCCAGTGGAAGCAGGGTGACTGGCCGAAGGAATCGAGCAACGCATTGACGGGCGCGGCGAACAGCCTGCTCGACCACAGCGCGGAAGGCCTCAGCGTGCGCAAGGATGGCGACTTCGTCAAGGCACGCAAGCAGGCGCACCAGTTCATCGAGGCGCGCTACGAGATGCCGTTTCTCGCGCATGCGACGATGGAACCACCCGGCGCTCTGATCGAGATCAAGCAAGACAGCGCGCGCCTGGTCGCATCGATGCAGAATCCCGACGGCGCTTCGGAAATCATCAGCCAGCTGACCGGCCTCGCGCGCAAGGACATCGAGATCCACATGACTCGCGCGGGCGGCGGTTTCGGCCGACGCCTCGCCAACGATTTTGTCGCCGAGGCGGTACTCATCGCGAAGGCAGCGGGGAAGCCGGTCAAGCTGATGTGGACGCGCGAGGACGATCTGGCACACGATTTCTACCGCCCGTTTGGCGTGCACGCGTTGGCAGCGACGCTGGATCGCAAGAAGCGTCTGACCGGCTGGTCGCATCGCTGCGCCGCGACGCCGCGCGGCTATCGTGAAACCGGCACGCGCAAACGCGCGGCGAACAATGCGACGCTCGAAGCGGATGATTTTCCGGCCGGCCTGATCGCGAATCTCGACAAGACGTTTTACGGCGTCGAGTCGCGCATGCCGCGTGGTGCATGGCGCGCGCCGATCCACACGTTCCACGCATTCGCCGTGCAGAGCTTCATCGACGAGATCGCGATCGCGACCAAGCAGGACGCGGTGAAACTGCGCCTGGAGCTGCTTGGTGAACCGCGCCAGATTCCGTACTCGGGTCACGGCGGCCCGGTGTTCGATACCGGCCGTCTCGCCAACGTGCTTCACTTGTGCGCCGACAAGATCGGCTGGGGCGACAAACGCAACGACGGCCACGGCATCGGCATTGCTTGCCACTTCACGTTCGGTGGCTACGCGGCGCATGCATTCGAAGTTTCTGTCGAAGGCCGCGAACTGCGCATCCATCGCGCGGTTTGCGTGGCGGATGTCGGTCGCGTCATAAACCCGCTCGGCGTCGAAGCGCAGATGATGGGCGGCACCATCGACGGCATCTCGACCGCGTTGCATCTGGCAATCACGGTCAAGGACGGCCAGGTGCAGCAGAAGAATTTCCCCGACTATCCACTGCTGCGCATGGCGCAGGCGCCGCGCAGCGTCGAAGTGCAGATTGTGGAGTCGACGCTGGAACCCTCCGGCGCGGGCGAGATCGGCATACCGAGCGCAGCGCCGGCACTCGCCAACGCGATCTACGCCGCGACTACAGTGCGGGTGCGCAAATTGCCGCTGATGCCGCAGTTGCTGCGGATGTTGTGAAGGCCGTTGGCCGGGAACCTAACAGTGTGACCGGCTTCTCGTCGACTGACAGTCTTTCCTAGATCGCCAGGAAAATCACCACAGCAAACAACGCCAGCACGCCTAGACTGACCTTGTCGGTCAGCGCGAAGACGACGGGATCGTCGTGCATTTCACCGCGGCGTGCGATCAGCCACACGCGACTGATCCAGTAGAAGAGGATCGGCGCGAGCAGCCACAGCAGCTCATGATGCCGATACAGCTGCGCACTCTTCGTGCTGTTGATATAGAACGCCAGCACCAGCACGCTGAGGTAACCGCTGCTGGTGCCGAAGGACTGTATCAGCGACAAGTCGTCGACACGGTAGCCGCGCCCGGCGACGTGGGTTTCCTCGGCCGCGGCCACGCGACGCACTTCCGCGTAACGCTTGACCATCGCCAGGCTCAGGAACAGGAACATCGAGAACGCAATCAGCCACGAAGACAGTTCAACCGGCACCGCGATTGCGCCGCCAAATATCCTGACCGTGTACAAGCCGGCCAGCGTGACCACATCCAGCATCACGATGCGCTTGAGGATCAGCGAATACATGAGCGTGGTGATCGCGTAGACCAGCAACACCAGCATGAAGCGCGGCGACAACGTCGCTGCGATCGCAAAAGCGAGCAGCGTAAGCGACGGCGCCGCTACCAGACCCGCACTGATCGGCAAGCGACCGGACGCAAACGGACGCAAGCGCTTGCGCGGATGGCGACGGTCCGCGACGAGATCGAACAGATCATTGAGTACGTAGGCCGCGGATGCGCACAGACAGAATGCGCAAAACGCGACCAGCGCATTGGACAACGCGAGCGGTGCGAATGCGAGGTGCGCTGCGAGCAAAGGCACGAACACGAGCAAATTCTTCGACCATTGGTGCAGGCGAAACGCTGCAAGCCAGGCACGCACGCCACCGCCGCGACGCTCGAACACGCGTTCGACCTCGCACACGGCGCGCGCGCGCCGCACGACGCCCGGCGTCGCGTTGACCACGATTGCGCGTCGCGCATGGCGCCATACGTGAAGATCCGTCGCCGCATTCCCGGCGTAGTCGAAACCGCGTTCACCGTAGCGTTCGAGCAGCGCATCGCGTTTGCCGCGCCCGCCAATATTGCGCACGCCATCGCTGCCGAGGGCCTCATCAAAAACGCCGACTTGCGCAGCAACAGCATCGGCCAGACGCTGATCCGACGCTGTGCACAGAACGCGTCGGCGCGTATCGCCCGTATCGTTCAACCAAGCCAATACACGCTCGTCATACGGAATATTCGCGACATCGATAACCGCACGCAACGCGATCTCGCGCTTCAGGTGCGCGCGCCCCTTGCACAGCCAGAACAAGAAGCCGAACAGGTAGAGTGGATTGCGCCGCAACAGCTCCAGCGCCGTCTCGACCGTAAGATCGGTGCGGATCAGCGTTCCATCCATATCGACACAGAGGGGTAGGTCTTGCTCCTGCATGCCGCGCACTTGCCTCAGTCATTCGAAGAATTGATTGCGCGGTGTCGGTCGTGGATTTGAAACCGCATGGGCGACGCGAGGCGCGAGAATACCTGATGCGGTTGTGCCATCGGAATCCTGTTGGGGTGCGGATGGCTCAGTAGTCCCGCGCTGGTCACATGAGGGAAACCGATACCCGCACAACCTGCATCCATCATTTCGCCGGGTCGCAACCGCCCGCCTCTGCGCGCTGCTTACGCCGATGCGCGATCGCTTCGCCGTCGGCAAGTCCGACCCATTTGAGATATTTGCTGGCGATCTTGTCGCCGGCATCTTCGTCGGGCGCGAAGGCATTGGCGAAGCGCGTCTTCTTGCAGTCGATCGGATTGCCGCGTTTTTCGATCTGCGCCCAGCGTGCCTTCGCGGCTTCCTGCGCATTTTTCGGAGCCTGCGGTGCCGTCGGCGCCGTGCTGGCGCCGAGTCGGATCGAGCCATCAGGGTTGAACAGTTGCGGCGCAGTGGCTCCGCTACCGGCATTGCCCATGCGCGCCTGCATTTCGCTGCTGGCTTCCTCAGGATGCGGTGGCGGTAGCTGCTTGTCCTTCAGTTGCGGCAGCGCAATCGCGATCCGGCTTCGTCGCGCGACGATGGGCGCTTCCGGTTCCGGCGGCGGTGGGATCAATATTTCAGGCTCGATCAGCACGACCTGGATCGGCGCGGAATCGCGTGGGTGGATCCGATACGAGCGCATCACAAGCGCGAAACCGACCAGCTGCAGAACGGTGATCGCTAGTGCGAACAATCCGCCTAACCACAGCACGCGACGATTCCTTTCGGGCTTTTCCCAGCGCAGGCTGCGCTGCCACGGCATCCGATCGGTGCGAAATAGCAGCGATCCCGGCTCGCTCAGCGAAGACGCGCGGGCGCGACCGTGCTCAGGCGGCAGTGGTAGCGACGGCGACGGGGAAGGATCTTGCGGCATCAATACATCGACAAAGGCTGGCGCGCGAGGATAACGATCCCGCGCTAAGCCGCGGTTAAATCGGCGCCGCTACGTGCGCGAGCAGCCATTCGCTGGCACGTTCCGCAAAACGCGGTGCGGCGCGGCCGAGCAAGGGGCCGACATGGCTCGCTCCAGCGATCAATTCGAAATCGGCGCCGAGTCGAACGGCAAGCGCATGACTGCTCGTGGCGGGAACGTCCTCGTCGTTCGCGCTCGCCAGAATCAGGCTCGGACAAGCCGGCGCTTCGATCTCGATGCCATCCTGCGCTGCGTTGAGCACCGCTCCGGATTCGTCGCGCCAGTGCCGGTACGCAATCATGCGCGCGGCATCGTCCGCGTCCGGCATTGCGCGTCGGGTTGCGGCCAGCGAACGCTCGCTTCCCCACGGGACGATCGCCGGCCACGCCTCGCTGCGCGCGGCGGGAATGCCGCGCGGCGGCACGGGATTGATCAGCACCAGCGCAGCCGGCTCAACGTCGTTCGCGGCGGCGAGCGCGAGCAAGCCGCCGAGGCTGGCGCCAAGCAGGATTGGTGCGGTCGACGTAGCGCGACACCATGCGACAACCTGCTCCCGATAATCGGCGAAGCGCGTGGCAGCGAGTCCGGCGGCCAGTGGCATCAGATCGGGCGCGATCACATCGAATCCGCGCAAGCGCAGGACACGCGCCCACAGAGCCCACTCCCAGCCGCCCGCACCAGCGCCGTGTACGCAGATGATCGTCCGTGATGGCGGCCGATCGTCCGACTCTTTGCCCTCGTCCTGCATTGCCGCTTGACCCCGTCCGCCTATAGGACAAGTCTATGCTGGCTGGCGTGTCCTTTGTCCCGAATGCGCCACCTTTCCGCCATGACCGTCCTTCGTGGCATCTCGCTCGTCCGGCCCATTCCGCCGCACGGACGACCATGACGGCCTCGCCCACTCGTTGATGGGAGGTCCTTCGTCATGTCGTACGCCACCGATGGCATCCGTAATATCGCACTCGCAGGCCATGCGAGCGCCGGCAAAACAACCTTGTTCGAAGCCCTGCTGCATGCCGGCGGCGCGATCCCGATGGCAGGCACGATCGAGCGCGGCAGCACCGTGTCCGACCACGATCCGATGGAAAAGGAACGCAGGCATTCGATGGCGACGTCGATCGCCTCGATCGACAGCGGCGACATCCACATCAACCTCATCGACACGCCGGGATTTCCGGACTTCCGCGGACCGACGCTGTCCGCACTCGCCGCCGTCGAAACCTGCGCGATTGTCGTCGATGCCGTCACCGGCATTGCACATTCGACACGCCGCCTGATGGATCGCGCGAAGCAGCGCAACCTATGTCGCGTGTTGATCGTCAACAAGATCGACCACGACGGCATCGATCTCGAAGGTATCGTCGAATCGCTGCGCGACGAGTTCGGCAAGGAATGTCTGCCGATCAACCTGCCCGCGAAAAACGGCAGCGCGGTGGTCGACTGCTTCTTCCAGCCCACCGGCGAATCAGACTTCTCGTCGGTCGCCGACGCGCACCAGCACATCATCGATCAAGTCGTCGAGATCAACGAAAGCATGATGGGCCACTACCTCGACGATGGCGAGTCTGGTCTGTCCGGACAGGAACTGCACGATGCGTTCGAGCAGTGCCTGCGCGAGGGGCATCTGGTGCCGATCTTCTTCGTGTCGGCGCGCAGCGGCGTCGGCGTGAAGGAATTCATCCATTTCGCGGCCAAATTGTTGCCCAATCCGAAGGAAGGCAATCCGCAGCCGTTCGAGAAAGGCGTCGGCGCGAACGCGCAGCCGATCCTCGCGTTACCCGATCCCGCACTGCACGTAATTGCCGACGTATTCAAGATCGTCAACGATCCCTTCGTCGGCAAGCTCAGCGTGTTCCGCGTCTATCAGGGCACAGTCAGGAAAGACACGCAGTTGTTCGTCGACGATGGCAAGAAGCCGTTCAAGGTCGGGCATCTGTTTCGGCTCAAGGGCAAGGAGCATGTCGAAATCGAAACGGCGATACCCGGCGACATCGCGGCAATCGCGAAAATCGAGGAAATCCATTTCGACGCCGTGCTGCACGACTCGCACGACGAAGATCAAATCCATCTCAAGCCGCTGGACTTCCCGCTGCCGATGTTCGGGCTCGCGGTCGAACCGGCGCACAAGGGCCAGGAACAGAAGCTGAGTTCGGCGTTGACTCGGCTTGGCGAGGAAGACCCTTGTTTCCGAGTCGAACACAGCAAGGAACTCAACGAGACGATCGTCCGCGGCCTCTCCGATCTGCATCTGAAGCTGATGCTCGAACGCATGAAGGATCGCTACGGCGTCGAAGTGACGACACGACCGCCGCGCATCGCGTATCGCGAAACCGTTGGCACGACCGCCGAGGGCCATTACCGCCACAAGAAGCAGACCGGCGGCGCCGGTCAGTTCGGCGAAGTGTTCCTGCGCGTTGAACCGTTGCCGCGCGGCAGCGGTTTCGAATTCGCCGACGAGGTAAAGGGCGGCACGATCCCCGGCCAGTTCCTGCCCGCGATCGAGAAGGGCGTGCGCCAGGTGCTCGAACACGGCGCGATTGCCGGCTATCAATTGCAGGATGTGCGCGTGATCGTCTACGACGGCAAATACCATCCGGTCGATTCGAAGGAAGTCGCCTTCGTCAGCGCCGGAAAGAAAGCGTTCCTCGATGCGATCACCAAGGCGCATCCGCAGGTGCTCGAACCGATCGTGAACCTCGACGTCTACGTGCCGAACGCGCACATGGGCGACGTCACCGGCGGGCTCTCGTCGAAACGCGCGCGCATCAACGGTACGGATTCATTGCGCGGCGGCGAAATCATCGTCAAGGCGCAGGTGCCGCTCGCTGAAGTCGCCGATTATCAGACCGAGCTCAAGGCGATGACCGGCGGCCAGGGACGCTACGCGATCGAGTTCAGCCACTACGAGCCGGTGCCGCTGCCCGTGCAGAAGCAATTGATTGATGCGTACAAGCCGAGGGTCGACGAAGACTGATCGCACTGCCATGCCCTGCTCCCGGCGGAAGACGTCGGGAGAGGGACTTCATGCTGCTTATGCGCAAGCGCCAAACGGAAGCGTCCGGCATTCAGGCATGCGCGCGAGGCCGCGCCAATTCCGCTTCAATCTGCAGGCACTCCATATCGCGCCCGATGCAGGCGGCAGCGAGCAGCATGCCGTCGCGGAAAAATCGCGCCGTGCAATCGCGCGCCTCGATGGAACCATCGATACGGATTTCGTCCCAGGTTTGCGCATGGCCGACGTAGCGAAGTTCAAGATCGTAGTGGTGGGTCCAGAAGAACGGCACCGCATCGAATCGCTGCGCCAGCCCGAGCATGTTCGCCGCGACGACCTGGCCTTGACGCTCGGCGACGACCCAATGCTCGACGCGGCTGAGTTCTGTTACGTACGGAAAGCGCGCCACGTCGCCGGCAGCAAACACGTCGCTGGCGGACGTCTGCAACCGTTCGTTCACCAGCACTCCATCGCTCAGGGACAACCCAGCCTTCTGTGCCAGTTCAATGCGCGGCTTCACGCCAATGCCGACGATCACGCAATCGGCTGCAATGATCGATCCATCGTCGAGCGTGACCGCCTGCCCGTCGAATCCCTGTGCGTTGCGCTGGAAATGAAACACGACGCCCTGCTGCTGGTGCAGGCGCGTGATTGCCGAGCCCAGCTCGGGCCCAAGCACGCGCGCCATTGGAATCTGTTCGCGCGCGATCACATGCACGTCGAGCCCGCGCGTGCGCAACGCAGCCGCGGCTTCGAGACTGATGAAGCCGGCGCCGATCATCACGACGGCTTTGGCGGTGCCGACCTTGTCGATGATCGCGCGCGCATCGGCGAGCGTGCGCAGCGCGAAGACATTGGGTCGGTCGAAACCGCGTACTGACATCCTGACGGGCTCGGCGCCCGTGGCCAGCAGCAGCTTGTCGTAGGGAAAACGTTCGCCGGAACGCGTCGCGACATTGCGCGCAACCGTATCGATTTCCACCACTTCGCAGGCGAGGTGCAGATCGATATTCCGGTCGCGATAAAACTCCGGCGGCTGCAACGGAATCCAGTCCGCCGACGCCGTGCCCGCCAGATAGTCCTTGGACAGATTGGGGCGATCACACGGCGCGTCGGCATCAGCGCTCAACATCGTCAATGTGCCCTTGTAGCCGAGTCCACGCAGTCTCTCCGCTGCAGCAAATCCGGCAGCCCCGCCACCAACGATCACGATGCGCGTCGGCTGCGTCGCTGTCGTTGCAGCCGGTTTCGCCGTCGCGAGTTCGGATTTTTCGCGCACGAACACGCGATCGCCTTCGATGTCCGCGCGCCAAGTGGACAAAGCTGCGAACGCGGGTGCGGTTAGCGCAGCGCCCGTGCGCAGGCTGAAACAGGCGTGATGCCACGGACAGTACACGACACCTTCTGCAATACGACCTTGCGCCAGCGGGCCGCCGTAATGGGTACAGGCGCCATCGACCGCAAACAAGCCGTCCTCCAGCTGCGCCAGCAGAACTGGCGCTCCGTCGACATGCCCGACGAGTACACCTGCGGCAGGAATGTCGGCAAGAAACACGCCCTTCGCAAGGTCGGGCCCCGATGGTGATGCCTCACTTCCACTCATGCTGCCCTCCAACAAAGGATGCGCTAGGCCAATTGTATGCACCAATCCAACGCACGTTTCCGCGCTCGCTATGGCAGACGTGCGTTCGGTATGCCCGCGATTCTGGTGGGAACCGCGCGATCACTGCCGCGTAGAGTGCGGCAACCTCCGCGAGACCTGCATCATGCTACTCAACGACGAGAATGCGATCGACTTTGGCACCCACGCCGCGAGCCAAGGCTTCAATCCGGCTCCGCTACACCCGGCGCCGTCAGCGACCGTTTGCGTGCGCCGGGCCGATACGAGCCGACGAAGATACCGAGTAGCGAGAGCGCGACGCCGATCCAGTCGGTCGTGTGTGTCGGGCGCGCGAACAGGATCACGTCGAACACGAACGACAGCGCCGGCTGCAGCAACAGCAGCAGGCCGATCATCGATGCAGGCAGCTGCGGCATCGCGCGCGTGAGCAGCACCCAGCCGAGTACCTGCCCGCAGAATGCGAGGCCGAGCAGCGAAGTCCAGCTTTGCGTATCGGGAATGGCAAAACTCTCGCCTTCCACGAGTGCGGCGAAGCCCAGCACGAGCGCGCACAGCAGCGAGCTGACACACAACAACTGCGCCGGCGCGAGCCGCACATGTCCACTGCGCTGCGCGTGGCGCGTCGACAGCATGTACGCCGCATAGGCGAACCCCGTGACGACGCCGAGCACGACGCCAAGCTGGTATTGCGCGCCTACGGCGGACCAATCCAGCCCGACGAGCAAATAGAGTCCGACAAATGCGAGCGCGATGCCGGCCAGGAATTGCCAGCCGAGTTTTTCGCGATACAGCACGAAACCAGCCAGCGCCATCAGGAACACCTGGAAATTGCCGAGCAACGTCGCGAGTCCGGGCCCGATATACAGGATGCTGCGGTGCCAGAGCATCAAGTCGACTGCAAACGCGACGGCCGGAATCATCAGCCACGCCAGCTCCATCATGCGCACTCGACGCCACTGGCCGAGCGCGATCAGGCCGAACAGCAACATCAGGCCGCCGAAGCTCATCCGGTAGAAACCGGCCATCGTCGGACCGACATGGGCGAGCTTGACGAAGATGCTGGTCGTGCTGATCGCTGTGGCGCCGAGCGCCATCTGCAACATGGCCGCACGCGGAAGCTCGGGCTCGTTGGCATGCATCAGGTGACGTTGTCCGTTGGCGCATAGGTTTCCGGCTCGGCGGCCGCGTCGCGCAACCATTCCTGCAGGGACATCAAACCAAGCAAGGCATCGATGTAGGCTTGTGAGTCTTCGTCCACAACGACGCCGTAACTGACAAGGCGCAACGCGACCGGCGCATACATCGCATCGGCGATAGAGAATGACCCGAAC
This sequence comes from Lysobacterales bacterium, assembly GCA_038237055.1. Lineage (GTDB taxonomy): Bacteria > Pseudomonadota > Gammaproteobacteria > Xanthomonadales > Rhodanobacteraceae > Dokdonella_A. The sequence goes on along the minus strand of JBBRZD010000050.1, from coordinate 1,768 downwards.
AGGAAGGCGCCACCTGCTGCGAATCGCGCGCGGCAATCGCGCCAGATCGCAAGGATGCGCTCGATGTCGCGCTGTGCTTCCTGCTTCACGACGAAATCGATGGAGCGACGGCGGCAATTCAGTGGCAATGCGTTACGCAGGGCCGGGAAACCCGAGTGCATTTCCGCGCTGACGGATCGCGCGATTGCGCGCGCTGCCGTGTCGCGCGGCCAGCCGGCGTGATCGAGGAACGTTTCGTTGACGTACTCGCAGATTGCGAGCGAGTCCCACACGATCAATTGCGCATGGTGCAGAGCGGGCACGCGCCGATTCGGCGACCAGCGCTCGATATCGCGAGCAAATTCCGGCGTGTCCAGTCGCAGCCGTTGCTCATCGAATGCAACGCCAAACTGGCGCAGCAGAAGCCAGGGGCGCAGCGACCACGAGGAATAGTTCTTGTTGCCGATCACCAGAGTGGCGCTCGTAGGCATGCGATATTTCCTGCTGATTCGACGGGACAGCCGCGATGGCAGCGCACTATCGTACGCGAGCGCTCACGTCGTCGGCAGCAACTCGCCGTCGGCGCCATCGAAATCGCTGCGACGTTGGGACAGATCCGCGTCAATAGCCTGAGCAACGATCGTCGCGCGTTCAACGTCCGGGTCGGCAACCATCACAGAGACCAGGTTCCAGACGGGCAGCTCGCCGACCGCACCCGTGAGGTATTCGCCATTGACGAACGCCACGATGCCTTCCTGCGCCAGCGCGCCTTTCACGAGGTGCGCATCAATGATGTTTTCAGCCCGATAGACAATCTTCATCCGCGACTCTTGGCCTCACCTCGCCCTTCTTCGTCCGGTCCCGCATGGGCCCGGCACTTGTCAACTTCCGTTACGCCGCCGACCGCTTTCCGAACTTGCCTGCGCGGTCCCGACATGATGCGCCACATTGCGGTATCTTTCCGCGCCCCGCTGACACCGTCCCCGCAGGGTGTCCGACCTGAGACCTGCATGACCCAAGATTTGCTCGACGATCCTCTTGCAGAACGTGTGCGCGAATGCGTCATGGAGCTGCTGGTCGAGCGCGGGCCTGGGCGAAGCATCTGCCCGAGCGAGGCCGCACGGATGATCGGCGTGCGCCTCGGATGCCACTGGCAGGACCTGATGCGCCCCGTACGCACGGTCGCCGCAGCACTGATCGACATGGGAGTTGTCGAAGCAACCCAGCACGAAGCGATCGTCGATATCCGCAATGTCCGCGGACCGGTTCGACTGCGACTGCGCTCCCTGCCCGTCCATCGTGGCATCCATACCCGCTGAGTCTTGGGGCGGAGCGCGATTCGCTTTCGCCGGCAGCGAGGCTACACTTGTCTATTCCCCATCCCTTCGGACGCCGCCTCGACGCGGCGATCACGCATGACCGACGTCGCCACCCCGCCGCCCGCGCCCACCAGCAACTTCATCCGCCAGATCGTCGTCGCCGACCGCGACAACGGCAAGCATGACGGTCGCGTGGCGACACGCTTTCCGCCGGAGCCCAACGGCTATCTGCACCTGGGCCACGCCAAGTCGATCTGCCTCAACTTTGGCATCGCCGGCGAATTTTCCGGCACCTGCAACCTGCGCTTCGACGACACCAACCCGGCCAAGGAAGACATCGAGTACGTCGATGCGATCCAGGCGGACGTGCGCTGGCTCGGGTTCAACTGGAATGAATTGCATCACGCCTCGGATTATTTCGAGATCCTCTACTTGTGTGCGGAGAAGCTCATCCGTGACGGCAAGGCCTT
>JBBRZD010000049.1:0-13949 GCA_038237055.1 Lysobacterales bacterium | reverse complement strand
TTCGATTTGGCGGCTGACCATCTTGTCCTGGATCGCGTCGTCTTCCTTCATGCCGAACATTCGCATCAGACGCGCGACGCCTTCACCCATGAAGATGCGAATGAGGTTGTCTTCAAGCGAAAGATAGAAACGACTGGAGCCGGCGTCGCCCTGGCGACCGGAACGACCGCGCAGCTGGTTGTCGATGCGGCGTGATTCGTGGCGCTCGGTGCCGACGATGCGCAGCCCGCCCAAGGTGAGAACTTCGTCGTGGCGTTTTTGCCATTCCGTCTTGATGCGCGCGCGTTCGGCATCGCTGGTGTCTTCCGGCAGGGCGTGCAGCTCAGCTTCGAGGCTGCCGCCGAGCACGATGTCGGTGCCGCGACCGGCCATGTTGGTGGCGATGGTGATCGCATTCGGACGGCCGGCCTGCGCGACGATGTGTGCCTCGCGCTCATGCTGTTTCGCGTTGAGTACTTCATGCGGCACGCCGCGCTTCTTGAGCAGCTCCGACAGCAGTTCGGACATTTCAATCGAGGCGGTGCCGACCAGCACCGGCTGACCGCGCTCGTGGCTGTCCTTGATGTCCTCGACGATCGCGTCGTACTTGGGCTCCGATTTCAGGAAGACGACGTCGGCCTCGTCCTTGCGCACCATCGGTCGATGGGTCGGAATCACCACCACCTCGAGGCCGTAGATCGACTGGAATTCGTAGGCTTCGGTATCGGCGGTACCGGTCATGCCGGCCAGCTTCTTGTACATGCGGAACAGATTCTGGAACGTGATCGATGCGAGCGTCTGATTCTCGCGCTGGATCGGCATCCCTTCTTTCGCTTCGACCGCCTGATGCAGGCCATCGGACCAGCGTCGGCCCGCAAGCGTACGACCGGTAAATTCGTCGACGATGATGACTTCGCCGTCGCGCACGATGTAATCGACATCGCGCTGGTAGATCGCGTTCGCGCGCAGCGCAGCGTTGAGGTGATGCACGACCGCGATGTGCTGCGAATCGTAAAGCCCTTCCTCTTCGCCGATGATGCCATCCTCACGCAGCAGATCTTCGGCGTGCTGCATGCCCTCTTCGGACAGGTGTACCTGCTTCTGCTTTTCGTCGATCCAATAGTCGCCGGGTACCGGCGGTTCGTTCGGCGTAGGTTCCTTCATCTGGCGCGTCAGACGCGGCACGATGCGGTTGACCTTGATGTAGAGCTGCGGCGATTCGTCGGAGGGCCCGGAAATGATCAGCGGCGTACGCGCCTCATCGATCAGGATCGAATCCACTTCGTCGACGATCGCGTAGTTGAGGCCGCGCTGGTAGCGCTGCTCTTTGCTCAGCGTCATGTTGTCGCGCAGGTAGTCGAAGCCGAATTCGTTATTGGTGCCATAGGTGATATCAGCCGCATACGCAGCGCGCTTGTCGCCGTGCTCCATTCCCGGCCAGACCACTCCGACGCTCATCCCGAGGAAGCTGTAGACCTTGCCCATCCACGCCGCATCTCGCTTGGCGAGATAGTCGTTGACGGTGACGACATGCACCCCTTTGCTTTCCAGCGCATTCAAATACACCGGCAAGGTGCCGACCAGGGTCTTGCCTTCGCCTGTACGCATCTCGGCGATCTTGCCGGAATGAAGCACCATCCCGCCGATCAGCTGCACGTCGTAATGACGCAAGCCGAGTACGCGCTGCGCCGCCTCGCGCACGGCGGCGAAGGCTTCCGGGAGCAGGCTGTCGAGCGCGGCACCTTCAGCGAGACGTTGCCGGAACTCGACCGTCTTCATCTGAAGCTGCTCGTCGGAGAGCGCCTGATACTGCGGTTCCAGCGCATTGATCTGCGCCACGGATTTGCCGAGCTGGCGCAAGACGCGTTCATTGCGGCTGCCAAAAATGCGCGTCAGGAAGCTGTTGAGCATGGGTGGTCTTCGATTGGGAAACGTTCGATTGGCAAGCGGAGGCCGCACAGAGGTGGCCAAGCTGCTCTTGTTGGAAAGCGCGACCACGACGGGCCAGCTTCCCCACGGTTGGACCCGCGAAAGAGCACGCAGGGCCGCCGATGATACGGCGCGCCCTCGATACAAGCCAGTTTTGTGCCGCTTGGCGCCCTTTCAAGGGTGCGAGAGGATGCTACGGCGTTCAACGGACGACTGGCGAGGCACGAGCTGCCCCCCGTACTTCCGCCGCGTCAGACCTGCTATTGCTCGTTAAGCGCCGAAACCGATTCAGGCGCGTGTTTCGCGCGTCGATTTGACGTAAGCCATCGGGTTCACGGCGCGGCCATTCAACCAGACTTCGAAATGGCAATGCGGTCCGGTAGAACGCCCGGTGGAACCGACTTTGGCAATTTCCTCGTCCGCGTGCACGCGCGTACCGACTGCCACGACGAACGACGAATTGTGCGCGTAACGCGTCATGTAGCCATTTCCGTGGTCGATCTCGATGACGTTGCCGTAGCCATTGCGCTCGCCGGCGTAAGTCACGACGCCATCGGCCACGGCATGTACTGCCGTTCCCACCGGCGCAGCGAAATCCACCCCCATGTGGATCGCCTGATGGCCGTCGAACGGATCGGAGCGATCGCCAAAGCCCGATGCGATATATCCCTGCGTGACCGGCATGCCGCTGGGAAGCAACGCATTGTCGATCTTGCGATCGCGCAGCAAGTTCTCGAGTACATCGAGCTGCGCCTGCTGGCGGTCGAACTCGCCTCGCAGGTTGTCGATGCCACTCTGCAACGGCAGGGACATCGTGATGCCGCTGGCCGGTTCCTCAGGGCCACCGAGTGCGGGATCGCTGGCGAAGTCAAATTCACCGTCGTCGAGCTTGCCGACCTGGGTCAGCCGTTCACCGAGCGCATTCAACCGCGTTGCTTGCGCTTGCAGCTGGCCCAATTGCAGGGCAAGGGCATCGAGATTGCGATGAGAATCGCCGTCCAGACTGGTCAATTGCCCGCGTTGAGCGGTAATCGCGCTGCGCAGTGCGGAAATTTCGCTCAAATCCCGACGATGCGAATTTTCCAGCAACAGCGTCGCAGCTACACCGAGCGCGACGAAAAAGAGTGCGCATCCGCCAAGTGCGATCGTTGCCAGAAAGCGACCGCGTGAACTCGCCAGATCCATTCGACGTGGCAGGAAGCGCGCGTTGCGGACGATAATGATCTTCATGCTTGTCTAGCGCCGAGTTCGTGTTCGTTATGTCGCCCAGTCGCAATCCCCTCCACAACTCCGCACCCGGACCAAAGCCTGTTGCGGAGTGCATCGCACTCGACGCGCTCGCGGATCGCGCGCGCGCGCTGGATGTGCTGGATGAAAGATTGCGCCACCTATTGCCTGCTGCGGTTGCGCGCGAGACCAGGCTCGCGGACGTCCGCAACGGACGAATTGTCTTTCTGGCGTCGAGTCCGACCTGGGCCAGCCGCATCAGGCTCTATCAATCAGCCTTGCTTGCCGAAGCCCGTACCGCTTTGGGCGGTAGCGTCGAACGTTTCGCCGTGAAAGTGGCGCCCTTGCCGACTGTCCCCCCGGACCCGACAAAGCCGAAACCGCTTTCTGCCGCCACCGCCCGCCATTTGCGAGCGACAGCGAACACTCTCTCCGACCCGGAACTCCGAGCCCTTTATCTGCAACTGGCGTCCATCGCCACAGATGATTGATTTCCATACGAAGCCGGGGTGGCTTCGATTGCCGCGAGTGGCCTTCTGGCGAAGGCCGGCTTTGTTGCTATTCGCGGGCGGGCATCGTGCCGCGACCTGCTTCACTTCGCACTTCCCCAACAGGACGTTTTCTGCTCTGGAGGAGCGTCTACGCGCCCTCTCCGAACGGCACCTTACCCGTGCTGTCCTTAATTTCCTGTGATGCGATTCGCTTCCCGCGAACCGTATCGAGATTGTTGCGGTTTCTCTATACCGCCTGCGCCGGATGGGCGTAGGAGATAGGCGCTGCGCTCTCGTCCTCGAAACTGACTTCTTCCCACGCCGCCGCTTCTGCGAGCAGGGTGCGTAGCAACTTGTTGTTCAGTTCATGACCCGACTTGTAGCCGTAGAACGCGCCGATAAGGCTGTGGCCGAGCAGGTACAGGTCACCGATCGCATCGAGGATCTTGTGCTTGACGAACTCATCCTCGTAACGCAAACCGTCTTCATTGAGCACGCGGTAGTCGTCAAGAACAATTGCGTTGTCCATCGAACCGCCGAGGGCAAGGTTTTTCTCGCGCAGCATCTCGATGTCGCGCATGAAGCCGAACGTGCGCGCCCGACTGACTTCCTTGACGAACGAAGTCGTCGAGAAATCGATCTCGGAGGTCGAGGTGCGCTTGGTGAACATCGGATGGTTGAAGTCGATCGAAAAACCGACCTTGAAACCATCGAATGGCTCGAAACGAGCCCATTTGTCGCCGTCGCGGACGGTAATAGACTTCTTGATGCGGATGAAACGCTTGGCCTTGGCCTGTTCCTCGATGCCTGCGGACTGCAGCAGGAACACGAACGGTCCCGCGCTGCCATCCATGATGGGCACTTCAGGTGCCGACAGATCGACGTACGCGTTGTCGATGCCCAGTCCGGCCATCGCCGAGAGCAGATGCTCGATCGTGGCGACGCGGACGTCACCCTTGACCAAGGTCGTCGAGAGGCGCGTATCACCTACATTTTCGCAACACGATCGCAGGTCCACCGGGTTGGGCAGGTCGACGCGGCGGAATACGATGCCGGTATCGACTGCTGCCGGTCGCAAGGTCATATACACCTTGTCGCCCGTGTGAAGACCCACGCCTGTCGCCCGGATTACGTTCTTGAGCGTGCGCTGTCTGATCATTTTTTTGGTTTGACCCCTGGGGCAGGAGCTGACAAAACATCGGCGAGGTTAGCACAGCACGTTTGTGCTGAAAAGTTAAACGATGTATGCGCCCCACACGTGTTGCGTTTTCGCAACGCTTTCCGGCAATTGATGCGCCCACTCATCCGTTCAAAAAGAGAGCGGATGCGCGGCGCGCGATTTGCCCGGGGAAAGGCAAAAAAGCGCATTCCCTATGAAATCCAAACGGGCAAACAAAGGCGACGCGAAGGTCGCGCGGCCGATCGCGCATGCAATCGGCGACGACAGCGCCCGCCATCATGGCGCCGCATGATGGCGTTCGCAGCCGAGCGGCGCGTTCGATACGCCGACGGCCCTGCTGCCTCGAGTCCGCCCGGTTTGGGCGGACCTCAGGTCAGGATGGGGAGTCGTTCAACTCAGTCGGCCTGGCGCCGCAGGAAGGCTGGAATGTCCAGATAGTCGCCCGACGTTTCCTGCGGTAACGCGCGATCGATGGCCTCGGCACGCATCGGCTGCCCCGGTATACCGAGGTAATCGACCTCACCGGTCGTCGCGTTGCGCACGACGCGCATCGCCGGCCGTTGTGCGGAAACGATCTCGCGCTCGCGATGATCGCGCAACGGCTGCCGTGCGACCGCACGGTTGAGGCCGGTAGCGACCACGGTGACGCGGATATCGTCCTTGAGCTCGGGATCGAGCGCCGTGCCCACCACGACTGTCGCATCTTCGCTCGCGAACTCGTGAATGACCTGGCCGATGTCGTCGAATTCGCGCATCGTGAGGTTGGTGCCGGCCGTGACGTTGACGAGAATGCCGCAAGCGCCGGCAAGATTGACGTCGTCGAGCAGCGGATTGTTGATCGCCGCCTCGGCCGCCGCGACCGCACGGTCGTCGCCTCGTGCCGTACCGGTGCCCATCATGGCCATGCCCATTTCGCTCATGACGGTGCGCACGTCGGCAAAGTCGACGTTGATCAGGCCAGGACGCGTGATCAGGTCCGCGATGCCCTGCACCGCTCCCAGCAGCACGTCGTTGGCCTGCTTGAATGCGCTCAGCAAGGTCACGTCGCGACCGAGCACCGTCAGCAGCTTCTCGTTCGGCACAATAATCAGCGAGTCGCAGAACTGGCCGAGTTCTTCGATACCCTTCAGCGCCACCTGCATGCGCCGACGACCTTCGAACGGGAACGGCTTGGTTACGACCGCAACGGTCAGGATGCCCATTTCCTTGGCGAGTTGCGCGACCACTGGGGCTGCGCCGGTACCGGTACCACCACCCATGCCGCAGGTGATGAACACCATGTCGGCGCCGGTCAGGAGCTCGACAACGCGCTCACGATCCTCCAGTGCGGCCTGGCGACCCACTTCGGGATTCGCACCCGCACCGAGACCCTTGGTGACATTCGCGCCAAGCTGCAGCGTGAATTTTGCGCCGCTGCCTCTGAGCGCCTGCGCGTCGGTATTGGCGCAAACGAAATCCACGCCTTCGACATTGGCCTGCACCATGTGGCTGACCGCATTGCCGCCGCCGCCGCCCACGCCAACGACCTTGATGATCGCATTCGGTGCCATTCTTTCAACGAGTTCGAACATTTTCCCATCCTCCGCAAAGTGATACCGCTTGTTTCTGTTCGTTCGCGGGTGCGTGACCTCCATGGTCCGTCCCGTCTGCACCGACTGGCGCGCCGATGCCTCGCGACCGTTTCAGTCGCCTCGCAGCGCGTCCTGCGCCACGGTGTTGCGTTGCTTCTCTTATCCGCTCGCAAGAAGAGAAATCAGAACTCTCCCTTGAACCAGGTCGAAACCCGGGTCCACAAACCACTGACCGCCGACGCACTGGCTGGAGCGCTGCGCGCACCGTCGCGTCGGCTGCCGTACAGAAGAAGACCGACGCCGGTCGCATGCATCGGGTTGGCGACGACATCCGCGAGACCACTGACGTGCTGCGGCGTGCCCAGACGCACCGGCATATGGAACAGTTCCTCAGCGAGATCGAGCGCGCCTTCCATGCGCGCGGCGCCGCCGGTCAGCACGATGCCGGCCCGCACAAGTTCCTCGCGACCGCTGCGACGCAGATCCGCTTGCACCATCTCGAAGATTTCCTCATAGCGCGGCTGCACCGCCTCGGCGAGGTTCTGCCGCGCCAGCCGACGCGGCGGCCGATCGCCAACGCTCGGCACCTGGATCGTTTCCTCCGCGTGCGCGAGCTGGGCCAGCGCGCAGGCGTAGCGAACCTTCAGTTCCTCCGCGTGCGCGGTCGGCGTGCGCATCAGATGCGCGATGTCCGACGTCACCTGATCGCCACCAATCGCGAGCGAGGTCGTGTGGCGCAACGCGCCTCCGGTATAGATCGCGATGTCCGTGGTGCCCGCGCCAATGTCGACCAGGCACACGCCCAGTTCGCGCTCGTCATCGGTCAGCACTGCACGAGCAGATGCAACCGCCGCCGGCAACAACTCGTCGACCTGCAAACCACAGCGATTGATGCATTTGGTGATGTTCTGGATTGCGCTCGCCGCGCCGGTGACCAGATGCACGTTCGCTTCCAGACGAACGCCCGACATGCCGACCGGATGACGGATGCCTTCCTGGCCATCGATCAGGTATTCCTGTGGCTCGCGATATAACACGCTGCGATCGGCCGGGATCGCGATCGCGCAGGCCGAGGTCAGCACGGCCTCCAGATCGGCTGGACTGACTTCGCGATCGCGAATCGGCGCGGTACCGTGCGAGTTCTCGTCCTTGATATGGCTGCCGGAGATCGAGGCGTAGACCGAGCGGATCTGGCAGCCGGCCATCAGCTCGGCTTCCTCGATCGCGCGCTGGATCGAATGTACGGTCGAGTCGATGTCTACGACGACGCCGCGCTTGAGCCCGTGCGCGGCATGCGAGCCTATGCCGATGATCTCGACCGCCTCGCCGGGTGCATGCTCGCCGACGATCGCAACGATCTTGGAGGTGCCGACATCGAGGCCGACAATGAGATTTTTTTCGCTCTTGCGATTCATAGGAGAGCCGGGATTCGGGATTCGGGATGACCAGCCTTCGGCTGTTGTGAAGCGTTCGGGATTCGAAAGAGCGACAGCAGGTGTTCATTGATCAGGGATTCGTCATCGCCGGCGGCCAGATCTACGGCGCCGAAACTGCTCGTGGCGCGCGCTTGTGGCGGTGTGTGCGTTTCCCGAATCTCCATTCCCGAATCCCGAATCCCGGCTTGATCCGGCCAGCGCAACGCAAAACCGTTCTCGTACCGCAGATCGACATAAGCGGGCGGCTCGGCGTGCGCGCCGACGAGACGCGGCCACACATCAAGGAAACGCTGCAAGCGCCGCTTGGAATCCTCCCGCCCGAGCTCGATGACGGCACCGGAAGCAAGATCGAGCTTCCAGCCGCCGCGCGGCGACAACGTAACCGCTTCGATCACGAGGCCGCTGCCACTGAACTCCTTCAGGCAACCGGCATAGAACGCGAGCACATCCGCAACGCGATCGTCAGGCCCCGCGAGTCGCGGCAGGCCTTGCAGGCCAGTCGCGCTGGCTACGCTGAAGATCGCACCATGCCGATTGATCAGGCGATCTTCACCCCAACGCGCATACGGTTGCTGCTCGTATATGACCAAGTCGATCGTGTCGGGCCAGCGCTTGCGTGCTTCGATGCGTTCGACCCATGGAAGCTTCGCGACCGCGTCGCGCACACGCTCAAGCTTGATCGCGAAAAAACCTTCGCCCAGCAACGGTTGCGCTGCCGCGCTGATCTGTTCTGCACTGACGTGATTGAACTCCGCACGCACGCTCAGCTGCGTCACCGGCCAGCGATCACTGGCGAACCAACCGTTGAGCACGCCGATGACGGGCAATGCCACCAGGGTCAGCGCGACGCCCCACGCAAACAGCTTGAGCGGACCATTGCCGTTCATGCGCTGTCCCTCGCGAAAGACGTTTCAAGCACGCGCCAGCACAAGCTCTCGAAGTCGATACCCACCACGCCAGCCGCTTTCGGCACGAGCGAATGACTGGTCATTCCCGGCGCGGTATTCACTTCGAGCAGAAAGTTCTTTCCGGCATGATTGCGCATCACATCGACACGCCCCCAACCGGAGCAGCCGGCCGCATCGAATGCCGCGAGCGCGAGCGCGCGAATTTCCGTTTCCTCGTCGCCATCGAGTCCGGGACACAGATACAGCGTGTCTTCGGCGACGTATTTCGCGTGATAGTCGTAGAACGCGCCCTTGGGCACGATGCGGATCGACGGCAATGCTTCGCGGCCGAGTATGGCAACCGTGAGCTCATCGCCCTCGATCATTTCCTCGACCAGAAGATCGCCCGGATAGCGCGCCGCGAGCTTCGCCGCATCAGCGAGATCCTCGTCGCGGAACACGCGCGTCACGCCAACGCTCGAACCTTCGCACGCGGGCTTCACGATCACCGGCAAACCGATCCGTGCCGCTGCCGCATGCACGTCGAGGCGACTCGCCTCAACACCCTTGCGCAGCGCGACAAAACGCGGTGTCGGCAGACCTTCAGCAATCCACACCTGTTTGGTGCGCACCTTGTCCATCGAAAGTGCGGAGCCGAGCACGCCGGAGCCGGTGTACGGCACATGCAGGGATTCCAGCGCACCTTGCAGCACGCCATCTTCGCCGCCGCCGTGCTGGCCATGCAGGATATTGAACACTCTCGCGTAGTGGCCCGCGCGCAGCGCATCGAGCAGGGCCGGAATGCCATCGACGGCGTGCGCATCGACGCCTCGCGCGCGAAGTGCAGCGAGCACATTGCGACCGGAATCGAGCGAAACCGCGCGCTCGGCCGATTCGCCGCCCATGACGACGGCGACGCGTCCGAATTCGCTGGCGTCCGTGATCTTCATGCGGGATCCCGTGTCGTCAATTGGCCGCCTGCGCCGAGTTCGGTCGCCGCAGCGCCGATATCTCCGGCGCCAAGCAGCAGGAGCAGATCACCGTCGCGCAGCAAGGGCGGCAGTGCACTGCGCAAGTCGCGTGGATGTTCGATGAGCACCGGATCGACCTTGCCGCGTGCACGCACGGCGCGCGCGAGCGCACGTCCGTCGGCGTTGGCGATCGGCGCTTCGCCTGCGGGATAAACCTCGGTGAGGACCAGCACATCGGTCTCGGCTAGGACGTTCGCGAAATCATCGAGCAGATCGCGCGTGCGCGAGTAGCGATGCGGCTGGAACGCGACGACAAGACGACGCTCGGGCCAACCCGCGCGAGCAGCCGCAAACACGGCGGCGAGTTCACGCGGATGATGTCCGTAGTCGTCGACCAGCAATGCATGACCTTGGTCGAGTTTGAGCTCGCCACGCAATTGAAAGCGGCGACCAACGCCCTGGAATTTTTCCAGTGCGCGCTGCATCGCCTCCGGCGGCACTCCGAGCTGCCAGCCGACGGCGCAGGCGGCGAGTGCGTTCAGCACATTGTGGCGACCGGGCAGATTGAGTGTGACCGCGACGGCTGGGCCGCCTTCCGGAAGATGCAGCGTGAATTGCGTGGCGCCACCATGCTGGCGCAGGTTCGAGGCGCGCACGTCGGCTTCCGAGTCGATGCCATAGGTGAGCACGCGTCGATTCGTCTCGCGCGCGAGCGCCGCCACTTCGGGATCGTCGATGCACAAGGCGGCAACGCCGTAGAACGGAAGGCGATGCAGGAAATCGCTGAACGCCTTCTTGACGCGCTCGAAGTCGCCGCCGTAGTTCTCGAGATGATCAGCATCGATGTTGGTGACGATCGCGATGACCGGCGACAGCAACAGGAAAGAGCCATCGGATTCGTCGGCCTCGGCAACCAGATATTCGCCCGTGCCGAGTCGCGCGTTCGCGCCGGCAGCGATCAGCTGGCCACCAATGACGAAGGTTGGATCGAGCCCCGCTTCGGCAAGCACGCTCGCGGTGAGGCTCGTGGTCGTGGTCTTGCCATGCGTGCCGGCTACGGCGATTCCGCGCCGGAAGCGCATCAATTCGCCAAGCATCTCCGCACGCGGCACGATCGGGATGCGTCGCTCGCGCGCCGCCAGAAGTTCGATATTGTCGGGCTTGATCGCGCTCGAAACGACCAGCACGTCGGCATCGGCCACATTGGCCGCATCATGGCCACGATCGATGCGGGCACCAAGTCCAGCGAGCCGACGCGTGGTCGCGTTGTCGGCCTTGTCCGAGCCGGAGACCGAATAGCCGAGATTGCACAGCACTTCGGCGATACCGCTCATACCGACGCCACCAATGCCGACGAAATGCACGCGACGGAAGTCCTGCATGATGTCGGCGTGCTGGGCGAGGCGCGCAGGTGTCATGCGCCCACCTCCAGACAAACGTCGGCGATGCGCTTGGCCGCATCGGGTTTCGCGAGCGTGCGGGCTGCCGTCGCCATCGTCAGCAATTTCGTGCGCTCGCCGATTTCCTCGAACACTGCACCGAGACGTTTGACGAAATCATCGGTTTCCGAAACCACGCGCGCGGCCCCTACGTCGACCATGGCTTGTGCATTCCGTGTCTGATGATCATCGACAGCATGCGGATAGGGCACCAGGATCGCCGGAACACCCGCTGCCGCAAGCTCGGCCAGCGTCAGCGCCCCAGCGCGACAGATGACCAAATCGGCCCAAGCATAAGCCGCCGCCATGTCGTCCTCGAACGGCACGACGTCGGCGTCGATGCCGGCTGCCAGATAGGCCGCGCGCGCCTTGTCGAAATGCTTGGCACCGCATTGATGGCGCACCGATACCGGCAGACGCGAACCGCGGCGACGCAGGACTTCGGGCAGTGCGGCATTGAGACTCTGCGCGCCCTGGCTGCCACCGAGCACGAGAAGCTTCAGCGGACCTTCGCGACCGGCATAGCGAACCGCAGGCGATGGCAACGCGGCGATGGATGCGCGCACTGGATTGCCCACCCACTCGCCCTGTGGAAATACATCGGCGAAACCCGTGAGCACGCGCTGCGCGCTGCGCGCGAGCAATCGATTGGTCACGCCAGCGATTCGATTCTGCTCGTGCACCACCAACGGAATTTTGGCGAAGCGCGCGGCAATTCCACCGGGCGCGGCAGCGTAGCCACCCAGTGACAACACGCTGCGTGGCGTGTACCGCTTCAAGGCCGCACGGGCGGCGATAGTCGCGCTGGCCAGACGCAACGGCATCAGCAATGCGGTCAACACACCCTTGCCGCGCAAGCCACCGATAGCGAGCGTCTCGATGCGAAACCCGTGCTGCGGGACCAGCCGCGCTTCCAGCCCGCCCGCAGCGCCAAGCCACACTACGGGAATCTTGCGTGCAGCAAGCTCGTCCGCGACTGCGAGCCCCGGAAAAATATGGCCTCCGGTACCGCCCGCCATGATCATGACCGGACCAGCGGGATTGGCAACGGATGCACTCACGAGCGCACCTCGACGAACTGGCGCTCGGCAATGATCTGCATCATCGCGTTGTCCGCGCGGGTGACTTCGTAACTGACGCGCACCAGTAAACCGATTGCGGCGCAGGTCATCATCACGCTCGATCCCCCCGAGCTGATCAAGGGCAGCGTCAGGCCCTTCGTCGGCAGTACGCCAAGGTTTACCCCGATCGAAACCAATGCCTGCAATGCGAGCATCAGCGAAACGCCAAATGCACAATAGCCAGCGAAGCGCTGATTCTGTTCAACCGCGCGCAAACCAATCACGAAACCGCGCCCGACCAACCACGCAAACAAACCGAGCACGAGCACGATGCCTGCGAGCCCCAGTTCCTCTGCGATCACCGCGAGAATGAAATCCGTGTGCGCCTCAGGCAGATAGAACAGTTTCTGCACCGACGCACCGAGACCGACACCGAACCATTCGCCGCGACCAATCGCGATCAATGCCTGCGTCAGCTGAAATCCATCCTTGAACGGGTCGGCCCAGGGATCGAGGAACGACGTCATGCGCTTGACGCGATAGTCCTGACTCATCGCGACGGCCGCGAGCACCGGCGTTGCCACCGCCCCTAGGAACGCGAGATTGCGCACGCGTGCGCCGCCGAGCCAAACCATGCCGATCGTAACCGCCATCAGCAGCGTGGCCGAACCGAAATCCGGCTGTGCCAACAACAGCACCATCAGGATGCCGGCGATGCCGAGCGGCTTGAGCACACCGAACAGCTTGGTCTGCACATTGTCGCGATGGCGCACGAGATAACTCGCCATGTAGACGACGAGGATGAGCTTCACCGCCTCTACTGATTGAAAGCCGACGATGCCCAGGCGAATCCAGCGTCGCGCGCCGTTGACGCGGATGCCGATGAACGGAACGAACACCAGCAGCAACAAGGCAATCCCGCCAATCAGCAAATAGCCCGCATTGCGCTCAAGCCACGCCAGCTCGATGCGTGCCATCACCACCGCTGCAGCCAAACCGAGCGTAATGAAGACCAGATGGCGCAGAAGATAGTAGAACGGCCCGACGTGCTGACCGTCGGCAACCGCGATCGAACTCGACGAGACCATCACGATGCCGAGGCTTGCCAGCATCAATGCGGCAAGTACGAGGCTCAGGTCGTAGCGGCCCTTCGCTTCGCTGTGGCGCGTCGCTTGCGATTCGTTGTTGAAATCAAAGAGCAACATCAGCGCACCTTCAAGGTCGCGAGACCGATCAGCACCAGCACTACGCTGATGATCCAGAAGCGCACGATTACGCGCGGCTCAGGCCAGCCCTTGAGTTCAAAATGATGGTGGATCGGCGCCATCCGGAAGATGCGTTTACCGGTCAGCTTGAAGCTGGCGACCTGCAGCATCACCGACACGGTTTCCATCACGAACACGCCGCCCATGATCAGCAGCACAACTTCCTGGCGCACGATGACCGCAACGCAACCGAGTGCGGCACCAATCGCCAGCGCGCCGATGTCGCCCATGAAGACCTGCGCTGGATACGTGTTGAACCAGAGGAAACCGAGCCCGGCTCCACCCAGCGCGCTGCAGAACACCGCAAGCTCACCGGCACCCGGGATGGCTGGAATGGCGAGATATTCGGAGAACACCCGATTGCCGGCGAGATAGGCGAAGACACCGAGCGCGGTCGAAACGAGCACACTCGGCATGATGGCGAGACCGTCGAGTCCGTCGGTGAGATTCACCGCATTGGAGAAGCCGACGATGATGAAGTAGGCAAGGCTGATGAATGCGACGGCGCCCGCA
>JBBRZD010000048.1:0-13992 GCA_038237055.1 Lysobacterales bacterium | reverse complement strand
CTTCGCCGAAGCCTGGCATCGACTATCCGATGGCGCACAATATGTTCTATTCCTACGACACCCAGTGGCTGACCTTGGTCAGCGGGCGCACGTCGCAGCAGGGCATCTTCGGCGACAACACATTCTGGAGTTCGCAGTTCAAACGCTGGTACGAGGCGAATGCGCCATTCAAGGAACTCGACCACTACGTCGGCAATCCATCGCGGCATTTTCAGACCTGGATCTCGCATCCGGCGCAGGATGCCTACTGGGACAGCTTCAGTCCGACACCGGACCAATACGCGAAGCTGGCATTGCCAATTCTCAGCATCTGCGGCCAGTACGACGGCGATCAGCCCGGTGCGCTCGCTTACTATCGCGAGCACATGCAGTTCGGCTCGGCCGACGCAAAGGCGAAGCACTACCTGATCATCGGCCCATGGGACCATCCCGGCACGCGCACGCCGAAGTCCGACGTTGGCGGACTCAAGTTCGGTCCGGCTGCATTGCTCGACATGAATGCGCTGCACGCGAGCTGGTACGACTGGACGATGAAGGGCGCAGCGAAACCCGAATTCCTCAAGGACAAGGTCGCGTTCTACGTAACCGGTGAAGAGGCTTGGCGTTACGCGCCGACCCTCGATGCCGTCAGCGCGCGGCACGATGCGTGGTATCTCGATTCGGTCGGCGGTCGCGCGAACAACGTATTCGCAGCAGGCGACCTCAAGCAGGAGAAACCCGGCAGCGGCAGCGCCGATCGCTATATCTACGATCCGCTTGATGTCAGTTCGGCGAAATGGGAGGCCGAGGAAGCGACTTCGGACAACGGTCTCACCGATCAGCGCGGTCTGATGATGAATGCCGACAAGGCGCTCTTCTACCACTCGCCACTGTTCGCGGCCGATACCGACCTGGCCGGATTCTTCAAACTGTCCGCATGGATTTCGCTCGATCAGCCCGACACGGACATCGGGGTCAGTGTGTTCGAGATGAAGTCCGATGGCAGCAGCGTGTTCCTGACCAGTGACGCGCTGCGCGCACGCTATCGGCACGGACCGCGCGAGGCGGTTCTCGTCAAACCCGGCGCGATCGAGCGCTACGACTTCGATCACTTCACCTTCGTCGCGCGTCGCATTTCCAAGGGCAGCCGTCTGCGCCTCGCGATCGGGCCGATGAATTCGATGTATGCGGAAAAGAACTACAACAGTGGCGGTATCGTCAGCGGTGAATCGGGCAAGGATGCGCGCAAGGTCACGGTGAGCTTGTATCACGACGGCGCACATCCGAGTGCGTTATCGCTGCCGATCGCTGCCGCGTCTTCGGTGACGTCGAAGTAGATTGCACGGGCATCGTTCGGCTGACGCGAAAGCAGGTATTCATCGATGGACAACAGACACTTCGATCTCATCGTGCTTGGCGCGGGGTCCGGCGGCATCGCGATGGCGATTCGTGCCGCGAGGCATGGTGCGAAGGTGGCAGTACTCGAACCCGGTGCGCTCGGCGGGACCTGCGTCAACGTGGGTTGCGTACCGAAGAAGGCGATGTGGATTGCGGCCGAACTGGCCGAGGCGCAACAACTCGCGCACGAAATAGGCTTCGATCTGACGCCCGGGGCGCTGGATTGGGAAGCCTTCGTCACGCGCCGCAGCAGCTACATCGCGAACATTCATGTGAGTTATAAACGACGCTTCAGCGATCTTGGCATCAAGCTGATCTGTGAACGCGGACAGTTTGTCGCGCCAAACCGCATCGTTGCAGGAAAACATGAATTCAGTGCGGCGCATCTGCTGGTCGCGACGGGTGCAAGGCCACAACGGATACAGATTCCGGGTGCCGACCTGGGCATCGACTCGGATGGCTTCTTCGCGTTGCGCCGATGCCCGCGCCGTGTCGCAGTGGTGGGCAGCGGTTACATAGCCGTCGAGCTGGCTGGGGTGCTGTGCGCGCTCGGTGCGCAAGTGAGCCTGTTTGCACGGAGTGATCGTTTGTTGCGCACATTCGATCACGAGCTTGGTGATGCGCTCGCACAGGCAATGCGTATGCGCGGGATCGATATCAAGTTCGGGCACAACCCGAGCGAAGCATCGCGCGACGCTGATGGTTATGCGCTGCAATTTTCAGGTGGCGAGATCGCGAAGGGATTCGACGAATTGATCTGGGCCATCGGCAGGACGCCGAACACGACCGACATCGGCGCGGATCGTGCCGGCATTGCGCTGGACGCGAACGGATTCGTCGTCACCGACGAATGGCAGAACACGACTGCGTCGCAGGTGTATGCCGTCGGTGATGTCAGTGGACGCATCGCACTCACGCCGGTTGCGATTGCGGCGTCGCGCCGACTCGCCGATCGTGTATTTTGTGGCAACGCCGACGCGAAACTCGACTATGCGAATATCGCGACGGTCGTCTTCTCGCATCCGCCACTGGCGACGGTGGGCCTGAGCGAAATGGATGCGCGCAAACTGCATGGCGATGCAGTCAAGGTGTATCGCTGCAGCTTTCGACCGATGCTGCTTGCACTGGCACAGCGCGAGGAGAAGACGTTGATGAAGTTGGTCTGCGTCGGTGCCGATGAACGCATCGTCGGTATCCACCTGTTCGGCAGCGCAACCGACGAAATCATTCAGGGCTTCGCCGTCGCGCTAAAAATGGGAGCGACCAAGGCCGACCTTGATGCGACCGTCGCCATCCATCCAACGTCGGCCGAGGAACTCGTGCTGATGTAGTTGTCATGCATGCGCGCGGAAGCTGAAGTGCCCGCGCCATGGTCGCCCTCACATGCGGAACACGCCAAAACGGCCTTGTTCGATCGGTGCATTGAGGCTCGCGGACAACGCAAGCCCGAGCACGCGACGCGTGTCGGCCGGATCGATGATGCCGTCGTCCCACAGGCGTGCGGTGGCATAGTAGGGATGGCCCTGGCGTTCGTACTGATCGCGAATCGGCGCCTTGAACGCTTCTTCCTCATCCTTCGACCAGGTCTTGCCGGCGGCTTCGATGCCGTCGCGCTTCACGGTTGCGAGCACGCTCGCCGCCTGTTCGCCCCCCATCACGGAGATGCGCGCGTTCGGCCACATCCACAGGAAGCGCGGCTGGTAGCCGCGGCCGCACATCGCATAATTTCCGGCGCCGAAACTGCCGCCCACGACGACGGTGAACTTGGGCACGTGCGAGCACGCGACTGCCGTCACCATTTTCGCGCCATCTTTCGCGATGCCGGCCTGTTCGTATTTTTTGCCGACCATGAAGCCGGTAATATTTTGCAGGAATACCAGCGGCACATTGCGCTGGTTGCACAGCTCGATGAAGTGCGCGCCCTTGAGCGCGGACTCGGCGAACAGGATGCCATTGTTCGCAACGATGCCGACCGGATAGCCGTGGATGTGTGCGAAGCCGGTGATCAGGGTCTTGCCGTAGCGCGCCTTGAATTCCTGCAGCTCGGAGCCGTCGACGATGCGTGCGATGACTTCGCGAATATCGAACGGAATGCGCGTATCGCGCGGCACGCAGCCGTAGAGTTCCTCTGCCGGGTGCAGCGGCTCGCGCGGCTCGCGCAAGGCGAGCGCGATCGTCTTTTTTCGATTCAGGCTCGCGACGATGCCGCGTGCGATGTCCAGCGCATGCGCATCGTTCTCGGCAAAGTGATCGGCGACTCCGGAGATCGAGGTGTGCACGTCCGCGCCGCCCAGCGTCTCCGCGTCGACGACTTCGCCGGTCGCCGCCCTCACCAGCGGTGGGCCGCCAAGGAAGATCGTGCCTTGTTCCTTGACGATGATCGTCTCGTCGCTCATCGCCGGCACGTAGGCGCCGCCTGCGGTGCACGAGCCCATCACGACGGCGATTTGCGGAATGCCGAGCGCGCTCATGCGCGCCTGGTTGTAGAAGATGCGGCCGAAATGTTCCTTGTCCGGAAACACCTCATCCTGCAGCGGCAGGAACGCGCCGCCGGAGTCGACCAGATAGACGCAGGGCAGGCGATTCTCAAGCGCGATTTCCTGCGCGCGCAAATGCTTCTTCACCGTCATCGGGAAATAGGTGCCGCCCTTGACCGTGGCGTCGTTGGCAATGACCAGCACCTCGATGCCGTTAACGCGACCGATGCCCGTGATCACGCCCGCGCAGGGGGCCGCGTCGTCGTACATGCCATGTGCAGCAAGCGGCGAGAGTTCAAGGAAAGGCGAGCCCGGATCGAGCAGCGCGCGGATGCGCTCGCGCGGCAGCAGCTTGCCGCGTTCGGTGTGCTTGTTGCGGGCCTTGTCGCCGCCGCCGAGCGCCACTTTGGCGAGCTCGGTGCGCAACTGCTCGACCGTTTCGCGCAGTTGGTCGGCGTTGTCCCGGAAATCCGGGCTGCGTGTATCGATCTTGCTGTCGATGGGCGTCATGCTGGGTCCTGCGGCGGCGAGCGCGGATGAAACCATAGCGTTGGATTTTGCGAAAGCGCCGGGGTATCGGCGTCTTCACAGGCCAGAAACGCAACCGGCCGCACGAGGCGGCCGGCGCGTCATCGAATCGCGCGAGTTCGCGCGGGTCGATTACTCTTTCTTGGCGGGCGGCGCGTCGGCAGCCTTAGCGTCCTTTGCCGACTGCATGGCGGATTTCGCGCTCGCCTTCATCGCATCGCCAGCGTCGCTGGCGGCTGCCTTGCTCGCGGCCATCGCATTGGCGGCGGAATCCTTCGCCTTGTCGGCGGCTTCCTTGCTGGCGTCGGCGGCCTGCACCGCAGCGGTGCTCACGGCAGCGCTCGCGGTACCGGCGGCATCCTTGGTGGCATCCACAGCCTGCTTGGCGGCGTCAGCTGCCTGCTTTGCAGCAGCAGCGGTTGCGTCCGCAGCTTTCTTCGCAGCGGCTTGGGCATCGGCAGCAGCCTGCTTGGTCGCCACGGCTGCCTTGTCGGCTGCTTCCTGCGCCTCCTGCTGGGCGTTGTCACTGCATGCGGCCAGCGCGGTCATGAGGGCGGTGGCGAGCGCGATATGCTTGAAGTTCATCGGAAGTCTTCCTTTTCGAGTGAGGGTACGAGGGGCGTGTGCCCGTTCTGCCAAAGCGATTTGGAGCGGCCGAATATTAAGCTAGTTCGAGGGCGACTGCGGTAGCCTCGCCGCCGCCGATGCAAAGCGTGGCGATACCGCGCTTGCCGCCGCGCGCCTTGAGAGCGTTGATCAAGGTTACAACAAGGCGAGCGCCGCTGGCGCCGATCGGATGGCCGAGCGCGGTGGCGCCGCCGTTGACGTTGATTTTCTCGTGCGCAATGCCGAGCTCCTTGATAGGCGCCATCGCAACGACTGCGAATGCCTCGTTGACCTCGAACAAGTCGACGTCCGCGACGCTCCAGCCTACCTGCTTCAGCAGTTTCTGGATCGCGCCGACCGGCGCGGTGGTGAACCATTCCGGTTCCTGCGAATGGGTGACGTGACCGACGATGCGCGCGAGAGGCTGGATGCCACGCTTTTTCGCATCATCCGCGCTCATCACGACGGTCGCGGCTGCGCCATCCGAGATGCTCGACGAGCTAGCTGCCGTGACCGTGCCGTTTTCCTTGCGGAATGCGGGTTTGAGGGTCGGAATCTTCGCGATATCGGATTTGCCCGGCTGTTCGTCGGTGGCGAATTCGACGTCGCCCTTGCGGGTGCTCACCTTGACCGCAACGATTTCGTCCGCGAAGGCGCCGGAAGCGATGGCCGCTTGCGCGCGCTTGACCGATTCGATCGCGAACGCATCCTGTTGCTCGCGCGTGAACGAATATTTGTCGGCGCAATTCTCGGCAAACACGCCCATCGACTTGCCGTCGTAGGGGTTGGTCAGCCCGTCCCAAGCCATGTGGTCGACCGCTTCGAAATTGCCATAGCGATTACCGGTGCGCGAATTGGGAATCATGTGCGGTGCATTGCTCATCGACTCCATGCCGCCGGCCACCACAATCTGCGCGGAACCTGCCTTGATCAGGTCATGCGCGAGCATGATTGCCTTCATGCCGGAACCGCAGACCTTGTTGATCGTGGTGCAGCCCGCCGAAACCGGCACACCCGCGGCCAGCGCCGCCTGGCGCGCGGGCGCCTGACCGAGATTGGCCGGCAGCACGCAGCCCATGATGACTTCCGAAACGTCGCTGGCCGCTATGCCCGACTGCGCGAGCGCGGCTTTGATCGCAGTGGCGCCGAGCGTTGGCGTCGGCACGCCGGTGAACTGGCCGAGAAAGGAACCGATCGCTGTGCGCTTGGCACCAACGATGACGATGTCGGACATGGAAACCTCCATAAGGCGATTTTAGTGAGGGGCAATGCGACAGCGGGCCGAAGGTCCGCGCCGAAACGCTACGATTATGCGCGTGCTGTTGCGGCGCGGCAATTCGCTTGGTGATGGGTTGCGCTTGTGTTGTTGGCCTGCGGAGGACTAGCCTCAGCACATGCACGACAGGGGGCTCTGGGCGATGCGATGGGCGGCATGCTTGGCCGTCGGGCTGGTGGCAGCAATTGGCGCTGGCGCAGCGTTCGCGCGTGTCGACGTCGACGACAGCACCGGTGTGGAGCGCGTGCGCTTTCGCAACATCGGGGTCGCGCAGGGCTTGTCGCAGGCAACCGGGCTGGACATCGTGCAGGACGCTCAGGGTTTCATCTGGGTTGCTACCCAGGACGGCCTCGATCGTTACGATGGTTACGGGTTTCGCGTCTACAAGCACGATCGCGCCGATCCGTGGTCGCTTGCTGCGAACAATCTGCGTCGACTTCTGCTGGATCGCGAAGGGCGCTTGTGGATTGCCACCACCACCGGCGGCATCAGTCGCTACGACGCGCGTCTGGATCGTTTCGAGAATTTCCGACCCGATGCCAAACGCGCCGATGCCATTGGCAGCGAGTTCGTCAGCGTGCTGTTCCAGGACGCCAGCGGCACGGTTTGGGCCGCCGCGCGCGGCCACGGACTGCAGTACTTTGACGAAGCTGCTTCGAATTTCGTGGAATCGCGCTGTAGAAGCGACGATTTGGAACATATGGAGGCCATTCTGGAGCTGGATGACGGCGGCCTCCTTCTCGGCACCAGCACCGGCGTTTTCCGTTGCGATCGCGCCAGCGGACAATTGCACGAATGGCCCGCGCAATCGGGCGCTCATTTGGTGGTGGGCGCGCTGGCGCAATCCGCCGGCGGAGATGTGTGGGTTTCCGCGTCCAAACAAGGTCTGTATCGATTCAATGCCAGCGGTATCGAGATCGATCATTTCGATGCCAACTCCACACCGCCGCTGGTCGATGCAGACGTCACCCATGTGCTGGTCGATCACCAAGGCTCAGTCTGGTTTGGCAGCGAGAACGCAGGCCTTTCGAGGCTCAACCCGCAGACGCGGCGCATGGATTCATTTCGGCACTCGGCCGGGCAACCCGATTCACTGGCCGGCAATCGCGCCTTCAGCCTGTTCGAGGATCGCGACGGACAGATCTGGGTAGGTACATGGAGCAATGGCGTCAGCGTGTTCGACCCGCGCACGGCCGGATTCGTGTCCGTGCATACGGGCACAGGACCCAAGGCGTTGCCGGGCGGCTCGGTGCTGTCCGTACAGGCCGATGACGACGGCACGTTCTGGTTCGGGACTGCCGAAAATGGCGGCTTGAGCCATTTCGATCTCGATGCCGGATTGCTCCAACGCTATGTCCATCAGCCGGACAAGCCCGACAGCCTTGCGCACAACTTCGTCATTGCGACGATACGCGGCCCGGATGGCGCGCTATGGGTAGCGACGCGCGGCGGTGGACTCGAAAAGCTGCGCAGCGATGGCAGCGGTTTCGAGCACCATCGCCACAATGCAGCCGATCCGTCGAGCCTGGCTTCCGACGAGATCATGCGATTGTATTTCGATCGCAAGGGCACGCTCTGGATTGGAACGGTGGCCAGCGGCGTCGATGCGCTGTGCGCCGGATGCAGCGCATTTCGCCACTATGCTCATGTCGATGGTGCGCCAGACAGCCTTGCAGCCGGCGGTGTCTATGCGATCACGCAGACGCGCGATGGTGCCATGTGGATCGGTTCCACTCGCAGCGGTCTTGATCTGCTCGATCCCGCAACGGGTCATGCGCAGCATTTCACCAGCAATCCAAGCAACCCGTCATCACTCGGTGCCAACTCGGTCACCGATTTGCACGAAGACCGTAAGGGCCAGCTTTGGATCGGTACAACCGGCGGCGGTCTGGAGCGCTTGTTGCAACACGATGCAAGCGGTGCGCGATTCGACATGATCGACACGCGGGCGGGCCTTGCGTCCGACTCCATTG
Organism: Lysobacterales bacterium; assembly: GCA_038237055.1. Lineage (GTDB taxonomy): Bacteria > Pseudomonadota > Gammaproteobacteria > Xanthomonadales > Rhodanobacteraceae > Dokdonella_A. The sequence goes on along the minus strand of JBBRZD010000048.1, from coordinate 5,755 downwards.
GCGGTATCGCGGAGGACGAAGCGGGCCGGTTGTGGATGAGCACCACGGTCGGCATCTCTCGCTACGACCCGCGCGATCACAGCATCGTCAACCTCGGAGCAGATCAGGGCGCTTCCCCGCAAGGATATTTCATAGCGGCCGTTCACCAGGCTCACGATGGCCGCATCATTTTCGGTGGTCCGGTCGCTGCCACGATCTTCGATCCAGAGCAGGTGCAGCAGCTTCCCGTGCCCGTGCCGGTCCTGACCGAGTTACGACTGTTCAACACGCCCGTGCTACCGCGCTGGCGCGACCCACAGTCGCCCCTTGAGCAGACGCTCTGGAGCGGCGGCCGCATTGTGCTGAACTACCGACAGAGCATGCTCTCGATCAACTACGGGGCACCCGCCGCCTTCGCGCCCGGCAGCCTGATATTTGCGTATCGCCTTGAACCGCACGATACGGAATGGATCGAGACGGACGCGAGCTTGCGCACGGCTACCTATACGCGCATCGCGCCCGGCGACTATCACTTGCGCGTACGCGCGCGCTACCCGGGCCAGCCCTGGAGCAAGCAGGAGGCGACTATCGAGTTGAGCGTGTTGCCGGCGCCATGGTGGTCGGGCTGGGCCAAGCTCGCCTACGCGCTGCTGGCCGCCGCGTTGTTTGCGTTGGTAGCGCTGAAATTGCGCAACAACCGACGCGAGCGCGAGCAGGTGCAGAAGATCGTGCGTCAGTCCGAGGAGCGGCTGAAGCTTGCGCTGTGGGGAAGTGGGGCAGAGTTGTGGGACATCGATCTGACCAGCGGCGTATTGCGGCGTGACAACCAGCTCGACCATCTCGCCGTGTCGCACGAAACGATGGAGCAAACGGTGCACGGCTATCGGCCTTTCGTGCATCCGGACGACGCAGCCGGCTTCGATCGTGCGTGGAGCGATCATGTGCAAGGACGAAATCCGGTCTTCGAGGCGAGTTACCGCACACCGAACCGGTCGCAGGACTGGGTATGGATCCTGACCCGAGGTCGTGTTGTTCAGCGCGATGCGGGCGGAAATGCATTGCGCATGACCGGCACCAACACCGACATCAATGCGCTGAAACAGGCATTGGGCGCGCTGCGCATCCTCAACGAGCAGCTGGAGTCGCGCGTCGAGCAACGCACTGCAGCCCTTCAAGGTGCGAACCTCGAACTGCGCAAAACGCTCGAACGGCTCACGCTGGCTCAACGCCAACTGCTCGAAGCGGAGAAACTCGCATCCTTGGGCGGCATGGTTGCCGGCATTGCGCACGAAATCAACACGCCGCTCGGCATCGGCGTCACTGCGGCCTCCCACTTGCAGGAAGAAGCACGGCGCATGTCGCGTCTGATCGACGGCGGCACCTTGAACCGCACGGACCTGGAACGCTTTCAGCGTATGGCGAGCGAGAGTTCGGACATGATCCTGCGCAACCTGCAGCGCGCTGATCGGCTGGTGAAGAGCTTCAAGCAGGTTGCCGTGGACCAGTCGAGTGAGGATCGCCGCATCATCGATCTGTGTGCCAGCCTCAACGAAATCTTGACGACGCTCGGGCCGACGTTGAAAAAGACGCCGCACCGGATCGAGCTGCATTGTCCACCGGGCCTGATCGTGGAAACGGCGCCCGGCGCGCTTTACCAGGTGATCACGAATCTGGTCATGAACTCGCTGATTCACGGACTGGAAGCGGCCAGTGCTGGCACCATTCGAATCGACGCCACGCGCGATGGCGGTGACATTCTGATCGACTACGCCGACGACGGTCGCGGCATGGAAGAGGCCATCAGGGCGCGCGTGTTCGAGCCGTTTTTCACAACGCGTCGCGGCCAGGGCGGATCGGGCCTGGGCATGCACATCGTCTACAACCTGGTCACACAGGTATTGCGTGGCAGCATCGATTGCGAAAGCGCGCCTGGACGGGGTGCGCGTTTCCACATTCGGTTCAATCCGGGAGCGATATCAATAAGTGCGTGAAGCTGATCAGTCCGGCATTTTCTCGCGCAGTTCCATCGCTTGGTCCCAGCACTCAAAAAGGCAGTCGACGACTTCGGGATCAAACTTGCTCTCACGCTGTTCGAGCATGAATTCGCGAATTCTCTCGGGCGGCCATGAATCCTTGTAGCAACGCCGGCTTCCAAGCGCGTCGAATACGTCGGCGACCATCGTGATACGACCGCCGATGGGAATGTCCGTGCCGGTAAGTCCCAGCGGGTATCCACTGCCATTCCAGTTTTCGTGGTGCGACGAGGCGATCTCGGCTGCGAGACGTAGTACGGGTTTTTGCGAATTGCCCAGCAGTTTTGCACCGAGTTCCGCGTGTGTGCGCATTACCACGGCTTCTTCGGGCGTGTGCGCGCCGCGCTTGTTGAGAATCGGATCGGGAATGCCGATCTTGCCAATGTCGTGCAGTGGGGCGGCAAAGCGCAGCGTCTCGCAAAAAGACGCAGGAAGACCCAGTGCACGACCGAGCATTTCCGCGAGCAGGCCGACGCGGCGCACATGATTCGCGGTCTCCTGCGAACGCGTCTCCGCTGCACCGGCAAGCATGTAGACCATTTCCAGTTGGGACGAGAGCAATTCGTCATTGAGGTGCAGGTTCTCGAACGCGATGGAGACATTCGTACAGAACAATTCGACCAGCTTGTAATCAAGTGGCGATAGATTCCGGCTCTCGCCAACGAACAGCAGGCTTTCGCTCTGCTGGCTGTCGATGAAGTGAAGCACGTAGTGGTCGCGGTTGAATTGATGGTTCTGATCGCGGTACGCCTTTTGCAGCGAATGCGTGATCGCTGCGGGCAGTCGTTCGTCGGCATTGCTGTCGACCAGGGCGCGGTAGTCGCCGGTCGCCGCGGCGATGCGGAAATGCTCAGGCGGATCGCTTCGATGATCGACGGTGCAGTACAGCGCGCTGCGTTCGACGCCGACGAGCACCGCAAGCTGTGCAAGCACGGCAGAGGCGAATTCATGCGAATTCTGTCGCGTGAACACCTGCGCCGATGCGCGAATCACATTTTCCAGACCAAGCCGGTTGGCCTCGATCGTGCGCATATCGCGATACGCCCGCAGTGCCGCATACATCGTCGTGGCGAGTCGGGTCGCCGTGAGCTCAGTTTTTTCCTTGTAGTCGTTGATGTCGTATTCGGCGATGACATCCTGCTCCGGCGCCTGCCCGGCTTGGCCGGTGCGCAACACGATGCGTACGAACGGGTTGTCGAGTTCGCCGCGGATGCTGCGCACGAGATGCAGGCCCGCCTGCTCCGATTCCATCACGACATCGAGTAGTACGACGGAAGTATCGGGATGTTCGAGCAGGAGCGTGCGCGCTTCAGCGGCACTGTGTGCACTGAGGAACTGCAGCCGGCGATCGGCGAACTGGAAACCACCTAGAACCAGCCGGGTGACCTCATGGACCTCCGGCTCGTCGTCCACAATCAGGACTTTCCAGGGTGACGCTTCCCTGGAATCGATTGCGGAAAATTTGAGGCTGTCGTCCACTCGGCCCATTGCGTCTATCCCCAAGGACAAGTCGAGTGTACTCCGACTAACGTGGGTTGGAAGACTGCATCGAGCAGACGCTTGCAGTGTTGGTTGCGGGATACGGCGCCGGATCCCGCCGACGGCAACCCTCGCCAAATATCAGGCGTGGAAAGCACCCGGCGTGGTGCTGCAGGCGTATATGGGCGCGACTCTCAGGACTTGCCGTGAAACAATTCGCGCCCGATCAGCATGCGTCGAATTTCGTTGGTGCCGGCGCCGATTTCGTAAAGTTTTGCGTCGCGCAGGATGCGACCGACCGGATACTCGTTGATGTAGCCATTGCCGCCGAGCGCCTGGATTGCTTCCAAGGCTACCTGCACCGCGCTTTGCGACGCATGCAGCAGGCACGAGGCGGGATCGATGCGCGATTTGATGTTTTGGTCGTAGTTCTGCGCGACCATGTACGCGTATGCGCGTGAAGATTGCAGCGATGTATACATGTCGGCGATCTTCGCCTGCATGATGCCGAAGGTGCCGATCGGCGCGTTGAACTGCTTGCGCTCGCGCACATAGGGCAGGGCGGCATCGAGCGCAGCCTGCATCAGGCCGATGGGACCGCCGGACAACACCAGACGTTCGGTGTCGAGTCCGCTCATCAGTACGCGCACACCTTCGTTGACCTCTCCGACGCGGTTGGCGTCGGGTATTTCGCAATTATCGAACACAAGTTCGCACGTGTTGGAACCGCGCATGCCGAGCTTGTCGAGCTTCTGTGCGGTCGAGAATCCCTTCATGCCCTTCTCGACGATAAAAGCAGTCATGCAACGCGATCCGGCGGGGCGGTGCGCCGTGCGCATGTAGACCAGCAGCACGTCCGCGTCGGGACCATTGGTGATCCACATCTTGGTGCCGTTTGCGACCCACACACCCCCTTTCTGCTCGGCGCGACAGGTCATCGAGCCGACCACGTCGGAACCCGCACCCGGTTCGCTCATCGCCAGCGCACCCACGTGTTCGCCACTGCAGAGTTTGGGCAGATATTTTTTCTTTTGTTCTTCACTCGCGTTCTTGGCGATGTTCTGCACGCACAGGTTCGAGTGCGCGCCGTACGACAGGCCGACGGAACCGGAAGCGCGCGAAATCTCCTCCATCGCCACCACATGGGCGAGATAACCGAGGTCCGATCCGCCGTACTCGCTCGACACGGAGATCCCGAGCAGGCCCATGTCGCCAAACTTTTTCCACAGGTCGGACGGAAATGCGTTATCGCGATCGATCGAATCTGCGCGCGGCGCAATTTCCTTCTCCGCGAAGGCATGCACGCTTTCGCGCAGCAGGTCGAGTTCTTCACCGAGGGGAAAAGGGCGCATGCGTGGTCCGTCGAATTCGGGGGATTAATGCGGAATCATAGCGCCCAATCGCTTTGATGTTGCGTCGGCACGTGGCGGTCAATAAAAAAAGGCGTCGCATTGCGACGCCTTTCTAGTTGAAGCCAACGCTGCAACCTACTGGCCGCGCATGCGACCGAGGAAGCGCGGTCCGTTATTGCCCATCGTCGGCAGCTTGATTTTGCCGATCGCCAGGATGCGCTCTTCGGCCATGCGATCAGCCGCCTTGTAGGTCGGGATGCCGTCACGTTCGGCGATCTGGAAGATGCGCGAAAGGTTCAGATAGATCGTGCGCATCATGCGCATCGCACGCTCGCGGTTGTAGCCGTCGATCTCGAGCGACACGTTCATCACGCCGCCGGCGTTGACTGCATAGTCGGGCGCATACAGCACACCGCGACGCGTGAGTTCATCGCCGATTTCATCCGTTGCGAGCTGGTTGTTCGCGGCGCCACAGACGACCTTCGCCTTGATGCGGTCGATGGTTTTATCGTTCAGCGTGCCGCCAAGCGCGCACGGGCTGTAGACGTCTGCGTCGACATCGTAGATTTCATCGAGTCCGACCGCGGTGCAGCCGTGATCGTCGACCGCTTTCTGCACGAGTTCCTTGTTGATGTCGGTGACGAACACCTTCGCACCCTGTTCGCGCAGCAGCTTGATGAATTCCATGCCGACGTGGCCGGCGCCTTGCACCGCATAGCTGTACTTGCCGACGTCTTCGTTGCCGAATTTGTGACTGAGTGCAGCCATCAGGCCCTGCAGCGTGCCGAATGCGGTGAACGGCGACGGATCGCCCGAGCCGCCGTGCACCTGATGCACGCCGGTGACGAATTCGGTTTCGCGGAACACCCAGTCCATGTCATTGACGTCGATGCCGACGTCTTCGGCCGTGAT